>NZ_MBET01000040.1:0-74454 GCF_001954215.1 Mycobacterium sp. IS-2888
GCCCCCGCCACCCGCGGGACAGGCGCCCGACGCCTTCAGCGGAGTCGCACCCGAAGTCGACATCATCGCGATCCGCCAGTCCAGCCAGGCGTTCGGTCTCAAGGATGCCTACACCGGCGACGAGGATCCGCAGACCCGGGCGAAGGTCGACAACGTCGAGACGATGGCGCGGGCGATCGTGCATGCCGCAAACCTGGGTGCCCAGATCATCAACATCTCCGATGTCACCTGCATGAGTGCGCGCAACATCATCGACCAGCGCTCGCTGGGTGCGGCGGTCCGCTACGCGGCGGTCGACAAGAACGCCGTCATCATCGCCGCGGCCGGGGACAGTAGCAAGAAAGACTGCAAGCAAAACCCGATCTTCGATCCGTTGCAGCCCAAGGATCCTCGCAACTGGAACGCGGTCACCACCGTCGTCACGCCATCCTGGTTCAGCGACTACGTGCTGACGGTCGGTGCGGTGGACCCGGACGGTCGGCCGATGA
Organism: Mycobacterium sp. IS-2888; assembly: GCF_001954215.1. Taxonomy (NCBI): domain Bacteria; kingdom Bacillati; phylum Actinomycetota; class Actinomycetes; order Mycobacteriales; family Mycobacteriaceae; genus Mycobacterium; species Mycobacterium sp. IS-2888. The sequence continues at coordinate 489 of NZ_MBET01000040.1, forward strand.
CCCAAGGCGGTCAGGGCCAAGGTTCGTCGAGCATCGCCGGGCCGTGGGTGGGCATCGCCGCACCCGGAACCGACGTCATCGGGCTCTCGCCCCGCGACGACGGCTTGATCAACGCGATCGACGGCCCGGACAACACACTGTTGGTTCCGGCCGGCACCAGCTTCTCGGCGGCGATCGTGTCGGGGGTGGCTGCGCTGGTCCGCGCCAGGTTCCCGCAACTGTCGGCGTACCAGGTCATGAACCGCTTGACCCGCACGGCCAGGGCGCCCGCGCGCGGTGTGGACAACCAGATCGGGTACGGCGTGGTCGACCCGGTGGCGGCGCTGACCTGGGATGTGCCCGAAGGCCCGGCAAAACCGCCGCAGCAATTGTCGGCGCCGCTGACGGTGCCCAAACCGCCCCCGCACCGCGATATGGTGCCCGTGTGGGTGGCCGCCGGCGGACTGACCGGGGCACTACTCATCGGCGGCGCAATATTCGGTGTCGCGACGATGATGAAGCGACGGAAGCAGCAATGAGGGCGGAGCGACGATAGTAATGAATCCTCAACGCAGATTCGGGTTGTCGTTGTCGTGGCTGCGCGTCACCGCGGTGTTCTTGGTCGACGTCGTGATCCTGCTGGTGGCCAGCCACTGCCCAGACTCCTGGCAGGGTGAGCACCGCATCGCCTTTTGGGTCGGGGTCGGCCTGGCGGTGATCGTGACGCTGCTGTCGCTGGTCACCCACCACGGCCTCACACTCACCTCCGGGTTGGCCACGTGGTTGTGGGACTGGTCCGCCGATCCGGGCACCGCGCTGGCCGCCGGCTGCACGCCCGCAGTCGATTACCAGCGTAAGTACGGACGCGACACGGTCGGGGTGCGCGAGTACGCGGGCCGCCTGATTTCAGTGATCGCGGTTGACGGCGGTGAGGAGGACGCTCCCGGACGCCACCGCCACCATCGCACGACGGCGTCGGCCCCCACCCTGCTGGTGCAGGCGGTCGCCGAGGGGCTGCACCAGTTCGACATCCACCTCGACGGCATCGACATCGTGTCGGTGAAGATACGCCGCGGCGGCAACGCCGCCGAGCTGTCCAAGCTCGACGACTGGGGGCCCGAAGAGTGGGAAGTGGTGGGCGACCAGCCCGCCTCGTATGTGCGCCGCACCTGGCTGGTTCTGCGGATGAATCCCCAGCGCAACGTCGCCGCCGTCGCAGCCCGTGATTCGTTGGCGTCGACGTTGGTCGCGGCCACCGAACGCCTCGCCCAAGACCTCGATGGCCACGGCTGCGCGGCCCGGCCGCTGACGGCCGACGAGCTCGCCGAGGTCGACAAGGCCGTGCTGGCCGATCTCGAACCGACCTGGAGCCGCCCAGGCTGGCGCTACCTCAAGCATTTCAACGGGTTCGCGACCAGTTTTTGGTTGACGCCGTCGGACATCACCACGGAGGCAATCGACGACCTGTGGCAGCCCGACACCGAGGCGACCGTGGTCACCATCCGGCTCACTACATCGGGCGGCCGGCCGCTGGTTTCCGCGTGGGTGCGCTACCACAGCGACAAGCGAACCCCCAAGGGGTTGCCGCACGGACTCAACCGGCTCACCGGCCGCCAACTAGCAGCGGTGCGTGCCAGCCTGCCCGCCCCGACCGCTCGGCCCTTACTGGTGGTGCCCACCCGGGACCTGCTGGAGGGCGATGAGTTGGTGCTGCCGGTGGCCCAGGTGCGGGAGAACGCTGCGGCCTTGCCTGCAGCGCAATGAGTCGTCCGCAATCAACCCCCGAGGACGCCCGTAACGCGATGGTCGCCGGCCTGTTGGCGTCCGGCATCTCGGTCAACGGGCTGCAGCCCAGCCACAACCCGCAGGTGGCATTGCAGATGTTCACCATGGCGTCCACCATCGACCCCGACATGTGCGACGCATGGCTGGCGCGGGTGCTCGCCGGTGACCAGAGCCTCGAGGTGCTCGCCGGCGCGTGGGCGTCGATCAGGACGTTCGGGTGGGAGATCCGCCGTCTCGGGGTCACCGAATTGCAGTTCCGGCCAGAGGTATCCGACGGGCTGTTCCTGCGGCTGGCGGTCACCAGCGGGGAGTCGCTCGCCTGCGCGTATGCCGCGGCGCTCGCCGAGGCGAAACATTATGAGGAAGCCGCGAAACTGCTCGACGGCGTCGAGCCCAGGCATCCATTCGACGAAGAGCTGGTCACCTACGTGCGCGGCGTGCTGTACTTCCGCACCGGGCGATGGCCGGACGTGCTCCTGCAGTTCCCCGAGGGGAAGGTCTGGCGCAACCCCGAACTCAAAGCCGCGGGTGCGGCGATGGCCACCACCGCCCTGGCGTCGCTCGGGGTGTTCGAGGAGGCCGTCCGGCGCGGCCAGGCGGCCATCGAGGCGGACCGGGTGCCGGGTGCCGCCAATGTCGCGCTCTACACCCAAGGCATGTGCTTGCGCCACCTCGGTCGCGAGGAGGAGGCCGCCGAGCTGTTACGCCGGGTGTATTCGCGGGATCCCAAATTCACGCCGGCCCGGGAAGCGTTGGACAACAACGATTATCGGCTGATATTGACCGACCCGGAGACGATCGAGGCCCGTACGGACCCGTGGGACCCGGACAGCGCGCCGACCCGCGCTCAGACGGAAGCCGCCCGCCACGCCGAGGAGGCCGCCAAATATCTGGCCGAAGGCGACGCCGAGCTCAACGCGATGCTCGGCATGGAAAAAGCCAAACGCGAAATCAAACTCATCAAATCGACGACCAAGGTGAATCTGGCCCGAGCCAAGATGGGGCTGCCGGTGCCGGTGACATCGCGCCACACCTTGTTGCTCGGGCCGCCGGGAACCGGCAAGACATCGGTGGCGCGGGCGTTCACCAAGCAACTGTGCGGGCTCACCGTGCTGCGCAAGCCGCTGGTGGTGGAGACCAGCCGCACCAAGCTATTGGGGCGCTACATGGCCGACGCGGAGAAGAACACCGAGGAGATGCTCGAGGGCGCATTGGGCGGGGCGGTCTTCTTCGATGAGATGCACACCCTGCACGAGCGCGGCTATCACCAGGGCGACCCCTACGGCAATGCGATCATCAATACGCTGCTGCTGTACATGGAGAATCATCGCGACGAGCTCGTCGTCTTCGGTGCGGGCTATGCCAAGGCAATGGACAAGATGCTCGAGGTGAATCAGGGTCTGCGACGGCGCTTTTCGACTGTGATCGAGTTCTTCAGCTATACCCCGGACGAACTTGTCGCGCTGACCCAACTGATGGGGCGGGAAAACGAGGATGTCATCACCGACGAATCGGCCCAGGCGTTGCTGCCGTCGTACACGAAGTTCTACCTCGACGAAAGCTACTCGGAAGATGGGGATCTGATCCGCGGTATCGATACGCTCGGCAACGCTGGTTTTGTGCGCAATGTGGTGGAGAAGGCTCGCGACCACCGAAGCTTCCGCCTGGACGACGAGGACCTCGACGCCGTACTGTCCAGCGACACAACCGAATTCAGCGAGCGCGACCTGCTGCGGTTCAAGGAGCTCACCAGTGACGACCTGGCCGAGGGGCTGAGCGCGGCGGTGGCCGAGAAGAAGTCGACCTAGCGCGCCCTTTTCGCGCACCGCAAATCGGCCGGCAGCTAAGTTGACTCGCCCCGGTCCGAATGCCACCATGGCTTCGTATGCACCTCGCTAGGTGAGGCGTCTACATGGATATAGGCCACTGACCTCGAACGTCGAGAGACGCCCAGGGTCAGGACAGCTCTTCCCGGCTTTAAGGGTTGAGCCCAAGTGGCTTCCGGTTCGATCCGGATACGCCGTGTGGTGCCAAAGCTCTGACGAGAGGGGTGCGGCGCCTGGGTGGCTACTCGGGTCTCCTCCCCAATGTGCGACGCAGTTGGCACCCCCGTGTGCCCTGGCCGTGAGGAGGTGAGAGCGAAATGAGCCCCGACGATATTCCGTCTTCCAGAGCGACGACCATTTCGTTACGACCGACCACGGCCGCGTTTCCACGGTCCTGATCGTGCTTGGCCCGGCAACCCCGGCCCGCCTCATCGGCTCCTAATGAAAACGGTTATCGTTTCGGTGTAGTGTCTTGCTCGGCCTCGCCGCGGCGGCGCGACGGCGCCAGCAATCCATCTGCAACGCGATGCGAGGAGGGGGCGATGTCGCTTGCCATTAGGCATCCGGAAGCGGTGACGACGGCTGCCGGTCACCCGAATGGTGTTGGATTCGCCTTGACCGCAACACAATTCACGCCAAACGCCGGCTGGTAGGGCAGCAACTGTCCAAGGCATGGCAGTGCCCGGCACGACGTGCGGGATGCGGGACCTTGTGGCGTGATGAACTCTTCGTTAGCTTAGCCTTGCCTAACTAGGAGCACCTCCAACCCCGACGCGATGCAACTAGTAAGAGAGGGACGCGAACAGTGACGCTGGATTTTGCGATGCTTTCTCCGGAGGTCAACTCGGCTCGGATGTATACCGGGGCGGGTTCGGCCTCGATGCTGGCGGCGGCGTCGGCATGGAAGGGCCTGGCCGCGGAGCTACGGTCCACGGCGCTGTCGTATGGGGCGGTGCTTTCGGCACTGACCGACGAGGAATGGCATGGTCCTGCATCGGCGGTGATGGCGGCCGCGGCCGCACCCTACGTCGAGTGGATGAACACCACCGCGGTGCAAGCCGAAGAGACTGCCGCCCAGGCTGAGGCCGCCGCGGCGGCCTACGACACCGCTTTCGCGGCCACGGTTCCCCCGGCAGAGATCGCGGCCAACCGCGCCCACCTGGCGTCGCTGGTCTCGACCAACTTCTTGGGCCTCAACGCTCCCGCGATCGCGGCGACGGAGGCCCAATACGGGGAGATGTGGGGCCAAGACGCCGCCGCGATGTACGGCTATGCAGGGTCATCGGCCGCGGCGAGCAGGCTGACCGAGTTTGACCCGCCCCAACCGATCGTCAACCCCGCCGCGACCACGGCTCAGTCGGCGGCGGTGACCCAGGCCGCGGCCACCTCGGCGGGCACCGGGCAAAGCACGCTGTCAAAGCTGATGACGTCGGTCCCGGGCACGCTGCAGAGCATGGCCTCCCCGGCGGCCTCGACGGCGTCCGCCCCGGCCAGCCTGGACGATCTCCTGAATTCCTCGATCTGGAATAACTTTGGACCCAACGCCAATATCTGGAACACCATCTTCTCTTCCGGGTTCTATATGCCGGGCAACTACCTAGGCACCGCCTCCAACTTCATGACGCAAGGCGCGGGCGACGCGGCGGCCGGCGCGGGCGAGGCGGCCGGCGCCGCGGCGGACGGAGCGGCAGCCTTCGGCCTAGTGCAGGCGGTCTCTCCGGCGGGCGGCCTCGGCGCCGTCGGCAACACCGTGTCGGCGGGGCTGGGCGCGGCACCCCAGGTCGGCGGGCTGACGGTACCGGCGAGCTGGACGGGGGCCGCGCCCCAGCTGTCTTCCGCAATCAATGCCACGCCGATGGTGGCACCGCCGCCGGCGATGGCAGCAGGCATGCCCGGAGTGCCGCTGGCCGGCAGCCCGGGCTTCGGCCGCAGCATGCCCCCCCAGTACGGCTTCAGACCCTCGTTCGTCACACGCCCGCCCTCGGCGGGATAACCGCAGCTGCGGAGTGCGCTTGTCCAATCGCCCCTAGTGCGCACCAGCGCCAACGGGGCCACCTGACACCGCCTAGCAAAGGGGAGGAGGCTGACGAATGACCGCGCCAATGGATTTCGCCATGCTTCCTCCCGAAATCAACTCGGGCCGCATGTATTCGGGGGTCGGCGCCGGCCCGCTGTTGGCCGCGGCTTCGGCCTGGTATGGACTGGCCGCGGAATTGCGGGCCACCGCGCAAGGGTACGACTCCGTGCTTTCGGAATTGACCAGCCAGGCGTGGTACGGCCCGGCGTCGGCCTCAATGGCATCCGCGGCCGCGCCGTACGTGGCATGGATGAGCACCACCGCGGCGCAGGCGGAGGAAACCGCGATCCAGGCGGAGGCTGCCGTCGCGGCCTACGAGGCCGCGTTCGCCGCCACGGTGCCGCCGCCCGTGATCGCAGCCAATCGCGCTCAGCTGATGGTGCTGATCGCCACCAACTTCTTCGGCCAGAACACCCCCGCGATCGCGGGCACGGAGGCCGAGTACGCCGACATGTGGGCCCAGGACGCCGCAGCCATGTACGGCTATGCCGGCGCCTCGGCGGTCGCCAGCCAGCTGACGCCGTTCGACCCGCCCACGGAGACCACCAATTCCGCCGCGTCGCCGGCACAGTCGGCCGCGGTGGGCCAGGCCGCGGCCACGTCGGCGGGCACCGGGCAAAGCACGGTTTCGCAGCTGATGTCCGCGGTGCCCGGCAGTTTGCAGAGTCTGGCAGCGCCGGCCGGTACGACGGCGTCTGCCCCGGCCAGCCTGGACGATCTCCTGAATTCCGCGATCTGGAACAACTTTGGACCCAACGCCAATATCTGGAACACCATCTTCGGGTCCGGGTTTTACATGCCGGCCAGATACCTTGGCGTTGCCTCCGACTTCATGTCGATGAATCAAGCCGCCGGCGGCGTTGCCGACGCAGCGGAAGGTGCGGCCAGCGCAACGGCGGCCAGCGCCGTGGAGGGTCCGCCGGGCGGCGTGACCCTGGTCAACTCGGTCACCGCCGCCATGGGCAGGGGAGGTCTCGTCGGCCCGCTGTCGGTGCCGCAAGGCTGGGCCGCGCCCGCCCCGGTGCACAGTCCGCTCGCCTCGACGCTCGTCAGCGCCCCGGGGGATGGGACGGCCCCACCCGTCTCGGCCAGCACGCCCTCGGTACCGGTGGCCGGACATATGGGCGCTCGGGCGGAGGGCCGCGCGGTGCCGCAATACGGCTTCCGCGTGACTTTCGTGGCGCGCCCGCCGGCCGCGGGGTAGAGGCCGTCTCGCACTATCTCACAAGCTCCACGTTGTTCACGTGAGCGTTCGGCAACCGTGTGGGCGCGCTGCCGGGCGCAGGGAACCAGTTGAACTACGCCATTTAGCAGTGGGAACGGCGGCTTTCGACCTCACAGGCAACCGGCAGCAGCTAATCAGCGCTGTGGCAGAGAGCCAGGTTTACCCTTGGTGAAATTCAGGGGAGGTTTGCATGACAATTAACCGTCAATTCGGCGCTGCCGGTGCGCGGGGCCGCCGCGAAGCCCGCGGCGCGGCGCCGCAAGCCGGGGACCACCGGGCCGGACCGCGGCTTCCAGGTGGTACATAAGCTGCCGAACCTGTGCGTAATTTGCGCACGTCCGCGGGACATACGTTCATCATCGATGCTGATGTTTCAGTCGACACATGTGTGATCGATATGCAATTGCAATGCGCTTTGCATTCCATGTCGATAGAGCGCTTTCATCAATATCATTGCTGCCTATGATGCAATAGTGCGATGTAAAGTTTGCGAACAAAGAACTAATTACTGGCGTTAACCGCAATTAACGCGATCACCTGCGCCGCCGAAATGTGATCGACGACACTAAATAGCAGACCCGCTGCGCGGGCATCGGGCCTGCGGTTTGACGTGCCAATATGCGTTCTGAGCAGGCCGTTCAGCATTGCGCTGCGTTAACTGTGAAACAGAGTTCTCACATCCGCACCAGGGAAACGTGACATTAATGTTTTACATCCTGATTACTCGTCGGGAACGCATAGTGAATAAGTTTCGATCACCATGATTCCTAGCTCAGGCGGGCACGGGCAGAGCGGCTCGATGCATGCTGTGACATTCACAGCTAAGGGAGGGTAGGGGTCCGGCTGTCTCCGACGAGTGCAAATCAAACTCATGCACTCCGCGGCGAAATCAATGGATTCCATTAGAGCACGACACGTTTGCTGGCTCGATGCTTAATGACGCCTAGCATGGCGGCCGAATAGGGGACCGGAGGTAATAGATGTTGGATTTCGGGGCGTTGCCGCCGGAGGTCAACTCCGGCCGGATGTACGTCGGGGCGGGAGCTGGGCCGTTGCTGGCCGCCGCCGCGGCGTGGGATGAGTTGGCCGCCGAGTTGCAGTCGACGGCGGCGTCGTACGGGTCGACCATCGAGGGCCTGACCGCCGGGCCGTGGACGGGTCCGTCCTCGATCGCGATGGCGGCGGCCGCGGCGCCGTATGTGGCGTGGATGAATGCCACCGGTGTTCAGGCCGAGCAGGCGGCGACGCAGGCCAAGCTGGCCGCGGGCGCCTACGAGACTGCGTTCGCGGCCACGGTGCCTCCGCCGGTGATCGCGGCGAACCGGGCCCTGCTCGCGGCGCTGGTCGCCACGAACTTCTTGGGCCAGAACACCCCGGCCATCGCCGCGACCGAGGCGCACTACATGGAGATGTGGGCGCAGGATGCCGCCGCCATGTATGCCTATGCGGGTGCGTCGGCAACGGCGTCGCAGCTGACCCCGTTCGTCCAGCCGCCGAAAACCACGAATGACGCGGGCGGCGCAACGCAAGCGGCCGCGGTTGCGCAGTCCAGCACCGTGTCCGGCTCGAACACGGCGTCGCAGCTTTCCCAACTGGTCACCGCGACACCGAGCACGCTGCAGAGCCTGGCAACGGGCAACGCAACGACCAACGCGACGTCGACGGCGGCCGCGACGGGAGTCGGTTTGCCGCCGGTGCCGCAGAGCCTGACGGACTGGAACACCATCTGGTCGACCCTCACCGGGCCGTACTCGCTGCAGGGGTTGACCGCCATACCCGGCGGTCCGTTCCTGTCGTTCGGGCAGGCGTATGCGTGGGGCCAAAACGGGCAGGGAGCCGCCGCCTATTTGTCGGGCCCGAAAGCCATCAGCGGCGCATTGGCGCCACTGACCGGCGGCGCCAACGCCGTCAAGCCCATGCTGAGCTCCGCTGTCAGCCAGGTGACGGGGTCGATGGGCAAGGCGCCCCTGGTTGGAAGCATGTCGGTGCCGCAGGGCTGGACCGAAGCCGCCCCGGCGATCCGGACGCTCGCCTCGGTGCTGCCGGCGAACCTCGCGGCCGCCCCGGAGGCCGCCCTCGCCGGCGAGGGCGGCGCCTTCAGCCAGATGGCCCTGTCGAGCCTGGCGGGACGAGCCCTGGCCGCCAGCGCCACATACTCCGGCGGTGGGGCGGCGGCCAAGGCGCTGGGCGGCGTCGTCGCCGAGGCCGACCCCGCCGCGGCCACCATCATCGTGATCCCGGCGCTCGAAGACTGAAAAGGGGTTTAGCCATGTTTTATGGAGCCTTTCCGCCGGAGTTCAACTCGGGCCGCATGTATGCCGGCCCGGGAGCCGAGTCGCTGCTCGCCGCCGCGGTGGCCTGGGATGATTTGGCCACCGAACTGCAGTCCACCGCGTCGTCCTACTCGTCGGTGGTCGCCAGCCTGACCGGCGGGCCCTGGATAGGGCCGTCGTCGCTGTCCATGGCGGCCGCGGCCGCCCCCTATATCGCCTGGATGCAAGGCACCGCGGTCCAGGCCCACGAAGCTGCCTCCCAGGCGACCGCGGCCGCAAGCGCCTACGAGACGGCGTTCGCCGCACACGTGCCCCCGCCGGTGATCGCGGAAAACCGCGCCCTGCTCGCACAGTTGGTGGCGACCAACGTGTTCGGGCAGAACACCGCGGCGATCGCGGCCACCGAGACCGAGTACTCCGAGATGTGGGCCCAGGACGCCCTGGCGATGGACAGCTACTTCAGCTCGTCAGCCGCAGCATCCCGGTTGACCCCGTTCACCGAGCCGCCACAGACCACCAGCACGTCGGGTACGGCGATGCAGGCGGCTGCGGTGACCGCCGCCGCCGCATCCCCGGCGGGCAATGCGGCGTCAACCGCCACCTCGGCCAGCTCGCTCATCACGAACAACCCCATCCTGTCGTTTCTCGCGGGGCTCGCCACCAACTACAACTCCACGATGGCGGGTCTGCTCAACACGGTGCCCAACGGAAATGCTTGGTACACAGCGCTGTACAGCGCCATCAAGGTTCCGCTCGGCTACACCACCCAGTTCAACGACATCGGCTTGCTGATCAACTTTCCCCTGTCGCAGTGGCTGAAGTTCGCCCCACCCGCGGGCTATGGCGCGCTGCCGAAAGACGCGCTGGGCGCCGGGCTCGGAGCGTTGGGCTTCGGCCGGGGCACGCTCTACAGCGCAGTGTCGGCAAGCATGGGAAATGCCGGCACGCTGGTCGGAAAGCTGTCGATTCCGCCGAACTGGGCCACTGCCACCCCAGCGATCAGGACGGTCGCCGCCGCCCTGTCGGCCGCCGGGCCGGACGCCGTGCCCGCGGCCTCCCTGGGCGAGGGTCTGCTCAGCTCGATGTCGATGGCGGGAATGCTCGGCAGCGCCATGGGTGCCGGGGGCCCCACCGTCGTGAACGCCGGCGTCCGCGGCCGTCTGAACAAGATCAAAGACCTCAAAGACAAGCAATCGCCGGAGCAACTCAAGCGTCTGGTCGCGCAGATATCGGAAAAGCCCGAAAGCGTGCAGCACCACAACGTCGACCAAGAAGGCCTGGACGCCCTGCTCGAGCAACTCTCGAAGAAACCGGGCATCCACGCGGTGCACCTCTCCAAGGGAGACAAGCCCAAGGTCGTGCCGTCGGAAGCCCAATTGGGCTAGCGCGCAACATAATTGGAAAGTTGGTGAGTCATGAGAACACTACTGACATTGCTCGGCGTTTCCGCGATGATCGGCTTCGCCGCGCCGGCCCATGCCGCTCCACCTCCGGAACCCGACGGGGACGACGCGGGCTTCATCGCCGCACTGCACCAGGCCGGCTTCAGCTTTTCGAGCCCGAGCGCGGCCGTTGGCGCCGGCCGAGCGGTGTGTTCGTGCTTGAACAACGGCGAGTCGGGCCTGGAGCTGGTCCACGACGTGAAAATGCACAACCCGGGAATGGACATGGAGATGGCATCCAATTTCGCCTTGCTCTCCGCCAAGTACTACTGCCCCCATCAGTTATCCAAGGCCTGACCACCGGCGCGGAGTCATGAGACTGCTCCTGACACTGCTGGGCGTCACCACCGTGATCGGGCTTGCGGCGCCCGCGTCCGGGGATCCGGGCGGGGGCGACGACGTCTCCTTCTTGGCGACGGTGCGTGGCGCGGGCATCAACTACACCAGCCCCGAACAAGCGATCGCTTCCGCCAAAGCGGCATGTGCGTGGATAGGCACCGGCAAATCCGGCCCGGAGCTGGTCGGCGACCTGCAGAGAAGCAATCCCGCGTTGACCACCGCCCACGCAACGGTGTTCCTGGCCATCGCCGCGAAGTATTACTGCCCCCAACAACTCAGTCAGCGGGCCGCCGCGCAGTAGTTGCAGCACACCCGTAGCCACCTGCCGTTCACCTGGATGTGGCTACATGTGGTGAGCCGCCGGGAAGCGCGGCGGGGGATGATCCGGGGGAAGGAGTGCGGCATGCAGACGCTGAGCGTCGCCGATTTCGCGCTCCGGCTGGCGGTCGGGGTGGGCTGCGGCGCCCTCATCGGCCTGGAACGGCAATGGCGGGCACGCCTGGCCGGCCTGCGCACCAACGCGCTTGTCGCCGGCGGCGCAACGTTGTTCGTGCTGTACGCGGTCGCCACCGAAGACAGCAGCCCCACCCGGGTCGCGTCATATGTGGTGTCGGGCATCGGCTTTCTGGGCGGAGGCGTGATCCTGCGCGAGGGATTCAACGTCAGGGGCCTCAACACCGCCGCCACCCTGTGGTGCTCCGCGGCGGTGGGTGTGCTGGCCGCCTCAGGTCATCTGGCCTTCACGGCGATCGGCACCGCAACCGTCGTCGCCATCCACCTGTTTGGGCGCCCGCTCGGCCGGCTGATCGACCACGACAACGGCGTCGAGGAAGACGAAAGCCTGCAGCCCTATCTGGTGCAGGTGGTCTGCCGACCCAAATCCGAGAAGTACGCGCGCGCCCAGATCGTGCAACACGCCAGCAGCCACGACATCACGCTGCGTGGCATCCACACCGGGCACGCCGACGACGACGAAATCACCTTGAGCGCACACCTACTCATGGACGGCCATACGCCGACGAGGCTGGAGCGGCTGGTGGCCGAACTGTCGCTGCAACCCGGGGTTCGCGCGGTGCAGTGGTATGCCGGCGACAAAGCCCAGCAACCGGAGTAGCGCGACTAGGGCCGCGCCTGCAACTCCGGCGCGGCCGCGGCCAGCAGGTCGGCACGGCTGCGGGTCAGCGGGGGATAGATCCGCCGGGTATTGATGGTCCGCTTGGTGGACTTTGCCCGTGCGCCATTCGAAACCACCATGCGATCCCATCCCTCGGTGTAGACCGCGCCGGCCGGTCCGAGGTCGAGAACCGTTACGTACCAAGGGATCCGAAGGGCCAGCATCGGCTCACCGAACAGGTCGCTGATCACGTTGTAGCCCGCATAGCGTCCCATCGGCCGGCCGTGCTGACACGACATCACCGACAAGTGCTCGTCGTCCATCCGGGCCGCCGCCACGTCACCCGCGGCGAACACGTATGGCACCCCGATCACCCGCAGATAATCGTCGACGGGCACCCGGCCCAGGCGGTCCCGGGCCACGCCCAGCTGCTCGGTCAGAGGGCTCGCCCGCATGCCCGCGCACCACACCACCGTGGCCGCCTCGAGCCGCTCACCCGTCGAGAGCGACACGCCATCCTTGTCCACCGTCGCGACACTGACCCCGGTTCTGGTCTCAATGCCGTTGTCCGACAGGGCCTGTTCGATCACCGGCAGTGCCGAGGAGCCCATATCGGAGCCGACGGCGTTGTGGTCGACCAGGACCACCCGAGGCGTGACCGAACCCTCGGGGAACAACGCGCGCAGCCGCTTCGGCAACTCGCAGGCCGTCTCGATGCCGGTGAGCCCGGCACCGACCACGACGACGGTAGCGGCCGCGGCAGTCGGCGGATCATCGGCAAGACCGCGGAGGTGGCGCTGCAGCGTAAGCGCATCGTCATGGGTGTCGACGTCAAAACCGAACTCCCGCAGCCCGGGTACGGCGGGTTTCACCACCTGGCTGCCCGACGCCAATACCAGCCGGTCGTAGCCGTACCTCGCGCCGCCGGATGTGGTGACGACGCGAGCGGCCGTGTCGATCGCGGTGACCTCGGCGGCGACGTGTGTGACTCCCGCGGGGTCGAGCAGGTCGGCGAGCGGGATGCGGCAGGCGCTCAGATCGGCCTCGTAGTTGCGGACCCGGATGTCGTGAAACGGTTTGGCGCTCAACACGGTGATGTCGACGGTGCCCGGCGCAACGGCGAGCTCGTCGAGTCGCCGGGCCGCGCCGAGCGCCGCCCATAGTCCCGCGAACCCCGAGCCGATGACGATCACTGCGGTCACGCGCTCACCATCTCCTCCGTCCGGCCCGCGCCGATGGTCGTAATCTATCGGTGTGCACGCCTTGACCGGGTTCTGGTTCGCGCTGCCCTCGCAGATGCGGGATCCGGTGCTGTTCGCCATCCCCTTCTTTTTGTTGCTGTTGATTCTCGAGTGGACGGCGGCCCGAAAGCTGGAGCGCCTCGAGGCGGCCGGCGCCGAGAACCCACGACCGGCGTCCGGCGCGTACCTGACGCGCGACTCGATGGCGAGCATCTCGATGGGGCTGGTGTCGATAGCCACCACCGCAGCCTGGAAGACCCTGGCGCTGCTCGGCTACGCGGCGATCTTCGCCTATGTCGCACCGTGGCACCTGTCGGTGACCAAGTGGTACACGTGGGTGATCGCGATCCTCGGCGTGGACTTGCTGTACTACACCTATCACCGCATCGCGCACCGGGTCCGGCTGATCTGGGCCACCCATCAGGCCCACCACTCCAGCGAGTACTTCAACTTCGCCACCGCGCTGCGCCAGAAGTGGAACAACAGCGGCGAGATTTTGATGTGGATTCCGTTGCCGCTGTTGGGACTTCCCCCGTGGATGGTCTTCTTCAGTTGGTCGCTGAACCTGATCTACCAGTTCTGGGTGCACACCGAGCGGATCGACAAACTGCCGCGGCCGTTCGAATTCGTCTTCAACACGCCGTCGCACCACCGGGTGCACCACGGCATGGACAAGATTTATCTCGACAAGAACTACGGCGGCATCTTCATCATCTGGGACCGGTTGTTCGGCAGCTTCCAGGCGGAGACGTTTCGCCCGCACTACGGCCTGACCAAGCAGGTGGACACGTTCAACATCTGGAACCTGCAGATCCGCGAATACGTCGCGATCGCCCGCGATTGGCGATCGGCGAGCCGCCTGCGCGATCGCCTGGGCTACGTGTTCGGCCCGCCGGGCTGGGTGCCGGGCGGGGCAGGTCAAATCGACGGCGCGGTGCCGCTGGCCACGTCACGGTAACGTCAAGACCAGGTCACGCGAAAGACTCAACGTCGGCGAGATTTGCGCCGTAATCTCAACCCGTGGCCGGTGCATGCACCGGCCCCGACGGAACGGAGTCCATGGTGCGCAGCCTGGCAATTCGCGCTTTTGTCGCCTCCGTTACCGTCGCGGCACTGGTGCCCGGGCTGCGGGCGGCGACGGCCGCAGCGGACCCCATCGTGGTCTTCCCCGGCATGGAGATCCACCAGGACAGCCACCTCTGCACCCTGGGTTACGTCGACCCGGGCCTGAAGATCGCGTTCACCGCGGGGCACTGCCGGGGCGGGGGAGTCGTCACCGACAAGGACCGCCACGTCATCGGGCACCTGGCGACGTTCCGGGACAACACTCCCAGCGGTTCGACGGTGGCCACCGACCAGGTGATCAACGACTACGAGGCGATCGTGCTGGACAACGTGCCGGCGAACAACATCCTGCCGGGCGGACGCGCGCTGGTGTCGACCCCGGGCCTGACCATCCAGCCGGGGCAGGCGGTCTGCCATTTCGGTGTCGCCACCGGCGAGACCTGCGGGACGGTAGAGGCCGTGAACAACGGGTGGTTCACCATGTCCCACGGCGTCCAGAGCCGCCAGGGGGATTCGGGTGGGCCGGTCTACCTCGCCCCCGACGGGGGGCCCGGCCAGATCGTCGGGATCTTCAACAGCATGTGGGGCGATTTCCCGGCGGCGGTGTCCTGGCGGTCCACCTCCGAACAGGTCCGCGAGGATCTGGGGATGCGCACCAGCTAGGGCTCATCAGCCCGAGGCCCCGCCCGCGGCGAGCACGAAGACCGGAATGGACGGCGCGGCGGCACGCAGCTCCTCATCGCTGGAGTCCGGCGTCAGCCCGGCGACATACCCCTTGACCTGCCAGTACCACCTGGCCAAATAGCGTTGCAGCACCTCGGGTTTGGCCGCGTCACCCAGCTCGGTAGCCAGCAGGCGTCTCCTGCGCCAGCGCGGGCCCACCTCGACGACGCCCGCAGCGCGCACATTGCGCGCCCATTGGGTGTTGCCGCGCGGCGAGACCAGATAGTCCACGCCGTCGACGGTCAGCAGGTTGATCACCACTGCGCGCTGTTTTCCGCTCTTGCGCCCACGTACCCGCAGGGCCCGGGTCCCGGCGATGCTGATCCCCAGCTCGGCGAGCCAGCGGATTGCCGCGTTCGCGGCCCGGGCGGCCCGGTTGGGTTCTTCGTATCGGGTGGCCATCGTGCGTCCTCTCGGGTGGTCTTGTCCGCTGAGCGGTATGAGAGCGGTGCTCTCGGTAATAGACACGGTGGCACAGCGCGCAGCGAAAAGCAAGAGCGGTGATCTCGTTTGTGTCAGACTGGTCACGTGGGCAAACGCCAGGAGTCGCGGGAGCAGATCGAGGCACGCATCGTCGAGCTGGGCCGGGTCCACCTGGTCGATCGCGGCGCGGCCGGCCTGTCGCTGCGTGCGATCGCTCGCGACCTGGGCATGGTGTCCTCGGCGGTCTACCGGTACGTGTCCAGCCGCGACGAGCTGTTGACCCTGCTCTTGATCGACGCCTATTCCGACCTGGCCGACGCGGTGGACCGGGCCCGCGACACCGCGGGCGAGGCCTGGAGTGACGACGTCATCGCGATAGCGCGCGCGGCGCGGCGTTGGGCCGTGGCACATCCCGCTCAGTGGGCCCTGCTCTACGGCAGCCCGGTGCCCGGATATCACGCGCCGCCGGAGCGCACTGTCGGAGTCGGCACCCGCGTGGTGGGCGCCATCTTCGACGCCATCGCCGCGGGGATCGCGACCGGAGACATCAGGCTGACCGAAACCGTTGCGCCACAACCGATGTCGTCGGACTTCGAACGGATCCGCCACGAATTTGGTTTTCCCGGCGACGATTCCGTCATCGCCAAGTGCTTTTTGTTCTGGGCCGGCGTGCTGGGTGCGATCAGCCTCGAGGTGTTCGGGCAATACGGCGCGGACACCCTGACCGATCCCGAGGCGATCTTCGACACCCAGCTCCGGCTGCTGGTGGACCTGCTGGCCCAGCATTGAGCGGACACTGAGGTCGGCCACGAATTAGAACGTGTTCACCCCGCGCTGGCGGGCGGCGGATGCCGGATTACGGCAAAGTCTTTGCGGCCCTTTCTGCCGGCCGGCGGACTGGGCTATCCTGCCAAACGATGACCGCTCCCACTCAGTCGCCGACGCAGATCGCATGGGTTACCCCGGACCTAGATGCCACCGAAAAGGCCCTCACCGGCCTTTTAGGCGTTCGGAAGTGGGTGCGGATCCCCGACGTGCACTTTGCTCCGGACGCGTGCAGCTACCTCGGCAAGCCCGCCGACTTCGTCGCCAGCATCTCGCTGAGCTATCTCGGTGACATGCAGTTGGAGCTGATCTCCCCGGTCCGCGGGCAGAGTATCTATAGTGACTTTTTGCGCGACTCGGGCCCGGGTTTGCATCACATCTGTATCGAGGCCGAGAGCCCCGAGAAATTCGACACGGCGCTGACCGATGCCGCCGGGCACGGCGCGCCGGTCGTGCAGCAGGGCGTGATGCCGGGCGGAATTCAGTTCGCCTACGTGTCGGCTCCGCAGGCGGGCGTGCCGTTCGTGGAGATCGCGTACGTCTCGCCCGAAATGCGGGCGTTTTACGACTACATCAAACAGGAGCAACGGTGAGCACCCAGATACCAGCAACCGTCGACGCGGGCACGGTCACGTCCTGGTCGGATGACGTCGACGTGGTCGTGATCGGTTTCGGTATCGGCGGTGGGTGCGCGGCGGTGAGCGCGGCCGCGGCTGGGGCGCGGGTGCTGGTGCTCGAGCGGGCGGCCGTGGCGGGCGGCACCACTTCGCTTGCGGGGGGCCACTTTTACCTCGGCGGCGGCACCGCGGTCCAGCAGGCGACGGGCAATCCCGACTCGCCGGAAGAGATGTACAAATACCTCGTTGCGGTGTCCCGGCAACCCGACGAGGCTACGCGGGCCAAGATTCGTGCGTACTGCGACGGCAGCGTCGAGCATTTCAATTGGCTGGAAGACCTGGGTTTCCAGTTCGAGCGCAGCTACTTTCCGGGTAAGGCGGTGATCCAGCCCAACACCGAGGGGTTGATGTTCACCGGCAACGAGAAGGTGTGGCCGTTCCTCGAGCAGGCGGTGCCGGCGCCGCGCGGCCACAAGGTGCCCGTGCCCGGCGACACCGGGGGCGCGAGCATGGTGATCGACCTGTTGCTCAAACGGGCCGCGAGCCTGGGCGTACAAGTCCGATACGAGACCGGGGCCACCGAGCTCGTCGTGGACGGCTCGGGTGCGGTGACCGGTGTGACGTGGAAGCGGTTCACCGAAACCGGTGCGATCAAGGCAAAGTCGGTCATCATCGCTGCCGGGGGATTCGTGATGAACCCGGACATGGTAGCCAAGTACACGCCGAAACTGGCCGAGAAGCCGTTCGTGCTCGGCAACACCTATGACGACGGCCTGGGCATCCGGTTGGGCGTATCGGCCGGCGGCGCCACCCAGCACATGGATCAGATCTTCATCACCGCGCCGCCGTACCCGCCGTCGATCCTGCTGACCGGGATCATCGTCAACAAGCTGGGGCAGCGGTTCGTCGCCGAGGATTCCTACCATTCCAGGACTTCGGGTTTCATCATGGATCAGCCCGACAGCGCGGCGTACCTGATCGTCGACGAGGCGCACCTGGAACACCCCAAGATGCCGCTGGTCCCGCTCATTGACGGGTGGGAGAGCGTCGCGGAGATGGAAGCCGCGCTGGGAATCCCCGAGGGCAACCTGGTTGCGACACTGGACCGGTACAACACCCATGCCGCTCGCGGCGAGGATCCCGACTTTCACAAGCAGCCGGAATTCCTTGCGCCGCAAGACAAAGGGCCGTGGGGGGCGTTCGACATGTCGCTCGGCAAGGCCATGTATGCCGGGTTCACCGTCGGCGGGCTGGCCGTGTCCGTGGACGGGCAGGTACTGCGCGACGACGGCACGGTGGTGCCGGGCCTGTACGCGGTCGGGGCGTGCGCGTCGAACATCGCCCAGGACGGCAAGGGCTACGCCAGCGGCACGCAGCTGGGCGAGGGCTCGTTCTTCGGCCGCCGGGCCGGGGCCCACGCGGCGACGGCAGCGCAGCCCTGAGCGGCGCACGGCATCGAGCCTGTAAATTCGCAGGAAAAGTGCGAGTAAACCCCTGCAAATTTACAGCCTCGGCGGAACGCGCCCGCCGGGCCGGAGCCGACGCGGCGACGCGCTAGACCGGCGCCGGCTCCTTTTCCACCGGCCCGAGCCGCCACTGCCCATCGCCGAGCAGCTGGAGCTGTTTTCCGTGGTGCTGCTCCACGGTGTGCCGGTGGCTGACGCTGACCACGACGCAGTCCGGCAGCTCGCTTCGAAGTAATTGGTAGAGCGCGAATTCCAGGCCCTCGTCCAGCGCCGAGGTGGCCTCGTCGAGGAAGACCGCCCGCGGCCGGGTGAGCAAGATGCGCGCGAAGGCGACGCGCTGCTGTTCGCCGGGGGAGAGCACCTTCGCCCAATCCTGCTCCTCGTCGAGCCGGTCATAGAGCGGGGTCAACGCGACCTTGTTCAGCACGTCGCGCAGGACGCCGTCCGCGATGTTCTCGGGGGAATTCGGATAGCACACAACGGTGCGCAACGTGCCCAGCGGCACATACGGCAACTGCGACAAGAACATCGTCGCGTTGTCACCCTCCGGGCGGCACAGCGTCCCGGAGGCGTACGGCCACAGTTCGGCGAGGCTGCGCAGCAGCGTGGTCTTGCCGGCGCCGGAACGGCCGGTGATCACCAGCGCCTCGCCGCTATCCAGTTGCACGTCAAGCGAATCGATCAATTGGTCGCCGGCCGGTGTGCGCACTTCGACGCCGGCGAGCTCGACGGCCACCTCTTGACTCGGCTTGACCAGGACCGCCGGCAGTTCGCGCCCTTGCGCGTTGGCGTCGACGAGCCCGTGCAACCGGATGATCGCCGCCCGGAACGCCGCGAACGCGTCGTAGTTGTTGCGGAAGAACGACAGCGAGTCGTGAATTTCGCCGAATGAGGTCGCCGTCTGCCCGACATCGCCAAAGGCGATCTGGCCGGCGAACAGTCGCGGCGCCTGAATTATCCACGGCAGCGGCACGATTGCCTGCGACATCGACCAGTTCCATCCGTTGAAGATGATGGTCCGGCGGACGAACCTGCGGTAGTTGGTGATGACCGGGGTGAAGCGCCCCATCAGTTGCGTGCGCTCCACTCGTTCGCCGCGATAGAAGCCCACCGCCTCGGCGGCATCGCGCAACCGCACCAGCGCGTACCGGAATGCCGCGTTGAGCTTCTCGTTGTTGAAGCTGAGCCAGATCAGCGGACGCCCCAGCCAGAACGCGACGACGGTCGCGATGAAGACGTAGACCACGACGACCCAGAACATCGCGCGCGGCAGCGTGAAGCCGAAAATGTTCAGGCCGCCGGAGAGGTTCCAGAGGATCGCCGCGAACGAAATCACCGAAGCCACCGCACGCACGGCGCCGAACAACAAAGTGTTCTGCGTCTCGTTGGACGGGATGTTGGGCGTCGGACCGACCCCGGCCGTGAAGATGTCGACGTCTTGTTGGATCCGCTGATCCGGGTTGTCGATGGTGTTGTCGATGAACAGATCCCGGTAGTAGGCCCTGCCGTCGAGCCAGTCGTCGGTGAGGTGGGCGGTCAGCCAGACACGCCACGCGATGATGAAGCGCTGCGTCAGATAGATGTCGACCAGGATGCGGGCGATGAAGATGGTTGCCAACACACTGAAATGCCACAGCGACATCCAAAAGCCGTGAATACCAGAGTTTTTCACCCTGGCGTCGCCCGCCGCAATGCCTTCGAACGCGGTCTGCAGGGATGTGAACAGATCGTTGCTCTGGTAACTCAGCAGCACGGCGAGGCGCACGGACAGCAGGACCAACAGCAGCAGCACGCCCAGCATCAGCCAGACCTTGATGGCCTGCGGACCGACGAAGTAACCCCTGGTGATCCGCCAATACTGGCGGCCCCAGACCGTCACATACCTGATCACGACCAGCACGACGATCAGGCACACCGCGCTGATCGCCCAGGCTTCGCCCAGCCAGCGCAGGGAGTCATGGAGCGCAGCCGACCAGTTGATGGATTCCTTGAACGGCTTGGGGTCCAACTTCGACGTCTCCTTGCTACCGAGGCATCCGGCGGAGCCTCATGGTGGGCACTTCCCCGCGAAATTACCCGAGGCAGTGTGGATAGGCTGCCTGGATGAGCATCGACGCTCCGTCAAGCCAGACCGTGCATGCCGGCCGGCTCATCGCACGCCGGCTCAAGGCCAGCGGAATCGACACCATTTTCACGTTGTCCGGCGGCCACCTGTTTTCCATCTACGACGGCTGCCGTGACGAGGGTATCCGGCTGATCGACACCCGGCACGAGCAGACGGCGACCTTTGCCGCCGAGGGCTGGTCGAAGGTGACCAGGGTCCCCGGCGTGGCGGCGCTCACCGCTGGTCCGGGCGTCACCAACGGCATGAGCGCGATGGCGGCCGCGCAGCAAAACCAGTCGCCACTGGTGGTGCTGGGTGGCCGCGCGCCCGCTGGGCGCTGGGGCATGGGTTCGCTGCAGGAGATCGACCACGTGCCGTTCGTGGCGCCGTTGGCTCGGTTCGCGGCCACCGCGCAATCCGCCGAGGCTGCAGGGCTGCTCGTCGACGAAGCGTTGCGCGCGGCGGTCGGTGCCCCCTCGGGCGTGGGATTTGTCGACTTCCCGATGGACCACGTGTTCGCCGCATCCGAGGACCCCGGCCGCCCCGGCGCACTGGCCGACGTGGGGCCGGGCCCCGCTCCCGACGGCGCCGCGCTCGAGCGCGCCGCGGACCTGCTCGCCGCGGCACACCGGCCGGTGATCATGGCGGGCACCAACGTGTGGTGGGGGCACGCGGAGGCGGCGCTGCTGCGTCTCGCCGAGGAGCGGCAGATCCCGGTGCTGATGAACGGGATGGCCCGCGGCGTGGTGCCGGCCGACCACCCGTTGGCGTTCTCGCGGGCCCGGGCCAAAGCGCTGGGCGAGGCGGACGCGGCGCTGGTCGTCGGCGTGCCCATGGATTTTCGGCTGGGATTCGGCAAGGTGTTCGGGCCGCAGACCCGGCTCGTCGTGGCGGATCGTGCCGAACCGGCGCGCGAACATCCCCGGCCGGTCGCGGCCGGTCTCTACGGCGACCTCACGTCGATCCTGACGACGCTGGCCGGGCCGGGGGAGCATCGGGACTGGATCGCCGAGCTGCGCACGGCCGAAACCGCGGCGCGTGGCTCCGAAACAGCCGAGCGCGGCGACGATCGCACGCCGCTGCACCCGATGCGGGTGTACGCCGAGCTGGCCCCCCTGCTGGACCGCGACGCCATCGTGGTCATCGACGCCGGCGATTTCGGGTCCTACGCGGGCCGCGTGATCGACAGCTACCTGCCGGGCTGCTGGCTGGACAGCGGCCCGTTCGGCTGCCTAGGTTCCGGACCCGGCTACGCCCTGGCCGCCAAGCTGGCCCACCCCGACCGCCAGGTCGTCCTGCTGCAGGGCGACGGCGCCTTCGGGTTCAGCGGCATGGAGTGGGACACCCTGGTGCGACACAACGTGCCGGTCGTGTCGGTGATCGGCAACAACGGAATCTGGGCCCTCGAAAAGCACCCGATGGAGGCGATTTACGGCTATTCGGTGGTCGCGGAGTTGCGTCCGGGCACGCGCTACGACGAGGTGGTGCGCGCGCTGGGCGGCCACGGTGAGCTGGTGTCCGCGCCCGCCGAGCTGCGGCCCGCGCTGGAGCGTGCCTTCGGCAGCGGCCTGCCCGCCGTCGTCAACGTGCTCACCGATCCGAGCATCGCCTACCCACGCCGGTCCAACCTGGCCTGACGGCTCGTCACCGGAGGCGGCTGAGGGTTCACGTACCGTTGACCTGTGCCAAAGACCACCCGCGCTGAACCTGGCCGGCTGAGCAGCCGATTTTGGCGGCTGCTGGGCGCCAGCACCGAAAAGGACCGAAGCCGTTCGCTCGCTCAGGTGACCGCCTCGTCGGAGTACGACGAGGAAGCCGCCGGCCTCACCGACGAGCAGCTGCGTAAGGCGGCGGGACTGCTCAACCTCGACGATCTCGCCGAATCCGACGACATCGCGCAGTTCCTCGCGATCGCCCGGGAAGCCGCCGAACGGTCAACGGCGTTGCGGCCGTTCGATGTTCAGCTGCTGGGCGCGCTGCGCATGCTTGACGGCGACGTGATCGAGATGGCCACCGGTGAGGGCAAGACGCTGGCCGGGGCCATCGCGGCGGCCGGTTACGCGATCGCCGGCCGGCACGTGCACGTCGTGACGATCAACGACTACCTGGCCCGCCGCGACGCCGAGTGGATGGGGCCGCTGCTGGAGGCCATGGGCCTGACGGTCGGCTGGATCACCGCGGAGTCGACGAGCGAGGAACGCAGGGCCGCCTACGACTGCGACGTCACCTACGCCTCCGTCAACGAGATCGGCTTCGACGTGCTGCGGGACCAGCTGGTGACCGACGTTGCCGACCTGGTGTCGCCGAATCCCGATGTGGCCCTTATCGATGAGGCCGACTCCGTTCTGGTCGACGAGGCGCTGGTGCCGCTGGTGCTGGCCGGCACGACGCACCGGGAGACGCCGCGGCTGGAGATCATCAAGCTGGTCGGCGAGCTCGACGCCGAAACCGACTACGACACCGACGCCGACAGCCGCAACGTCCACCTGACCGAGGTCGGCGCGCGCAAAGTCGAGAAGGCGCTCGGCGGCATCGACCTCTACTCCGAGGAACACGTCGGCACCACGCTCACCGAGGTCAACGTGGCGCTGCACGCCCATGTGCTGCTGCAGCGCGACGTGCACTACATCGTTCGCGACGACGCCGTGCACCTGATCAACGCCGCGCGCGGCCGCATCGCCCAACTGCAGCGCTGGCCGGACGGCCTGCAGGCCGCCGTCGAAGCGAAGGAGGGCATTGAGACCACCGAGACGGGCGAGGTGCTCGACACCATCACGGTGCAGGCGCTGATCAACCGCTACACCACCGTGTGCGGGATGACCGGCACCGCGCTGGCCGCCGGTGAGCAGCTGCGCCAGTTCTACAAGCTCGGAGTGTCACCGATTCCGCCCAATGAGCCCAACATTCGCGAGGACGAGTCGGACCGGGTCTATATCACCGCCGCGGCCAAGAACGACGCGATCGTGGAGCACATCGCCGAGGTGCACGAAACCGGCCAACCGATGCTGGTCGGCACCCGCGACGTCGCCGAGTCCGAGGAGCTGCACGAACGGCTGCTGCGCCGCGGCGTGCCCGCGGTGGTGCTGAACGCGAAGAACGACGCCGAGGAGGCGCAGGTGATCGCCGAGGCCGGCAAGTACGAGTCGGTCACGGTGTCCACGCAGATGGCCGGGCGCGGAACCGATATCCGGCTCGGCGGATCCGACGAAGCCGACCACGACAGGGTCGCCGAACTGGGCGGGCTGCACGTGGTCGGCACCGGGCGCCATCACACCGAGCGGCTGGACAACCAGCTGCGCGGGCGCGCCGGACGCCAAGGCGACCCCGGCTCGTCGGTGTTCTTCTCGAGCTGGGAAGACGACGTCGTGGCGGCCAACCTCGACCGCAACAAGCTGCCCATGGAAACCGATGGGGACGGCCGGATCGTCAGCCCCAAGGCGGCCGGGCTTCTCGATCACGCCCAGCGCGTCGCCGAGGGCCGGATGCTCGACGTGCACGCGAACACCTGGCGCTACAACCAGCTGATCGCCCAGCAGCGCGCCATCATCGTCGACCGGCGAAACACGTTGCTGCGCACCACAACCGCGCGCGACGAGCTCGCCGAGCTTGCGCCCAAACGGTATGAAGAGCTGGCCAAGGCGATGCCCGAGGACGAGGCCGACGACCGCCTCGAGACGATCTGCCGGCTGATCATGCTGTACCACCTGGACCGCGGCTGGGCCGACCATCTGGCGTACCTGGCCGACATCCGCGAGAGCATTCACCTGCGCGCGCTGGGCCGGCAAAATCCGCTGGACGAGTTCCACCGGTTGGCGGTCGACGCGTTCGCCTCGCTGGCCGCGGACGCGATCGAAGCGGCGCAGCAGACGTTCGAAACCGCGAACGTGCTCGAAGAGGAGCCGGGATTGGATCTGTCGAAGCTGGCCCGGCCGACGTCGACGTGGACCTACATGGTCAACGACAACCCGCTCTCGGATGACACGCTCGCGACCCTGAGCCTGCCCGGGGTATTCCGCTAGGTCCCGATCCGGGCGCCCAACGTGCGGCCAGCCGCACGCTGGTGCCCGAGTGTGCGGCCAGCCGCACGCTCGCAGGGCGTGGTCCGCGCTGCGGACCCCATCGTCTCCCGGCTAAGGTCACGGCTCATGGAGCACGTGCCTCCGCCCGACCGGGTACTGACCGTGCCCAACTTGCTCAGCGCGATCCGCCTGGCGCTCATCCCGGTGTTCGTCTACGCGCTGGTGTTCGCGCATGCCGACGGTTGGGCGGTCGCCATCCTGATGTTCAGCGGCGCCTCCGACTGGGCCGACGGCAAGATCGCGCGGGCGCTGAACCAGTCGTCGCGGCTGGGTGTCCTGCTGGACCCGGCCGTCGATCGCCTCTACATGGTCACCGTGCCCGTCGTCATGGCGATCGCCGGCGTCCTGCCCTGGTGGTTCGTCGTCACGCTGCTGGTGCGCGACGGGCTGCTGGCCGCGAGCCTGCCCCTGTTGCGAAGCCGCGGGCTGTCGGCGCTGCCGGTGACGTACGTCGGCAAGGCCGCCACCTTCGCCCTGATGTCCGGCTTCCCGCTCGTCCTGCTGGGCACCTGGGACGCGTTGTGGAGCCGCGTGATCGGCGCCGTCGGATGGGCATTTTTGATCTGGGGCCTCTACACCTACCTGTGGGCGTTCGTGCTGTACGTCGTGCAGCTGACGTTGGTCGTGCGCCGGATGCCCACGCTCAAAGCGGGCGCGCATGGCTGAACCCGACCGCCTGCTCGGCGGCTACGACCCCAACGCCGGCCGCAGCGCCCACGAGGCGGCCCGGCCGACGCTGATACCGGTGCCGTCGCTGCTGCGCGCCCTGCTGTCGGAACACCTGGATCCCGGGTACGCCGCCGCGGCCGAAAGACGTAGCCGCACCGCCACACCCCAGCCCGCGCGGGCGCGCGTATTCGGTTGGCTCTGGCAGGCCCTGGCGGCGATGCTGGTCGCCACCGTGTTCGCCGCCGCGGTCGCTCAGGCCCGCTCGGTCGAACCCGGTGTGCGCTCCGCCCAACAGCTGCTGGTGCGCAGCGTCCGCTCGACCGAGGACACGGCCGCCCGGCTGTCCAAGCGGCGCGCCGCGCTCTCGACGCAGGTCGACGATGTCCAGCGACACGCGCTGGCCGACAACGCCGAGGGACAGCGGCTGCTCACCCGCCTGGACGCGCTCGGCCTGGCCGCGGCGAGCACCCCGATCATCGGGCCCGGCCTGACCGTCACCGTGACCGAGCCCGGTGCCAGCCCCAATCTTTCCGACGTGTCCAAACAGCGAGTGACCGGCAGCCGGCAGATCATCCTCGACCGCGACCTACAGCTCGTCGTCAACTCGTTGTGGGCCAGCGGCGCCGAAGCCATTTCGGTCGGCGGCGTTCGGATCGGGCCGAATGTAACGATCCGGCAGGCCGGAGGAGCGATCCTCGTCGACAACAACCCAACCGGCAGCCCGTACACCATCCTCGCTGTGGGGCCGCCGCGCTCGATGCGCGACGTCTTCGATGGCAGCCCGGGACGACAGCGTCTTAGGCTGCTGGAGATCTCCTACGGCGTCGGCGTCACCGTGAACGTCTCCGACGGTCTGTCGCTGCCGGCCGGGTCGGTCCGGGAAGTCAAGTTCGCCAAGCAGATTGGGCCCTAGTGAGAAAAGTCCTCGCATGATCGGTATCGCGGCGCTGGCGCTCGGCATCGTGCTGGGGTTGGTTTTCCATCCCGCCGTGCCCGAGGTCGTCCAACCGTATCTGCCCATCGCGGTGGTCGCCGCGCTCGACGCGGTGTTCGGCGGGCTGCGCGCCTATCTCGAGCGGATCTTCGATCCGAAGGTTTTCGTGGTGTCGTTCGTCTTCAACGTCTTCGTCGCGGCACTCATCGTGTACGTCGGCGATCAACTGGGCGTGGGCACGCAGTTGTCCACGGCCATCATCGTCGTGTTGGGTATACGCATTTTCGGCAACGCGGCCGCGCTGCGGCGACGGCTGTTCGGGGCATGACCGCGCCGGCGACGATGCAGTGGGGGCGCCCCCAGCCGCGCAGCGGCGAGGGGGACCAGCGATGAGGAGGAGCGGCGCTATGACCCAGGTGGGGTCAGCGTGAGCCAGGAGCCGCCAGAGGACGCCCGCGACGAAAGTCGTGACGCGCCAACCCGGCACGGCCACTCCGAAGGTGAGCACAAGGCCGACGACGCCCAGCGCGGCCGCCACGAATTGCCGTCGGACAGCCCGCGCCCCGAGATCGGGTCGGTGCGGCGGACCGGATGGTCCGGGCTGCTGCGGGCTGGGCGCTCCCGGCTCTTGTTCGGAATATTGGCGGCCCTGCTGTGCCTGGTTCTGGGGCTCGCCATCATCACCCAGGTCCGCCAGACGAAATCGGGTGACTCGCTGGACACGGCGCGGCCCGCGGACCTGTTGGTGCTGCTGGATTCGTTGCGGCAGCGCGAGGCCACGCTGAACACAGAAGTCGCCGAACTGCAGAACACACTGAATCAACTGCAGGCGTCGGGCAACACCGACCAGGCAGCGATCCAAAGCGCACAGGCCCGGCTGGCCGCGCTGTCCATTCTGGTCGGCTCCGTCGGCGCCACCGGGCCCGGCGTCACCGTCACGATCGACGACCCCGGGCCCGGGGTATCACCCGAGGCCATGCTCGACGTGATCAACGAGTTGCGTGCCGCGGGCGCCGAGGCGGTCGAGACCAACGACGCACACCAGTCGGTGCGGGTGGGCGTCGACACCTGGGTGGTGGGCACGCCCGGCTCATTGACCATCGATGGCAAGACGCTGTCGCCGCCGTATTCGATTCTGGCGATTGGCGATCCGCCCACGCTGGCCGCCGCGATGAACATTCCGGGCGGCGCCGAGGACAGCATCAAGCGCGTCGGTGCGCGGATGTCGGTGCAGCAGGCCGACCGGGTGGACGTGACGACCTTGCGGCAACCAAAACCGCACCAATACGCTCAGCCCGTCAAGTGAGCACACCAACCAGAACAGGAACACCGTGAGCGATATCCCGGCCGAGCTGCACTACACCGCCGAACACGAGTGGGTTCGCCGCAGCGGGGAAGACACGGCGCGGATCGGGATCACCGACTTCGCCCAGTCGGCACTCGGCGACGTCGTCTTCGTTCAGCTTCCCGACGTCGGGGCCGAGCTGGTCGCCGGCGAATCCTTCGGCGAAGTGGAATCGACGAAATCGGTGTCGGACCTCTACGCGCCCGTGTCGGGCAGGGTCACCGCCGTCAACGCCGATCTGGACGGCAGTCCGCAACTGGTCAACTCCGACCCGTATGGCGCCGGCTGGCTGGTGGATGTGCAGGTTTCCGACGCCGCCGGGCTCGAGTCGGCCCTCGCCACACTCCTTGACGCCGAGGCCTACCGCGGCACACTGACCGAATGACGATTGCTAATGTCCCTGCAGCCTTTCGATCGCGCAGCCGTGGGGACATCGCCGACCGGTGCGCGGTACGGTCAAACGGATCACAATGAGAACGCAGTTATCGGCAGTACGAGGCAAAGCGCCTAGTGGGGAGCCGGCCGAGCGGCCCGGTCAGACAACGCCACAGCGGCCAGTGAGGAGCAGCGCGTGACGGACATGGACTCAGGGAAAGAGCAGGACCAGAACGCTGACGAAGTCACCGTGGAGACGACTTCCGTTTTCCGTGCCGACTTCCTCAACGAACTGGACGCTCCCGCGCAAGCGGGAACCGAGAGCGCGGTATCCGGCGTCGAAGGTCTGCCCGCGGGCTCGGCTCTGCTGGTCGTCAAACGGGGACCGAACGCCGGCTCACGCTTCCTGCTCGACCAGGCCATCACGTCAGCCGGCCGGCATCCTGACAGCGACATCTTCCTCGATGACGTCACCGTGAGCCGGCGCCACGCCGAATTCAGGTTGGAAGGCAACGACTTCCAGGTCGTCGATGTTGGTAGCCTCAACGGCACCTACGTCAACCGCGAGCCGGTGGATTCGGCGGTACTGGCGAACGGTGACGAGGTGCAGATCGGGAAGTTCCGTCTGGTGTTTTTGACCGGACCCAAGCAGGGTGACGACGAGGGAGGATCTTCAGGCTAGTGAGCGCACCCGATAGCCCGGCGCTGGCCGGGATGTCGATCGGGGCGGTCCTCGAACTGTTGAGGCCGGATTTCCCCGATGTCACGATCTCCAAGATTCGCTTCTTGGAGGCCGAGGGACTGGTGACGCCGCAGCGTGCTGCCTCCGGATACCGCAGGTTCACCGCGTACGACTGTGCCCGGCTGCGCTTCATCCTTACCGCTCAGCGGGATCATTACCTGCCGCTGAAGGTGATCAGGTCGCAGCTGGACGCGCAGCCCGACGGCGAGCTGCCGCCGTTCGGATCGCCTTACGGCGTACCGCGATTGGTCTCGGTCGCCGGCAGCGATCCCGGTTCCGCCGGCGGCGAGGCCGGGTCCGATCCGGCCGCGGTGGCGCCCACCCGCATCCGGTTGAGTCGCGAAGAGCTCCTGGAACGATCCGGTGTGGACGAGGGGCTGCTGACCGCGCTGCTCAAGGCCGGGGTGATCACCACCGGTCCGGGCGGGCTGTTCGACGAGCACGCCGTGGTGATCCTGCAGTGCGCACGCGCCCTGGCCGACTACGGCGTCGAGCCGCGGCATCTGCGCGCCTTCCGGTCGGCGGCCGACCGGCAGTCCGATCTGATCGCCCAAATCGCCGGGCCGGTAGTCAAAGCCGGCAAGGCCGGCGCTCTCGATCGCGCCGACGACCTGGCGCGTGAGGTCGCGGCGCTCGCTATCACTTTGCATACCTCGCTGATCAAGTCTGCCGTTCGCGACGTTCTGCATCGCTGAGGACTAGACTTTCGTTCGATAGCTTGGCGTTCGGGTGCATGTGCGGAGGGCAGACACAGATGGGCGAAGTTCGTGTTGTCGGCATTCGCGTGGAGCAGCCGCAGAACCAGCCGGTGCTCTTGCTGCGCGAGGCCAACGGTGACCGCTATCTGCCGATCTGGATCGGCCAGTCCGAGGCGGCCGCCATTGCGCTCGAGCAGCAAGGCGTGGAACCACCCCGGCCGCTGACGCACGATCTCATCAGGGATCTCATTGCGGCGCTTGGGCATTCGCTGAAAGAGGTGCGGATCGTCGATCTGCAGGAGGGCACTTTCTACGCTGACCTGGTCTTCGACCGCAATATCACGGTGTCGGCGCGCCCCTCGGATTCGGTGGCGATCGCGCTGCGGGTCGGCGTTCCGATCTACGTCGAGGAGGCGGTGCTCGCCCAGGCCGGTCTGCTGATCCCCGACGAGAGCGACGAGGAACCCAACACCGCCGTCCGCGAAGACGAGGTGGAGAAATTCAAGGAGTTCCTCGACAGCGTGTCGCCCGACGATTTCAAGGCCACCTAAGCTGGCTATCGCCTCGGGTTTGGGAAGCCGCAGGTAGCGGCGTTCCGTCGCCGGTCCGGGCAATCCGCGGGGGCGGCCACTAGGGTGGACGGCGATATCACGGATGCATCTCATCTGCGCCCGCGATGTCGACACGCCTGGCGGATAGCGCGCCGACTCACCCCTGCGGCGGCCATACTTTGACTACGACTAAGGCGCGGCGGCTGTCGGAAAGCGTAAGCTCTCTAGCACTCGGGCCTGAGCAAACATGGCTGCGGAGGCAGCCTGCGAACGCAGCTAGTAAACGAGCGCGATCGGCGAGAGGAACGAACCGTGAGCGAGCAGCCACGTCAAGAGCAGCTAGACCTAGCTGACCACGCGGACGCCACGACCGACCACAGCGCCACCCCGCCGAGCGTGGCCGTGCAGCCCGGGCTGTTCCCCGACGATTCGGTGCCCGACGAGCTGGTCGGCTACCGGGGGCCGAGCGCGTGCCAGATCGCCGGGATCACCTACCGCCAGCTCGACTACTGGGCTCGCACGTCGCTCGTCGTTCCGTCGATCCGCAGCGCGGCGGGCTCCGGCAGCCAGCGGCTCTACTCCTTCAAGGACATCCTGGTGCTCAAGATCGTCAAGCGCCTGCTCGACACCGGGATCTCGCTGCACAACATCCGCGTCGCGGTCGACCATCTGCGCCAGCGCGGTGTCCAGGATCTGGCCAACATCACCTTGTTCTCCGACGGCACCACGGTTTACGAGTGCACCTCGGCCGAAGAGGTCGTCGACCTGCTGCAGGGCGGCCAGGGCGTGTTCGGCATCGCGGTGTCCGGCGCGATGCGCGAGCTGACCGGTGTCATCGCGGACTTCCCCGGCGAGCGCGCCGACGGCGGCGAATCGATCGACGCCCCGGAGGACGAGCTGGCGTCCCGGCGCAAGCACCGCGACCGCAAGATCGGCTAGCACCGCGCGCTCGCGGGTAATTGGGGGCGGCCGAGTAAGCTGGGGCACGCATCGCCCTCGCGCGGGAGAGTTCCGTGATTGCCAGTCACGGACGCCGAAGGAGCAACACCTCTCCGTCAACCTCTCAGGCACCCGGACCGCGCAAGACAACGATGCCTCTGGAAAGCGGTGCGACTGGCAGCGGTCGCACCCGCCGATGGGGAAAGGCGCCGAGCGCACCGGCGCCGAATCTCTCAGGCACCCGGCGACCGGGTGAAGACAGAGGGAGAGGGCCGCTCGTCCCTCTGCCCTGTCAGGAGTTCGCCAGTGTCCGACCAGTCAACGTTCGCCGCCCGGCACATCGGCCCCGATAGCCCGGCCGTCGCGGCGATGCTCGCCGTCATCGGTGTCGACTCGCTCGACGAGCTGGCGGCCAAAGCGGTCCCGACCGGCATTCTCGACAAGCTTGCCGACGGCGCCGCGCCGGGTCTGGACGCGTTGCCGCCGGCAGCGAGCGAGGCCGAGGCGCTGAGCGAGCTGCGGGCGCTGGCCGACGCCAACACCGTCGCGGTGTCGATGATCGGGCAGGGCTACTACGACACGCTGACGCCGCCGGTGCTGCTGCGCAACATCATGGAGAACCCCGCCTGGTACACGGCCTACACGCCGTATCAGCCCGAGATCAGCCAGGGCCGGCTCGAAGCGCTGCTGAACTTCCAGACCATGGTTGCCGACCTCACCGGCCTCGAGGTTGCCAACGCGTCGATGCTCGACGAGGGCACCGCGGCCGCCGAGGCGATGACGTTGTTGCATCGGGCCGCTCGTGGCGCGGCCAACCGGCTGGCCGTCGACGTCGACGTCTTCGCCCAGACCGCCGCGGTGCTGAGCACCCGAGCCAAGCCGCTGGGCATCGAGATCGTGACCGCCGACCTGCGCGATGGCCTGCCCGACGGCGAATTCTTCGGTGTGATCGCCCAGCTCCCGGGTGCCAGCGGCCGGATCACGGACTGGTCGGCTTTGGCCCAGGAGGCGCACGACCGCGGCGCGCTGGTCGCCGTCGGCGCCGACCTGTTGGCCCTCACGTTGATCACGCCGCCCGGCGAGATCGGGGCCGACGTCGCGTTCGGCACCACCCAAAGATTCGGTGTCCCAATGGGATTCGGCGGTCCACACGCCGGATACCTGGCCGTGCACGCCAAGCACGCCCGCCAGCTGCCGGGCCGGCTGGTCGGGGTGTCGGTGGACGCCGACGGATCCCCGGCCTACCGGCTCGCGCTGCAGACCCGCGAACAGCACATCCGCCGGGACAAGGCGACCAGCAACATCTGCACCGCCCAGGTGCTGCTGGCGGTGATGGCCGCCATGTACGCCAGCTACCACGGCGCCGACGGCCTGACCGAGATCGCGCGGCGGGTGCATGGCCACGCCGAGGCGATCGCCGCCGGGTTGGGCTCGGCAGCCAACACGGCGCTGGTGCACGACAAGTACTTCGACACCGTGCTGGCGCGCGTTCCCGGGCGCGCCGACGCGGTGATCGCCGCGGCCAAAGCCAAGGGCATCAACCTGTGGCGCGTCGACGCCGACCACGTGTCGGTGGCCTGCGACGAGGCCACCACCGCCGAGCATGTCGCGATTGTGCTGGACGCATTCGGGGTTCAGGCCGCCGAGCCGGTGTGCGCGGGCATCGCGACCCGCACCTCGGGGTTCCTCACCCATCCCGCGTTCACGCAATACCGCACCGAGACGGCGATGATGCGCTATCTGCGCATGCTGGCCGACAAGGATATTGCGTTGGACCGCAGCATGATTCCGCTCGGATCCTGCACGATGAAACTCAACGCCGCCGCCGAGATGGAGCCGGTCACCTGGCCGGAATTCGCTCGGCTGCATCCGTTCGCCCCGCCATCCGACAGCGCTGGATTGCGGCGTCTCATCGCCGACCTGGAGAGCTGGCTGGTGCAGATCACCGGATACGACGCGGTCTCGCTGCAGCCCAACGCCGGCTCGCAGGGCGAGTACGCCGGCCTGTTGGCGATTCACGACTACCACGCCGACCGCGGCGA
The DNA here is from genome assembly GCF_001954215.1 of Mycobacterium sp. IS-2888. Taxonomy (NCBI): domain Bacteria; kingdom Bacillati; phylum Actinomycetota; class Actinomycetes; order Mycobacteriales; family Mycobacteriaceae; genus Mycobacterium; species Mycobacterium sp. IS-2888. Next base: position 33,387 of record NZ_MBET01000040.1, read on the forward strand.
ACCGCACCGCGACATCTGCCTGATCCCGTCCAGCGCGCACGGCACCAACGCCGCGTCGGCGGCATTGGCCGGGCTGCGGGTGGCGGTGGTGGCCTGCCGCGACAACGGCGACGTCGACCTCGACGACCTGCGCGCGAAGGTCGCCGAGCACGCGGACCGGCTGGCGGCGCTGATGATCACCTACCCGTCGACCCACGGCGTGTACGAGCACGACATCGCGGACATCTGCGCGGCCGTGCACGACGCCGGCGGCCAGGTGTACATCGACGGCGCCAACCTCAACGCGCTGGTCGGCCTGGCGCGGCCGGGCAAATTCGGCGGCGACATCAGCCACCTGAACCTGCACAAGACGTTCTGCATCCCGCACGGCGGCGGCGGGCCCGGCGTCGGGCCGGTGGCGGCGCGCTCGCACCTGGCCAAGTACCTGCCCGGTCACCCCTACGCGCCCGAACTACCTGGCGGCCGGCCGGTTTCGTCGGCGCCGTACGGGTCGGCCTCGATCCTGCCGATCACGTGGGCGTACATCCGGATGATGGGCGCCGACGGATTGCGGGCGGCGTCGCTGACCGCCATCGCGTCGGCCAACTACATCGCCCGGCGGCTCGACGAATACTTCCCGGTGCTCTACACCGGCGAGAACGGCATGGTCGCCCACGAATGCATCCTGGACCTGCGCGGCATCACCAAGTCGACCGGCGTCACCGTCGACGATGTCGCAAAACGATTGGCGGACTACGGTTTCCACGCGCCCACCATGAGCTTCCCGGTGGCCGGCACGCTGATGGTGGAGCCAACCGAGAGTGAGAGCCTGACCGAAGTCGACGCCTTCTGCGAGGCCATGATCGCCATCCGCCGCGAGATCGACCGGGTCGGCAAGGGGGAGTGGCCCGTGGACGACAACCCGTTGCGGGGCGCCCCCCACACCGCCGAGTGCCTGGTGGTCTCCGATTGGGATCATCCGTACACCCGCGAACAGGCCGCTTACCCGCTCGGCAAGGCATTCCGGCCCAAGGTGTGGCCCCCGGTGCGTCGCATCGATGGCGCCTACGGCGACCGCAACCTGGTCTGCTCCTGCCCGCCGGTGGAGGCTTTCGTCTAGCCGAATCGGTCGGCGATTGCCGCGGCGATTCGTTCGGGCTCGTCCTCCTGGATGTAATGCTTGGCGTCGGGCAGCTCGACCAGGACGTGGTCGGGAAAGGTCGCCCGCATCCGCGGGATGTTCGGGCCCGGCGGAAACGCGACGTCCTTCATGCCCCACACCAGCAGCGCGGGCTTGGCGCCCAGCGTGGCCGGCACGTCCGCGGCAAGCCGTCCCAGCAGCGGGTGGGCGGCCAGGATCTGCTTGGGCATCTCGGCAACGCCTTTTCGCGCCTCGGCGTTGGGCTGCACGCCGCGGTAGTGCGCCATCACGGCGTCGCTGGGTCGTCGCGCCGTTCCCGCCGGGATCAGCCGTTCGACGAAGAAGTTGTGCCGCAGGATCGCGTACTGCATGGGCGGACTGCCCATGACCCTGCTGAAGACCTTCGTCGCGAAGGTTTCCGCCGGCCAGAACCAGGTGTTGCCCAGCACCACCCCGCGCACCCGGTCGGCGCGTTCGACCGCGACGGCCATGCTGATAGGCCCGCCCCAGTCCTGGCCCATGCTCACGTACCCGTCCAGGCCGAGGTGGTCGACGAATTCGCCGACGACCCGTGCGTGCTCGTCGATTTTGTAGCCGAATCCCTCCGGCCGATCCGAGAGCCCGAAACCGAGGTAATCCGGTGCGATGCAACGGAAGCGGTCGCGCAGCGCGACGATGATGTCGCGGTACAGGAAGCTCCAGGTCGGGTTGCCGTGGCAGAACAGGATCGGTGGCCCGGCCCCCTCGTCCACGTAGTGCATGCGGCCGCGCGAGCTGTCGAACCAGCGCGACTCAAACGGGTACAGCTGTGGGTCGGGCGTGAAATCGATGCGCATTACCCCTCCTCCGATGGCGCTCCCGATCGTATGCCCGCACTATGACATCTCCGAGGGTCAGAGATTGGGTAGTGCTAGCCCAGGTATTGGGTGATCGCCGTGGCGAGGTCCGGGGAGCTCGACGTCGAAAGGTTCTGGTAGCTGCCGCCGCTGAGCTGGGCGACGGCTTCCCACGTCGCACGGTCGGGGTCCGCGCCGAAGTCGATGACGTTGACCGCGATCGGTTTGGCCGGGTCGGCGCCGGTGCGGATGAAATTCTGCAGCCCCGCGCCGTCCAGGGATTGGTCCGTATGCGGCCCCGCCGTGATCACTAGTATCGAATTAGGTTGTCCAGCAACATATTTGGCTTGCATCTCCTGGTAGAGCATGCGCAGCGTGGTGAACGACACCGCACCGCCGGCCGATGCGGATTGCTTGTCCAGCGCCGCGGTCAGCGCGGCCGAGCGGGGCTGGCCGTTGACCGGGTCGGACAGCGGCCCGGCCGCAACCTCCGATCGGCCCTCGCGCCCGTCGAAAGTCCACAGGCCCACGACGGCGGTGGGCGGCAGCGCCTTGATCCGGTCGCTCAGCGCGCCGATCACGTTGGCCAGCCGCGACTTTCCGCCCTCCTCGCTGGGCATCGACTGGTCGAGCATGATCGTCGCGGCCAAGCCGCTCGACGGCGCGGCCATGGCGTCGGCCAGCGTGGCGCGCAGCGAATCATCGCCCACCGACAGCGTGGAAGGCAGCGCGGGGAAACCGGTCACCGCGCTGGCCGGCGGCTTGACGCCGTTGACCCGGAAGCCGGCCTTGGCCAGCTTCGCGAGTTGCTCGGGCCTGCGCATGAAGTGGGTGAACTCGCTGGCCGCCGAGCTCTGTTCGTGCGTGAGCCACGAGCCGCTGAGCAACACGGTGGGGTAGTCGGCGACGGCCGCCGGCCCGGGCGGTAGCCAGGAACCCAGCGCGTTCTTGGCGTCCGGCAGCGACTGGCCGCGCTGGAACAGCTGCTGCTCGGTGGTGACGACGGCGTGCACCGGCGCGGACGCCGGGTCACCCGGCTTGAGCAGCGTGTTCATCGCCTCCGTCAGCGAGTTGTCCGCCAATTTCGGTTGGGCGCTGGTCAGGCTGCGCAGGGCGGCGGTGCCCTGGATCGCGGGTGCGCCGGCGGGCGCCGAAGCGGCCGCCACCGCCTCGCCGGCGAGGTAGGCGGCGTCGCTGTTGCCGTTGGTCGGCAAGGCCAGCCGCAGCGATCCCCACGCGGGCAGGTTCAGGCCCGCCAACGCGTTCGGATTGGTTTGCAGGCCGGGCAGCGTGGCCCAGCTCTGATTGGCCAGGGCCGGCTGCAGCTCGGGCCGCACGGCGAGCATCACGGGCGAGCTCACCAGCGACCGGCTGTCGCTGATCGTTTTCTGGCCCGCGGCCGCGGAGAGCCGCGCCGCCGACACGGAGCTGGCCGGGATCCACAACGCCGGCTGGCCGCCCAGCTCGGCCGGCCATTTGCCGACGAAGCCGGCGACGACCGCGTCGGAGCCGGCGGGTTTGACACTGACCTGCATGCAGTGGTCACCGACCGGACCCGCCGTCGAGTTGTAGCTATCCGCGAACTGCTGCACCGGATCGGCCAGCGACGGGTCGACGACGACGGCGACCGTCTCCTTGCCTCCGACGCAGCGTGCGGCGGCCGTGTGCGAGCGGTGGGATAACACGTCGCCGAAGAAGCTCCACAGGATCACGGTGCCCACCACCACCACGACGGCGACGAGGGCGATGATGACGCCGATGCTGACCCCGCGTCGCCCGCCGGCGCTGCGGTGACCGCCGCGCCAGTCGCCGAGTCCGCGGTGGCCGCCGGTCGGCGGATCCGATCGCTCCGCGCTCGCCGTTGGGGGCGGAAAATCCGGGTACTCGCCGGCGGGATCGACGGCGAAGGCGTCGTCCGCGGGGTAGGCATCCGCCTCGTCCGCGGGGTAGGCATGCCCTTCGTCCGCGAATTCCTCTTCGGCGTAGTCGTCCTCGGCGGCGCCGAAGTACTCCTCGTCGGCGTAGTGACCCGCGTCCCGGTAGCGGCGGTAGTCGCTGAAGCCGCCCGGCGTGTCGGTTTCCTGGCCCGGCCTCAGATGACGGCCGCTGTCCTCGCCGGCGTCCAGATCATCGTCGTACAGATCGTCGGCAACGTAATCGTCGACGGGCTCGTCGCCGGAGTCTTCGGGGTCGGGCAAACTGTGCCTACCCATGCCGGTGCGCGCCGCCTTTCCGTCGAACCATCACATGACCCTGTTGTGGACTCAGCCGCCTGCCGCGCGGGCTTTGAATTCCCGCCGACGCCGGTGCAGGATCGGCTCCGTGTAACCGTTGGGCTGCTGCCCTCCGGCCAGGATCAGCTCCTGCGCGGCCTGGAAGGCGATGTTGTCGTCGAAGTTCGGCGCCATCGGCTGATAGGCCGCGTCCCCGGCGTTCTGCTGGTCCACCATCGGGGCCATGCGTTCCAGGCCGGCGCGGACGTCTTCTTCGGTGATAACGCCGTGGCGCAGCCAGTTGGCCAGCAGCTGGCTGGAGATGCGCAGCGTGGCGCGGTCCTCCATGAGCGCCACGTTGTGGATGTCGGGAACCTTCGACGACCCGACGCCCTGGTCGATCCAGCGCACCACGTAGCCCAGGATGGACTGGCAGTTGTTGTCGACCTCCTCGCGGATCTCCTCCGGCGCCCAGGCCAGCTCCTTGGCCAGCGGAATGGTCAGCAACTGGTCGATGTCGGTGCGCTTCTTGCCGGCCAGTTCCTTCTGCACCTCGATGACGTCGACCTTGTGGTAGTGCAGCGCGTGCAGGGTGGCCGCGGTGGGCGAGGGCACCCAGGCCGTGCTGGCCCCGGCGCGGGGTTGGCCGATTTTCTGCTCGACCATGTCGGCCATCAGCTCGGTCATGGTCCACATGCCCTTGCCGATCTGGGCGTGACCGGCGAAGCCGGCGGCCAGGCCGGTGTCGACGTTGTTGTCCTCGTAACCCAGGATCCACGGTTGGCTCTTCATGGTGCCCTTGCGCACCATGGGCCCGGCCTCCATCGAGGTGTGGATCTCGTCGCCGGTGCGATCCAGGAAACCGGTGTTAATAAAAACGATCCGGTCGGTGACGGCCTTGATGCAGGCCTTCAGGTTCAGGGTGGTGCGCCGCTCCTCGTCCATGACGCCGACCTTCAGCGTGGTCTGCGGCAACCCCAGCACGTCCTCGACGCGGCTGAACAGCTCGGCGGTGAACGCGACCTCGTCGGGGCCGTGCATCTTCGGCTTCACGATGTAGATGGACCCGGTGCGGCTGTTCGTCAGCGGCCCGTTGGCGTCGCTGGCCTTGAGGCCGTGTATCGCGCTCACGCCGGTGAACAGCGCGTCCATGATGCCCTCGTACACCTCGTTGCCGTCGGCGTCGACGATCGCGTCGTTGGTCATCAGGTGCCCGACGTTGCGGACGAATAGCAGTGCGCGCCCGGGCAATACAAGCTCGCCGCCGTCGGGGGTGCTGTAGTGGCGGTCCTGGTTGAGGACCCTGGTGAACGTCTCGCCGTCCTTGTCGACCTGCGCGGACAGGTCGCCCTTGTTCAGGCCCAGCCAGTTGCGGTAGGCGGCGACCTTGTCGTCGGCATCGACGGCGGAGACGGCGTCCTCGAAGTCGATGATGGTGGTCACCGCCGACTCGAGGACCACGTCCTTGATCCCGGCCGCGTCGGTCTTGCCGATCGGCGACTCGGGGTCGATCAGGATCTCGATGTGCAGCCCGTGGTTGACCAGCAACACCGACCAATCGGGGGAGCCCAGTTCGCCGCTGTACCCCACGAATTGCTCCGGCCGGGCCAACCCCGTGGAATCCGGGCCGCTGGTGATCTTCAGCTGGCCGTCGTCGATGCTCACGCCCGTCGCTTCCGCCCACGAGCCCGACGAGAGCGGCACCGCCTCGTCGAGGAACCTGCGCGCGTAGGCGATCACCTTGTCGCCGCGGATTCTGTTGTAGCTCGTGCCCTGCTCGGCGCCGTCGGTTTCGGGGATGACGTCGGTGCCGTAGAGGGCGTCGTAGAGGGAACCCCAGCGGGCGTTGGCCGCGTTGAGCGCAAACCGCGCATTGGTCACCGGCACGACCAGCTGCGGGCCAGCGGTCGTGGTGATCTCGTCGTCGACACCGGAGGTGGTGATGCTGAAATCGGCGGGTTCGGGCTGCAGATAACCGATTTCGGCGAGGAACTCGCGGTATGCGTCGACGTCGATCGGCTCGATGACGCGGTGCCGATGCCACTTGTCGATCTGGGCCTGCAGCTCGTCGCGCCGCCGCAGCAAATCCTGATTCTGCGGGGTGAGGTCGGTGACGACCTTGTCCACGCCGGCCCAGAAGCTGTCGGGGTCGATATCGGTGCCGGGCAGGGCCTCGTTGTTCACGAAGTCGTAGAGCACTCGGGCGACGCGCAAGTTGCCCACCGACACGCGATCAGTCATGTTTCTCCTCCAAAATGGCCTCATTGGACGCCAGTGGCTACTTCGTCAGCCTACCGGCCGGCAGCCCGAGCGAGCGTATCCGCCCTACCCGCAATCGCAGGTCAGGCGCGCGAACAGCTCCGCCCATGGCGCCGGGGCGGACCTTGAGAACCGCTTTCTGGCAACGCATGTACTGCTGGCCAAGACCGTGAGCCCGCCAGCACGCTAGTGTGTCGGCGGCCGTTCAATCATACGGGCCATGGGCCGCGCCCTTCGCCAGGCGGCCCGCGAGCGGCGTCACGTCGGGTCTTTCACGATGCGTCGCGCATACTGCCGACCAGGTCCTCGACCAGATCCTCCATCGCCACCATCGCGACCACGTCGCCGCTGCCGTTCGTCACCAGCGCGAGATGGCTGTTACTGCGCCGCATCCGCGACAGCGCGTCGGCGAGCGGCAATGACGTGGGTACGCGCGGCAGCGGGCGCACCAACGCCAGGTCGATCACGGTCTCCGGATCGTCGTTGAGCGTCAGCACATCCTTGATGTGGAGGTAGCCGATGAATTTTCCGTCGCGCGCCGTGACTGGAAAGCGGGAGTAGCCGGTCTGCGCCAGAGCTCGCTCGACGGCGCCGACCTTCGGGCCCGAACCGGCCGCGTCCACTGACAACGCTCGCACGTCCGCCAGGGGTACGGCCACGTCGCCGACTACCCGGCTGCCGATCTGCAGCGCGCGGGTCAGCCTGCTGTGCTCTTCGGGATCCAGCAGGCCCTCGGACACCGATTCGGCGATCATCTCGCTGAGCACGACGGGGGAGACCGCGATGTGCAGCTCGTCCTTGGGCTCCACGCCCAGGGCGCGCAGTATCGCGTTGGCGCATTTGTTGTAGAACACGATGAACGGTCGGGCGGCGCGCACGTAGGCCAGGTAGGGCGGGACCAGCAGCATGGCCGTGCGTTCCGGGCCGGCCAGCGCGATGTTCTTGGGCACCATCTCGCCCAGCAGCACGTGCAGCGTCACCACCATCGCCAGCGCGATCGCGAACGACAGCGTGTGCAGCAGCGTCGGGTTCATGTGGGCGAGCCCGAGCCCTCGCCGCAGCAGGTTCGCGACCGCCGCCTCACCGATCCGGCCCAGCAGCAGCGATGCCACGGTGACGCCCAACTGGGCGCCGGCCAGCATCGACGACAGCTGTTCACCGGCCCGGATCACCGTGACCGCGCGCGCCTTGCCCTGTTCGGCCAGCGCTTCGAGGCGGTCGCGCCGCGCCGAGATGAGCGAGAATTCCGCGCCGACGAAGAACGCGTTCGCCCCGATCAGCAGGATCGCGAGCACCACTCCCAGCGTGTCGTTCATCAGTGGCCAAGCCCCATCGCCGGTTCGGCGTGGCCGCGCAGTTCGGTCAGCTCGAGCAGATCGATGCGCCGGCCGTCCATCCGCACGACGGTTGCGCGCCAGGGTATCGACGCGTCGGGCAGGCCGTCCGGGTCCAGAGCGGTCAGCTCGACCGTTTCCCCGACCACCGGGATATGACCGATTTCGCGAAGCACCAGACCGCCGATGGTCTCGTAGGGCCCCTCGGGTGCGCGATACCCGATGGCGGCGGCCACCTCGTCGATGCGCAGCAGACCCGACACCCGCCAACCGCCGCCGGCGGCATAGACGTCGGGCGTGGCGTCGTCGTGTTCGTCGCGGACGTCGCCCACGATCTCCTCGATCAGGTCCTCGACGGTCACCATGCCCGCCGTGCCGCCGTATTCGTCGACGACCATCGCGGTCTGCAGGGGGTTGGCGCGGATCTCGGCCATCACGGCGTCGCCGTCCAGCGTCGACGGGACCACCGGGACCGGCTGGGCGACCGTCGCCAGCGGCGTACTCGGGCGATCGGCCCGCGGAATCTTGAAGACCTGCTTGACGTGCACGATCCCGACGGTCTCGTCGAGATCGCCGGCGACGATCGGGAAGCGGGAGAACCCCGACTCGGCGGCCGCGGCGACCAGGTCGCTGAGCGTGTCGTCGGTCTGCAACGCGACGATCTTGGACCGCGGCGTCATCAGCTCCTCGGCGGTGAGGGCACCGAACTGCAACGATCGGCGCACCAGCGCGGCGGTGGCGGGGTCCAGCGAGCCGCTGCGCGCCGAGGTACGCACCAGCGACAGCAGCTCCTGCGGCGAGCGGGCCGAGCGCAGCTCCTCGGCCGGTTCGATGCCCAGCTCGCGCACGATCCAGTTCGCCGTGCCGTTCATCAGCCGGATCGCCGGGGTGAGCAGCAGCGAGAACAGCAGCTGGACGGCGACGACGGCGCGCGCGGTGGTCAGCGGCCGCGCGACCGCGAGGTATTTGGGGACCAGCTCGCCGAACACCATCGACACCGACGTCACGATCACCATCACCAGAAACGCCATGACCGCGTCGCCCACCCGGTCGGGAATGCCCATCGCGTCGAACCACGGATGCGGCAGATCGGCCACCATGGGTTCGGTCAGGTACCCGGTCACCAGCGTGGTGATGGAAATGCCGATCTGGGCACCCGAGAGCTGGAACGACAGCCTGTTCTGGGCGCGTTGGATCAGGCGATCGCGGCGGCCGCCGCGGCGCGCGTTGGCCTCGACGGTGGCGCGGTCCAGCGCGGTCAGCGAGAATTCGGCCGCGACAAACACGCCGTTGCCGAAGATGAGCACCGCGATGGCCAGCACGCTGACGACGGTGACGGTGACGTTCATGGCGGGGCTCGGTTATCGCGCTGGCGTCGCCGGTCGGACCGGGGCCGCGGCGGGGAGTCGCCGCTCCGCCCGGAAGGCCCCCGGCTGCAACGGGGCCTCGGCGGGTGCCTGCGGCACGTCATCCCTCTCGCTCTAGTACGGTTCCGGGCCGCGCACGCTTTGCTGCGGCCCGCAAGGTTCCAGGACTTCACATGGTAGCGAAAACGGCGGCGTCACCAGCCCAGCGGCAGTGGGTGTCCCTCGGCGAATCCGGCGGCGGATTGCACGCCGACGACGGCCCGTTCGTGCAGCTCCGCCAGGTTCGAGGCGCCGACATAGGTGCAGGTGCTGCGCACGCCCGAGGTGATGTGGTCGATCAGGTCCTCGACGCCGCCGCGGTCCGGGTCCAGCCCCATTCGTGACGTCGAAATGCCTTCCTCGAACAACGCCTTGCGGGCGCGATCGAACTCGGTGTCGGCGGCGGTGCGGGCCACCACCGCCCGCTTGGACGCCATGCCGTAGCTCTCCTTGTACGGCTGCTCGTCGCGATCGCGCATCAGGTCGCCGGGCGACTCGTAGGTTCCGGCGAACCATGAACCGATCATGACGTTCGACGCCCCGGCGGCCAGCGCCAGCGCCACGTCCCGCGGATGCCGGATCCCGCCGTCCGCCCACACGTGGCCACCGAGTTGCCTTGCCGCAGAGGCGCATTCGAGCACCGCGGAGAACTGCGGCCGGCCGACCCCGGTCATCATCCGGGTGGTGCACATGGCCCCCGGACCGACACCGACCTTGACGATGTTCGCCCCGGCGCTCAGCAGGTCCCGGGTGCCCTCCGCCGACACCACGTTTCCCGCGGCCAGCGGGACACCCAAGTCCAGCGATGCGACCAGTTTGATCGCCTCCAGCGTCTTGACCTGATGCCCGTGTGCGGTATCGATGACCAGCACATCGACGCCGGCTTCGACGAGGGAGCGGGCCTTGGCCCCCACATCGCCGCTGATGCCCACGGCCGCGCCGATGCGCAGCCGCCCGCCTGCATCGGTGGCCGGGGTGTACAGGCCGGTTCGCAGCGCCCCGGTGCGGGTGAGCACCCCCGCGAGCGTGTCGTCCGGGTTGGTCACCAGCGCGACCTCGATCGGGGCGTGCTCGAGCAGATCGAAGATCTTGCGCGGATCGGTTCCGATCGGGGCGCTGACGAAGTCACGGGTGGCGACGTCGCGCACCCGGGTGAAGCGGTCGATGCCGTGGCACGACGATTCGGTCACCAGACCGATGGGCCGCCCCTCGAAGACCACCACGGCCACGCCGTGCGCGCGCTTGTGGATCAGCGCTACCGCGTCGGACACCGAATCGTCGGGCGCCAGCATCACCGGGGTGTCGAGGACGAGATCGCGGCTCTTGACGAATTCCACCGTCTGCTGCACCGCGGTGATCGGAAGGTCTTGCGGCAGAATCACAATGCCGCCGCGCCGCGCCACCGTCTCGGCCATCCGCCGCCCGGCGACGGCGGTCATGTTGGAGACCACCACCGGGATGGTGGTGCCGGAGCCGTCGCCGGTGGACAGATCGACGTCGAACCTCGACGCGACGTCGGAACTGTTCGGCACGATGAAGACGTCGTTGTAGGTCAGGTCGTACCCGGGTCGGTGCCCGTCCAGAAATCTCATCGCTCTCGCCCCACCGTCTGCAGCCCCCGCTAGGCCATGTTAGTTGGCGCGGGCTAGGCGGGTACTTCGCTGCGGTCGCCGCTCCACAGGGTGTGGAACTTCTTGCCGGGGTCCTCGTCGATGCGGCCGTAGGTATGCGCTCCGAAGAAATCGCGCAGCCCCTGGGTCAGGGCGGCCGGCAGCCGCTCGGTGCGCAGCGCGTCGTAATACGACAGCGCCGAGGAGAACCCCGGGATCGGGATACCCAACTGCGTGGCGGTAACCACCACCCGGCGCCAGCCGTCAATGGCCGCCTCGATGGCGCTGCGGAAATACGGCGCCACGATCAGCGTGGGCAGCTCGGGATCGGAGTCGTACGCCTCCTTGATCCGGTTGAGGAACTTGGCCCGGATGATGCACCCGCCGCGCCAGATGGTCGCGAGATCGCCGGGCGTGATGCCCCACTCGTACTCGGCGCTGCCGGCCTGAATCTGATTGAAGCCCTGGGCATAAGCGATGATCTTCGACGCGTACAACGCCTGCCGGACGTCCTCGACGAATTGCTTTGCATCGCTTGGCTTTTCGCCCAGCTGGCCGGACGCCAGCCCGGTGGTGGCCTTGCGCTGGGTCACCGAACCCGACAGCGCGCGGGCGAACACCGCCTCGGCGATCCCCGTGACCGGCACGCCGAGGTCCAGCGCCGACTTCACCGTCCAGCGGCCGGTGCCCTTCTGCTCGGCCTCGTCGAGGATCACGTCCACCAGCGGCTTGCCGGTCTTGGCGTCGTTTTGGCGCAGCACCTTTGCCGTGATCTCGACCAGGAAGCTGTCCAGATCGCCCTTGTTCCACTCGTCGAACACGCCGGCGATCTCCTCGGCGGTCTTGCCGAGGCCGTCGCGCAGCAGCTGGTAGGCCTCGCCGATCAGTTGCATGTCGGAGTACTCGATGCCGTTGTGCACCATCTTGACGAAGTGCCCCGCGCCGTCGGGCCCGATGTGGGTGCAGCACGGCACGCCGTCGACGTGCGCGGAGATCTCCTCGAGCAGGGGTCCCAGCGACGTGTAGGACTCGGCGGGCCCGCCCGGCATGATCGACGGCCCGTTCAGCGCGCCCTCCTCGCCGCCGGAGATGCCGGCACCGACGAAGTGCAGCCCGCGTTCGCGCATCGCCTTCTCCCGGCGGATGGTGTCGGTGTAGAGCGCGTTGCCACCGTCGATGATGATGTCGCCCTTTTCCATCGCGTCGGCGAGCTGATCGATGACGGCGTCGGTCGGATCGCCGGCCTTGACCATGATCAGCACGCGGCGCGGCTTCTCGAGCGCGTCCAGGAATTCCTCGATGGTCTCCGATCGCACGAACTTGCCCTCGTCACCGTGCTCGGAGAGCAGCGCGTCGGTCTTGGCGACGGATCGGTTGTGCAGGGCCACCGTGTAGCCGTGCCGGGCGAAGTTGCGGGCGATGTTCGAGCCCATGACGGCCAGGCCGGTGACGCCGATCTGCGCGGTGCCGGTCTTGGAATTCGGCTGGGAATCCGACGAACTCATGTCCTGCCTTTCAGTTAGGCCTCGCCGGTTGGAGAACCGGGTTGGAGAACACTGTGGCACAGCGGAGTGGTGGTCCTCCAAGGGGTTTCGCTTCGCGGTGCGCTAGAGGTTGAACAGGCGCTGCAGCTCGGTGAGCCACGGCACGGCCAGCGCGACGGTGGGCACCACGAACACCGCCGCCGCGGCCAGGTATGCGGCCGCCGACAGCGCGAGGCTGTTCCCGCGCCCGGCGAGCCGGCGGACCCGCACCACCGTGCTGGGACCGCTCGCGGCCAGCGCCCCCGACGGCGCTAGGCCGGATGCGCAGGCGACCAGCGCGCGCGCCAGGGGAGTGCGCCCGGTGGCGCGCACCGCGGCGTCGTCGGCCAGGAGCTCGACGAGCAGTTGCACCGCCCGCAGCGCGTTGGCGCTGCGGACGAGCCGCGGGAAGGCGGCGTGCACCGCGGTGAAGGCTTCCAGGACGAGGTCGTGCCGCGCCCGCAGATGGGCCCGTTCGTGGGTGAGGATCGCGGCGACTTCGGTGTCGGCGAGCGTGTTCAGCGTTCCCTCGCTGACCACCACGCGGCTGCGCACGCCCGGCAGGCAGTAGGCGAGCGGCTGCGGCACGTCCAAGACGCGAAGGTCACGGGCCCACGCACACGTCTGGGCCAGCGCCGCATCGTGTCCCACGCCGACCAGGTCGACCACCATGCGGTGGTGCGCACGCCGTCGCCGGTTGGCGATGGCCACCCGCGCCATCGAGATCATCAACCGCACACCGACCAGCACGGTCAACGCGAAGACGGCGATGTATGCGGCCCACAGCGGCCAGCCGAGCCGGCCCTCGGCACCGATGACGCTGGCCGTGGGCCGCCCGTCGGGGCCGGGCATGAGCACCCGCGTGGCGATCGCGATGCCGGCGCTGAAAGCCGAGAGCACCGCGGCCAGGGCGATCGCCTGCCACAGCACCATCGCGGCCCGGGGAGCGCGCAGCGGCCACGTCGCGCGTGCCAACAATGCCGGCGCCGGGCCGACCAGCAGCACCGCGAGGAGGGTGAAGGCCGCCGCGGACACGCTGCTAGTCTCCCTTACTCCTCAGCGATAGCGCCAGCCGCTGGCGTTTTGCGTTGGCTTGCTTCCAATTCGGCGAGCGCCCGCCGCAGTGCGTCCGCCTCGTCGGCGCCGACGCGTTCGACGAAGTGCACCAGCGCGGCGTGTCTGTCGCCGGAGTCCTCAGCCTGGGCCAGGGCATCGACCATCAGCCCGGCGACCAGCTCGTCGCGGCCGTGTACGGGCGCGTACCGGTGCGCCCGGTCGTCGCGGATCTGCGAGACCAGATTCTTTTTGGCCAGCCGCTGCAGCACGGTCATGATCGTTGTGTAAGCGAGGTCGCGTCGTGCCGACAACGCTTCGTGGACCTGGCGAACGGTCTGGGGTTCTGCGGTGGACCACAGATGGTCCATGACGGCGCGTTCCAGATCCCCGAGCCGTGTCAGTTTGGCCATAGTTCGTCATCTCCTGAGCGTTGCACCAAGCGTACTCCTTGTTTACTACCGACTGTCGTATCGAAAGCTGGGCAATGTCTGTGACCACCTCCGGGCCCGCCGGCGCGATCCCGGATGCGACAACGCACCCTTGCAATATTAGGGCAGCCTTGCCTATGCTAATTCCGGTCGAGAGACAACGGACCGCGGCAGAGTCCTGAGGGCTGCAGTGACCCCGGGTCCAACTCGATCGGCGAGCCCCGTGCCTCAGCGCAGGGGGCTCGCCTGTTTTCCGGCGGTTGCCACCGCGGCCTCGCGTCCCGCGGTTTCCGCATGGTGTAGACACATGAGCGTGCCACCGCCGCCCGCGAGCCTCCCGCCGGATTTCACCGCCCCGTTCGACAGCGAAATAGGGCTGCAATTCACCGAACTCAGCCCCGACGGGGCCCGGGCACAACTCGAGGTCACGCCGAAGCTGCTGCAGCCGATGGGCCTGGTGCACGGCGGCGTGTACTGCTCGATGGTCGAGAGCATGGCCAGCGTCGCCGCCTACACCTGGCTCGCCACGCGCGGCGGCGGGAACGTCGTCGGTGTCAACAACAACACCGATTTCTTGCGGTCCATCGGCTCGGGGATGGTCTACGGCGCCGCAGAACCGATCCACCGCGGCCGGCGTCAGCAGCTGTGGCTGGTCACCATTACCGACTCGGAAGACCGGGTGGTCGCCCGGGGCCAGGTGCGGCTGCAAAACCTCATGGAGATGTAATCCCTTGCGCCACAACGGATTAGAGGTTACATAAGCGGGCTAGCTAGCCCTCCGCGCGGCCTCGGCCGGGCCGCGGGCCTCGGCGGCCAATTCGGCGAGCTGTTCGAGCCGCGTTCGCGCGAACGCCTGCTGGTCGGTGATCGTCAGCTGGCCGCGCCGCGTGCTCAGGAAGGTCACCGTCCACGACAACAGTGTGGTGATCTTCGTCTTGAACCCGATCAGGTACACCAGGTGCAGCACCAGCCAGATCAGCCACGCGATGAAACCACTGAACTCCAGCGGGCCGATCTTGGCCACCGCGGAGAACCGCGACACCGTCGCCATCGAGCCCTTGTCGAAGTATTGGAACGGCTCCCGCTCCGCCGGGTCGGCGCCGGCCAGCTCGGCCTTGATCGTGTTGGCGACGTACTTGGCGCCCTGGATGGCGCCCTGGGCCACCCCTGGCACGCCCTCGACGGCGGCCATATCGCCGACGACGAACACGTTCGGGTAGCCGGGGATGGACAGGTCGGGCAGCACCTTGACCCGTCCGGCGCGGTCCAGTTCCGCCGGCGACTGCTCGGCGAGGTCCCTGCCCAGGCGGCTGGCCTGCACGCCCGCGGACCAGACCTTGCAGGCTGACTCGATGCGCCGCACGGTGCCATCGGAGTCCTTGACGGTGATGCCGTTGCGGTCCACGTCGGTGACCATCGCGCCCAGCTGGATCTCGACGCCCATCTTCTCCAGTCGCGCGGCCGCACGCTCGCCCAGCTTTTCGCCCATCGGCGGCAACACCGCGGGGGCGGCGTCGAGCAGGATTACCCGCGCCCGGGTCGAGTCGATGTGCCGGAACGAGCCTCGCATGGTGTGTTGCGCCAATTCGGCGATCTGCCCGGCCATTTCGACGCCGGTGGGCCCGGCCCCGACGACGGTGAACGTCAGCAGCTTCCTGCGGCGCTCGGGATCGCTTGACCGCTCCGCCTGCTCGAACGCGCTGAGGATCCGGCCGCGCAATTCCAGCGCGTCGTCGATCGATTTCATGCCGGGCGCGAACTCGGCGAAGTGGTCGTTGCCGAAGTAGGACTGGCCGGCCCCGGCCGCCACGATCAGGCTGTCGTACGGGGTCTCGTAGGTGTGCCCCAGCAACTCCGACACGACGCACTGGTTGGCCAGGTCGATGTGGGTGACGTTGCCGAGCAGGACCTGGACGTTGCGCTGCTTGCGCAACACCACCCGGGTCGGTGGGGCGATTTCCCCCTCGGAAATGATCCCGGTGGCCACCTGGTACAGCAACGGCTGGAACAGGTGGTGGGTGGTGCGGGCGATGAGCTTGATGTCGACGTCGGCCCGCTTGAGCTTCTTTGCCGCGTTGAGTCCGCCGAAACCTGACCCGATGATGACGACGCGATGCCGACGCTTCGGTTCAGCTGTACCTTCTGGCTGCGGGCTCATGTATCCGTTGCTCCTGCCGGGGCTCCTTGATGCGCGAATTCAGTTAGCTACCACGCTAGTCAAGCCGCCACCCGGAAACCCAGATCGTAAGCCTGTGTAATGAACCACACCGGCGGTATTACCGCTGGTCGCCGAACGTGATCCGCGTCATGCCCCGCCGCTCGCGGCGGTCCCGGCTACAGGCCGACCAACGGCCGCAGCGCCTCGCCGGCCGCGGCGATGATGCCGGGTGTGTAGAAGGGCATGTTGATGATCACCCCGTCGACACCGGCATCCAAGATCTTGGTCTTGATTTGGTCGGCGACCGAGTCGGCGCTGCCGACGACCATGCGCTGGGTCATCTCCGCGGGGATCTGGTCGGTGTTGAAATTCTCGTCGACGACCGCCGTGGTGAGGGTGCTGGTTTCCAGCGTGGCCGGATCGCGGCCGATCTCCTCGCAGCGCTCCCGCACCACCCGCACCTTGGCCGGCAGCTCGTCGAACCCGGCGATGATGTTGAGGTGGTCGAAATGCCGAGCGGCGAGCGGGATTGTCTTCTTCTCGCCGCTGCCGCCGATCATCAGCGGAATGTGTTCGCGGAAGCGAGGATTGGCCATCGCTTGGTCGGTGTGATACCACTTGCCGGAAAAGGTCGGCCGTTCGCCCTTGATCATCGGCAGGATGATCTGCAGCGCCTCATCGAGCCGGTTGAACCGGTCGGTGAAGGTGCCGAATTCGAAGCCCAGCTGATCGTGCTCGAGTTCGAACCAGCCGGTGCCGATGCCCAGGATCGCCCGGCCCTGGCTCACCACGTCGAGCGTGGTGATGATTTTGGCCAGCAGCGTCGGATTGCGATACGTGTTACCGGTTACCAAGGTGCCCAGCTGCACCCGTTCGGTCGCGGTGGCAAGCGCACCCAGCGCGGTGTACGCCTCCAGCATCGGCTGGTCGGGGTCGCCCAGCATGGGCAGTTGGTAGAAGTGGTCCATCACGAAAACCGAGTCGAAACCAGCCGATTCGGCCTCGCGGGCCTGAGCCAGAACAGTGGGGAAGAGTTTGTCCACCCCGGTGCCGTAAGAGAAGTTGGGAATCTGCAGACCGAGTCGAATAGCCACGCGCTCTACCGTAGTGCGGCGCCGCGCGACGGGATACGGCTCTTATTCAGCCTCAGGCGAAACTGGCCAACGCCCCGTGGCTGACGTGCAGCGTCTGGCCGGTGATGTGGCGAGCCGCCGAGGTGGTGAGGAACAGCGCCAAGCGGGCGACCTCCGTCGCGACGGACGGCGGGGTGCGCGAAAGGCCGTCGTAGCCGGCCTGGACGCTGCGCCCGCTGGCCACCACATTGATGGTGATCCCGCGAGTGCCGAAGACCTCGGCCTGGCCGGCCGCCCAATTCGAAAGGGCCGCTTTGATTCCGGCGTCGACGCTGCCGGCGGGCGGGTTTTCCGCCACCACGCCGATGATGGAGCCACCGGAGCGCAGGTGATCGCCGACGGCCTGCACGGTCAGCACCGCCGAAAGCACCGTCGCGTCAAGCGCATTGCGCCACGCCCGGGCCGTGTCGGACATGGAATAGGTGCGCGGGTCGCCGCCGTCCCAGCCGGGAGCCGGCACGTGGACGATGGTGTCGAGGTGATGGGGGAACAGGCCACGCGCCTCTTCGAGGCTGGCCGGGTCGGTGGTGTCGCAGACGATCGCGTCCACGTCGAGCTCTTTGGCGGCGATTTCGAGGTCGCTGCGCCGCGCGCCCACGAGGGTCACCTTGTGACCGTCATCGCGGAAGCCCTCGGCCACTGTGCGCCCCAGCTCCGTGTCCCCGCCGGTGACCAGCACTTCCACAGCCATGACCTCCTCATGTTCAACGTTGAACCCCGACGTTGCGGCGTCGATCTCCGTCGATGTTACTGGACAGTAGCTATTCGGCGAAATTCCGGGCGGCGCGCCGCGCGAATCATTTGAATAACTATTCGGTCCGCACGTTTTTGCGACGATTTAGCCCCTAAGCGAACCGCATCCTCGGCGGGTTAGGGTTCATCCATGCGCAGGGTCCTGGCCTTCGGGCTATCCGCGATGCTGCT
This sequence comes from Mycobacterium sp. IS-2888, assembly GCF_001954215.1. NCBI lineage: Bacteria > Bacillati > Actinomycetota > Actinomycetes > Mycobacteriales > Mycobacteriaceae > Mycobacterium > Mycobacterium sp. IS-2888. The sequence continues at coordinate 51,387 of NZ_MBET01000040.1, forward strand.
GACGGCCCTCGTGTCCTGCGGCTCGAAGCCGCCCTCGTCGTCACCGTCCGGGCCGTCGCAGGCCTCCGGATCGATCGTGGTGTTCGCGGCGGCCTCGCTGAAATCCGCGTTCACTCAGCTAGGCGAGCGGTTCAAGACCGACAACCCCGGCGGTGGCGTCGAGTTCGAGTTCGGGGGCTCCTCGGAGCTCGCGACCCAGCTGACCCAGGGCGCGACCGGCGACGTCTTCGCCTCCGCCGACACCGCCCAGATGGACGTTGTCACCAGGGCCGGGCTGCTGGCCGCCAACCCGACGAACTTCGCCGCCAACACGTTGGTGATCGTCACCGCGCCGGGCAATCCGAAAAACGTCGGGTCCTTCGCCGACCTCGCCAAACCCGGTCTCAGCGTGGTGATCTGCCAAAAGCCGGTGCCCTGCGGGTCGGCGACCCACCGCGTCGAAGACAGCACCCGGGTGCGCCTGAACCCGGTCAGTGAGGAGCTCAGCGTGACCGACGTCCTCAACAAGGTCACCAGCGGGCAGGCCGATGCGGGGCTGGTCTACGTCACCGATGCGCACAGCGCCGGAAACAAGGTGACGACGGTGCAGTTCCCCGAGGCCGCGAGCGCCGTCAACGTCTATCCGATCGGGGTGCTGAAGAAGGCGCCAAAGCCGGCCCTGGCGCAGAAATTCGTGACTTTGGTGACCTCCGGCGCGGGTCAGCAGATCCTGGCCCAGTCGGGCTTCGCCAAGCCCTGAGGGCGATCGTGCACCGGCCGACGAATCTGCCCCGCTGGGTATACATCCCCGCCGCCGCGGGGATCGTCTTCGTGGCGTTGCCGCTGCTGTCGATCGCGATAGAGGTCGACTGGCCGAATTTCTGGTCGCTGATCACCAGCCCTTCGTCGCGGACCGCGCTGCAGCTGAGCCTGAAGACCGCCGCCGCCAGCACGGCGTTGTGTGTGCTGCTCGGCGTGCCCACGGCGCTGGTGCTGGCCCGCGGCACCGGGCGGCTGGTGCGATTGCTGCGGCCGCTGATCCTGGTCCCGCTGGTGTTGCCGCCGGTGGTTGGTGGCATCGCGTTGCTGTACGCGTTCGGCAGGCTCGGGTTGGTCGGGCGGTACTTGGACGCCGCCGGCATCAGCATCGCGTTCAGCACCACCGCGGTGGTGCTGGCGCAGACCTTCGTCTCGCTGCCCTTTCTGGTGATCTCGCTCGAGGGCGCGGCGCGCACCGCGGGAGCCGACTACGAAGTGGTCGCGGCGACGCTGGGGGCTCGGCCCAGCACCGTGTGGTGGCGGGTGACGCTGCCGCTGCTACTGCCCGGCATGGCGTCGGGCGCGGTGCTGGCATTCGCCCGCTCGCTGGGGGAGTTCGGCGCGACGCTGACCTTCGCCGGTTCGCGGCAGGGGGTGACGCGCACCCTGCCGCTTGAGATTTACCTACAGCGGGTGAGCGACGCCAACGCGGCGGTGGCGTTGTCGATCCTGCTCGTGGTGGTGGCGTCGCTGGTGGTGCTCGGCCTGGGTGCCCGCCGGCTGACCGGGAACCCGATTGGGACTGGGGCGAGGTAGCCGGCGATGAGCGAGTTGCAGCTTCGCGCGGTAGTGGCCAATCGGCTACTGGGCGTGGAGTTTTCGGTGTCCGCGGGCGAGGTGCTCGCGGTGCTGGGGCCGAACGGCGCCGGCAAGTCGAGCGCTCTGCACGTCATCGCCGGGCTGCTGCGTCCCGACGAGGGCCTGGTGCGGTTGGGGGATCGGGTGTTGACCGACACGTCGGCCGGCGTGCACGTGGCGACCCACGATCGTCGCGTCGGGCTGCTGCTGCAGGACCCGTTGTTGTTCCCGCACATGAGCGTCGCCGCCAACGTCGGCTTCGGACCACACAGCCGTCGAAGGATTCTCATGTCGCATTCCGCGCGCGCCGGGCGCCGCGAGACGGCGCTGCGCTGGCTGCGCGAGGTGGATGCCGAGGGGCTCGCGGACCGGAAACCGCGGCAGCTGTCCGGCGGCCAGGCCCAGCGGGTGGCGATCGCCCGGGCGTTGGCGGCCGAGCCCGACGTGCTGCTGCTGGACGAGCCGCTCACGGGGCTGGACGTCGGCGCGGCCGCGTCCATCCGCGCGGTGCTGCGCAACGTGGTCACCCGCGGCGCCTGCGCCGTGGTCCTGATCACGCATGACCTACTCGACGTGCTGACCCTGGCCGATCGGGTGCTGGTGCTGGAGTCCGGGAACGTCGCCGAGCTCGGCCCGGTGGCCGAGGTGCTGGCCGCGCCGCGCAGCCATTTCGCGGCGCGCATTGCGGGGATCAATCTGGTCAACGGGACGATCGCAGAAGACGGAGCGCTGCGCGCTCGCTCCGGCGAGCGCTGGCACGGGATTCCCACCCAGGAACTCGGTGCGGGGCGGGACGCCATCGCGGTGTTCCCGCCGACGGCGGTGGCCGTCTACCGCGACCGGCCGCACGGCAGCCCGCGCAACTGCATCGAGCTGACGGTCGCGGAGCTCGGAGTCCGCGGTTCCGCGGTCTTGGTGCGCGCCGCGGAGCAGGCCGACGGCGCGCCGGGCCTGGCCGCGGAAATCACCGTCGACGCCGCGTCCGAGCTGCGGTTGGCGCCGGGCCAGCAGGTGTGGTTCTCGGTCAAGGCGCATGAAGTGGCGGTGTATCCCGCGGCGCAACGCCACGCTCACTCGTGACGGGCGGGCGAACTCCACGGATGCGAAACCGGTTGCACATCGGCAACATCGGGAGCACCGGATCGCATCGTCCGCAAGGCACCCTTGCGTCACAGCCGTAACACGGTAGGTTCGTCGCCATGGATCAGGTGGACCCGAACTCGACACGTCGCAAAGCACTGTGGGCGACGCTGGCGATCGCCACGGTGACCAGTGCCAGCGCCGTCACCATCGCGTTACCGGCGACGTCGCACGCCGATCCCGAGACCCCGACGCCGGTCCCGGCAACCACGACCGCGGCACCGCCGCCGGCGGGAGCTCCGGCGCCGAACGCGCAACCGGCGCCGAATGCGCAACCCGCGCCGGGCGATCCCAACGCCGTGCCGCCGCCGCCCGTCGACCCGAACGCCCCGCCGCCCCCCGACCCGAACGCCGGGCGCCTGGGCAATGCCGTCGGCGGATTCAGCTTCGTGCTGCCCCCCGGCTGGGTGGAGTCCGACGCGTCGCACCTCGACTACGGCTCGGAGTTGCTGAGCAAGACCATCGGCCAGCCGCCGGCGCCGAACCAGGCGCCACCGGTCGCCAACGACACCCGCATCGTGATGGGCCGGCTGGACCAAAAGCTTTACGCCAGCGCCGAACCCAACAACGCCAAGGCCGCCGTCCGGCTCGGCTCCGACATGGGTGAGTTCTTCATGCCGTATCCGGGCACGCGGATCAACCAGGCGACGGCGTCGCTGACCGGCGCCAACGGGCTCACCGGAAGCGCCTCGTACTACGAGGTGAAGTTCAGCGACCCGAGCAAGCCGAACGGCCAGATCTGGACGGGGGTCATCGGGTCAGCTACCGCGAGCCCGCCGCAGCGCTGGTTCGTCGTGTGGCTCGGCACCTCGAACGACCCGGTGGACACGAACGCGGCCACGGCGCTCGCCCAGTCGATCCAGCCCTGGACGGCCCCGCCGGCCGCTCCCGCGCCGGGAGCCCCCGCGCCGGGAGCCCCCGTCCCGGCACCCGGAGCACCTGCCCCGGCGCCGGCTCCAGGCGCGCCCGCGCCGGCCGCTCCGCCGGCCCAAGCGCCCGCGGGAGAGGCCACTCCCACGCCAGCGCCGCAGCAGACCGAATCCGCCTGAGTTCGTTAGGCAAACGGGGTATACCGGAACCACGACCCGGTACCTGCGCCGGGCTTTGCCAGTGAACGCAAGGAGACCCGGATGGACGTCATGGCAGCAACCGAATTTCTTGCCCGCTCAACAACCCTGACCAGCGTCGGCTGGATCGGCTACATCATCATCGGCGGAATCGCGGGGTGGATCGCCGGCAAGATCGTCAAAGGCGGCGGTTCCGGCATCCTGATGAACATCGTGATCGGCGTCATCGGCGCGTTGATCGGCGGATTCCTGCTGAGCTTCTTCGTCGACACCGCCGCCGGCGGCTGGTGGTTCACCTTGTTCACCGCGATTCTGGGCTCGGTGATCCTGCTGTGGATCGTCGGGATGATCCGAAGGACCTGACGCACGACAATGCACGCGTGGCGAGTGCGGCGGCCCGGCCCGATGGAAACCGGTCCGCTTGAGCAGGTCACCGCCGACGTGCCGCGGCCCGAGCCATCCGAGTTGCTGGTGGCCGTGCGCGCGTGCGGTGTGTGTCGCACGGACCTGCACGTCGCTGAGGGCGACCTTCCGGTGCACCGCGAGCGAGTGACGCCCGGCCACGAAGTGGTGGGGGAGGTCATAGAGGTCGGTGCCGCGGCGGCCGGTGACGGCTTCGAGGTGGGCGATCGGGTCGGCATTGCCTGGCTGCGCCACACCTGCGGCGTCTGCAAGTACTGCCGCCGGGGCGCCGAGAACCTGTGCCCGGAGTCGCGCTACACCGGCTGGGACGCCGACGGGGGATACGCCGAATTCGCCACGGTCCCTGCGGCTTTCGCACACCACCTGCCGAGCGGCTACAGCGACAGCGAGCTCGCACCGCTCTTGTGCGCCGGCATCATCGGATACCGCTCCCTGCTGCGCGCCGAGCTACCGCCGGGCGGCCGGCTGGGTATCTACGGCTTCGGCGGCAGCGCCCACATCACCGCGCAAGTCGCACTGGCCCAAGGGGCCGAGGTGCACGTGATGACCCGCGGAGCCGAGGCGCAGGAGCTGGCGCGCAAGCTCGGCGCCGCGTCGGCGCAAGGCGCGGCCGATCCGCCGCCGGTGCCGCTGGACGCCGCGATCCTGTTCGCCCCGGTCGGCGATCTGGTGCTGCCCGCGATGGAGGCGCTCGACCGGGGCGGGACGTTGTCGATCGCCGGGATTCACCTGTCTGACATTCCGAGCCTGAACTATCAACGCCATCTGTTTCAGGAGCGCGAAATCCGGTCGGTCACGTCGAATACCCGGGCCGACGCGCGGGCGTTCCTCGACTTCGCCGCCGGGCATCACATCGAGGTGACCACGCCGGAATACCCGCTCGCACAAGCGGATCGGGCGCTGGCCGATTTGGCCGGGGGACGCATCGCCGGCGCCGCCGTGCTGCTTGTGTGACGCGACGTCAGGTCGACAGGTGCCAGACGAGCGCGGCGGCCAGGGCGCCGAGCCCGTTCAGCGACCAATGCAGGGCGATCGGCGCGATCAGGCTGCCGCTGCGCCGGCGTAACCAGCTGAAGACGAATCCGGCTGTCGCGGTGGCCAATACGGCCAGCGTCACCCCGGCCAGCATCCCGACGAAACCGCCGCCGAACACCCGGGTGAAGCCGACGTTGCTGCTCGTCAGCCCGAGCGACGTGGCGACGTGCCACAGGCCGAATAGCAGGGAACCCGCCAGTGCGACCCCGCGAAATCCCCAGGCCCGGCTCAACGCGCCGTGCAGCACACCCCGGAAGGCCAACTCCTCGGGGATCACGGTTTGCAGCGGGATGATGACCATCGACGCGATCAGCGCGCCCGAGATCGTCGCGTAGTGATTGTTCATGAACATCGGCCGGGTCATCGGCAGCAGCACACCGACCGCGATGACCGACGCGACCACGCCCACGGCGGCCAGCGCATAGCCGAACCCGGACTTCCAGTGTTCGCGGCCCAGGCCGAGGTCGGCCCAGTCCAGGCCGTTGGCCCGCATCAGCAACGCCAGCCCTACCGCGGCGGCGGGGACGGTCGCGACGCTCGCCCAGGGCGTGGTGAAGTGCGCGATCAGGTTGGTGAGCACCAGCACCACGACCACCACGGCGATGTCGAGGTGGACCCGAAAGCGGTGCAGCGCCGAAAGCTGCGACACCACCGGATGGGTGTGGGCGGCCGTCGTCGCGTCGGGCATCGGGCAAGTTTACCCGCGGCTCGCGTCGGCCCGGCTCACTTCGACTGCGGCGCCTCCCAGGTCCAGCCGGCGATCGCCGGATCGTCCTCGCCGTGCTCGCGGGTGTAGCGGCGGGCGGCGATACGCGCGTCCTCCATCCGTTGACGAAGCACCGCGGCGCGATTGGCCAGCCCGTCCACGCGGTCGATGACATCCATGACCAGGTGGAAGCGGTCGAGGTCGTTGAGCATCACCATGTCGAACGGCGTCGTGGTGGTGCCCCGTTCTTTGAACCCGCGCACGTGGATGTGGTGGTGGTTGGTGCGGCGGTAACTGAGCCGATGGATCAGCCACGGGTAACCGTGGTAGGCGAAGATCACCGGCTTGTCGCGGGTGAACAGCGCGTCGAATTCGTTGTCCGGCAAGCCATGTGGGTGCTCGGAGTCAGGCAGCAGGCGCATCAGGTCGACGACGTTGACCACCCGCACGGCCAGGTCGGGCAGTTCGCGGCGCAGGACGTCGGCGGCGGCCAGGGTCTCCTGCGTCGGGATGTCCCCGGCGCAGGCGAGCACCACGTCGGGCTCGGCGGTGGCCGTGCTCGCCCACTGCCAGATCCCCAGCCCGCGGGTGCAGTGCGCGATCGCATCGTCCATCGAAAGGTAGCTCAGCGCCGGCTGCTTGCCGGCGACGATGACGTTGATGTAATCGCGGCTGCGCAGGCAGTGATCGGCGACCGAGAGCAGCGTGTTCGCATCCGGCGGCAGGTAAACCCGGACGATCTCGGCCCGCTTGTTGGCGACCAGGTCGATGAACCCGGGGTCCTGATGGGACGCGCCGTTGTGGTCCTGGCGCCACACGTGCGAGCTCAGCAGGTAATTCAACGACGCGATCGGCTGGCGCCACGGCAACTCGCGGCTGGTGGACAGCCACTTGGCGTGCTGGTTCAGCATCGAGTCGACGATGTGTACGAACGCCTCGTAGCAGTTGAACAGCCCGTGCCGGCCGGTCAGCAGATAGCCTTCCAGCCAGCCCTGGCACAGGTGCTCGGAGAGCACCTCCATCACGCGGCCGTCCGGCGCGAGGTTTTCGTCGTCGGGCCCGGTCTCCGAAAGCCAGACCTTGTCGGTGGATTCGTACACGGCGTCCAGCCGGTTCGACGCGGTCTCGTCGGGCCCCATCAGGCGGAAGCGGTCCCGGTTACGGGCGATGACGTCGCGCAGGAACGTGCCCAGCACCCGGGTCGCCTCGTGCATCGTCGACGCGGGTTGTTCGACCGCCACCGCATAGTCGCGGAAGTCCGGGAGGTCCAACTCGCGCAGCAGCAGCCCGCCGTTGGCGTGCGGGTTGGCGCTCATCCGGCGGTCACCACGCGGTGCGATCGCCCGCAGCTCGGTGTGCAGCGCGCCGCTCTCGCCGAACAACTCCTCGGGGCGGTAGCTGCGCAGCCACTCCTCGAGTTGCGCGCGGTGCTCGGGGTTTTCGTGGGTCGCGGCCAGCGGCACCTGGTGCGCCCGCCAGGTGCCCTCGACCCGCTTTCCGTCCACCTCCTTGGGTCCGGTCCAGCCTTTCGGCGTGCGCAGCACGATCATCGGCCACACCGGCCGGCCGGTTTGCTCGCCGCTGCGGGCCGCCCGCTGAATGGCCGCGATGTCGTCGAACGCGTCGTCGAGGGCGGCGGCCAGCTGCTGGTGCACCGACGCCGGGTCTTGATCTTCGTCACCGGCCACCGTGATCGGCCGGTATCCGCAACCGCGCAACAGGGATTCGAGCTCGGTCTGCGGGATTCGCGCCAGCACCGTCGGGTTGGCGATCTTGTACCCGTTGAGGTGCAGGATCGGCAGCACCGCGCCGTCGACGGCGGGGTTGAGGAATTTGTTCGAGTGCCAACTGGTCGCCAGCGGCCCGGTCTCGGCCTCGCCGTCGCCGATGACGCACGCGACCACCAGATCCGGGTTGTCGAACGCCGCGCCATAGGCGTGCACCAGGGCGTAGCCGAGTTCACCGCCCTCGTGGATCGACCCGGGGGTCTGGGCGGCGACGTGGCTGGGGATGCCGCCGGGGAAGGAGAACTGACGGAACAGCCGGCGCAGCCCGTCGGTGTCCTCTCCGATGCCGCTGTACACCTCGCTGTAAGTGCCCTCGAGGTAGGCGTTCGCCACCAGCCCGGGCCCACCGTGGCCGGGCCCGGTGACGTAGATGACGTTGGCGTCGCGGTTGCGGATGATCCGGTTCAGGTGGGCGTAGATGAGGTTGAGTCCCGGCGTGGTGCCCCAGTGACCCAACAGCCGCGGTTTCACGTGTTCGGCCGACAGCGGCTCGGTCAGCAGCGGGTTGTCCAGCAGATAGATCTGCCCGACCGACAGGTAGTTGGCGGCGCGCCAGTACTTGTCGATGAGGCCCAGTTCGTCGTCGGAGAGTTTCGTGGTCGAGGTCGTTGCGGTTTCTAGGCTCACCCGGCCGATTGTCCGCGCTTTCGATGAACGCCGCGCTGGGCGGCCCTCATTCTTCGCCGCGGGCGCGGGCCTCGTAGGCCCGGCGCTGTTCGACGTCGACCTCATCGGTGAAGACGTGCTCGCCGCCGAGCAGGCGGTTGAGGCCCTCGCCCAGCCTGCGCGGCATGAACTTCTGCGAAGCGACCATCGCGCCGGCCGCCCTGGTGACGCGCACCCGCGGCCTCGGGCGAACCACCAACCCGACGATCGCGTCGGCGATTTCCGAGGGCTCGGCATTGCGGAATCCCTTGGCGCCCTTGGTGCCCGCGGTCAGCTCGGTGTTGACGAACGACGGCAGCACCATCGAGAAGTGCACGCCGGCCGAGCGGTATTCGAGCCTCGCGGAATCGGTGAACGCGACCACCGCGTGCTTGCTCGCGCAGTAGGTGGCCAGCCCGACGGCGTAGATCTCCCCGGCCAGTGAGGCGACGTTGATGACGTGTCCGGATCCGCGGGGGACCATGCGCTGGACCGCCAGCTTGCTGCCCAGCATCACGCCGTAGACGTTGATGTCGAGAATGCGCCGGGTGACCGCGTCGGGCTCGTCGATGATCCGGCCGACCGGCATGATGCCGGCGTTGTTGACCAGCACATCGATCGGTCCGAGCTGGCGCTCGACGTCATCGAGGAACTCCGAAAACGAGTGCGGGTCGGTGACATCGAGCTTGCCGTGCACGTCGAGGCCGAGCGCGGCGCCCGATTCCTTCACGCACACCTCGTCGATGTCGCCGATCGCGACCTTGGCGCCCAAGTTGTGCAGCGCGGTCGCGGTGGCCAATCCGATGCCCCGCGCGCCGCCGGTGATCACGATGACCTTGTCGCGGACCTTCAGGCCTACTGCGGTGTCTGCCATGTTGATCCCTTCCGGTCTTAACAGGTGTCAACTATGCGATCCGGTAAGCACAGCACTCGCCGTCGGGCTGCGCAATAAGCGCCCGCTCAGCGCAGGGTCAGCCAGGCCAGGCTCGCGGCGCCAACCAGGGCGCAGTAGACCGCGAACGGGGTCAGCGTGCGCGTTTGGAAGTACCGGGTGAGATAGCGCACAGCGAGGTAGGCGCAGACGAACGACGCGATGCTGCCGGCCAGGACCTGCCCGCCGATGCCGCTTCCCAGCGGCCCGAACAGTTCCGGGATCTTGTAGACCCCGGCCGCCAGGATGATGGGCGTCGCCAGCAGGAAGGAGAACCGGGCGGCGTCTTCGTGGGACAGGCCGCGCCAGAGGCCGGCCACGATCGTGATGCCGGAGCGGCTGATGCCCGGCAGCAGGGCCAGGATTTGCGCCGAGCCGATCAGCACACCCCGGCCCAGGGGCAGTTCGGCCAGCCGGTTGTCGACGGCCTCGCCGCTGTGTGCGGCCTCGTCGTTGGGTGCGGCCCCGTCGGCTGGCGGCGGGTCGTCGCGAGCGGGCGCCACGCGGCGGCGCAGGACCTCGCCCGCATACAGGGCGATGCCGTTGAGGAGCAGAAACGCCGCCGCCGGAATGGGTTTGCCCAGCGTGGTGCGGAACAACTGTTCCAGCGCTAGGCCGGCCAGGCCCACCGGGATGGTGGCCAGCACGATCAGCCAGGCCAACCGCTCTTCGGGCGTTCGGATTCGGCGATACCGCACCGAGGAGAAGAATCCCGCCAGGATGCGCACCCAGTCGCGCCAGAAGAACACGAGCAGCGCCGCGGCCGTCGCGACGTGCAGGCCGACGATGAACGCCAGGTAGGGCGACTGGGGCGCGGACACGTTGAGGTCTCGGGCCCATTGCCCGCCGACCAGCGCCGGTACCAACACCGAGTGCCCGAGGCTGGAAACCGGGAACAGTTCGGTGATGCCCTGGGCGGCGCCGACGATCACGGCTTCGACATAGCTCAAGTGCGCGCTCATTGGTTGGCGGTCTCCATCCGATCGTGGGTCGGCCTGTGACGATAGCCAAAGCCTCGTGCCCGATGCCCGCGGTGGCCCGGTCCATAGACACGCTAAATTCGGTCCATGACCGTCGGCCCCCGCACACCGGTGCTGATCGGCTGCGGTCAGGTCAACCATCGCGACGACATCGACCCGGAAACCCGGTCCGTCGAACCGGTCGACCTGATGGCCGCCGCGGCCCGGCAGGCCGGCGATCCCCGGGTGATCGGCGCCGTCGATTCCATCCGGGTGGTCAACGTGCTGTCGGCGCACTACCGGGATCCCGCGCTGCTGCTCGGCGAGCGGATCGGCGCCTCGGGCTTCCGTACGCGCTACAGCCCGGTCGGCGGCAACGTGCCGCAGTCGCTGGTCAACCAGGCATGCATGGACATTCAGGCGGGCCGGGCCGGCGTGGTGTTGCTCGCCGGCGCCGAAACGTGGCGGACCCGGCGGGGACTGAAGGCCAAGGGCGGCAAACTCGAGTGGACGGTTCAGGACGACTCCATCCCGCTGGCCGAGGTCGGCGGCGACGACGTCCCGATGGCCGGCGACGCGGAGATCAGGATCGGCCTGGACCGGCCCGCCTACGTCTACCCGCTGTTCGAGCAGGCGCTTCGCGTCGCCAACGGCGAATCCGTTGACGACCACCTCGACCGCGTCGCCGAATTGTGGGCGCGCTTCAACGCCGTCGCCGTCCGCAATCCCAACGCCTGGATCCGTAAGCCGGTGACCGCGGAGGAGATTCGGCGGCCCGGACCGCAGAACCGGATGATCAGCTGGCCGTACACCAAGTTGATGAACTCCAACAACATGGTGGACCAGGGCGCGGCCCTGATCCTGACGTCGGTCGAGCAGGCACAACGCCTGCGGATCCCGGCCGACCGCTGGGTTTACCCGCATGCGGGCACCGACGCGCACGACACCCCGGCCATCGCCGAGCGTGACGAGCTGCACCGGTCCACCGCCATCCGGATCGCGGGCGCCCGTGCGCTGGAGCTCGCCGGCCTGGGCATCGACGAGGTCGACTACGTCGACCTGTACTCGTGCTTTCCGTCCGCCGTTCAGGTCGCCGCGGCCGAACTGGGGCTGGCCGTCGACGATCCGGCTCGTCCGCTGACCGTCACCGGCGGGCTGACTTTCGCGGGCGGCCCGTGGAGCAACTACGTCATGCACTCGATCGCCACCGTCGCCGATCTGCTGGTGGCGAATCCGGGACGGCGCGCCCTGATCACCGCCAACGGCGGCTACCTGACCAAGCACAGCTTCGGTGTCTACGGCACCGAACCTCCTTCCGAATTCCGTTGGGAGGACGTGCAATCCGCGGTGGATCGCGAGCCCACCCGCGACGGGTTGGTCGAGTGGGAGGGCGTCGGCACCGTCGAAGCCTGGACGACTCCGTTCGACCGGGAAGGGCGGCCGGAGAAGGCATTTGTTGCTGTGCGCACGCCCGACGGGTCGCGAACGCTGGCGGTGATCAACGATCGCGCCGCGGCGCAGGAAACCGTGCATGAGGACATCGGTGGCGCCAAAGTTGCCGTCGCGGCCGACGGCAGCGCCACGCTGCGGTAGCCCGCCGCGGGAATACCGCCAGGCCAGAGCCCGGTTTGGGGAGTAACAGTCGCGAAACTGTTGGCGACTTGCCTATTGTCGAAGCGGACGTCGTGGGAGGTGAGCCTGGGTGCAGATCCTGGTTACCGACGCCACCGGCACCGTCGGGCGGCTGGTCGCACGCCAGCTCATCGCGGCCGGCCACAGCGTCAGTGGCATTGCTGAGCGCCCGCACGCCTGCCTGGACCCAAACGTCGAATTTGTTTGCGCGCCGCTAAGCGACCCCGTCCTGCAGCAGCTGGCCGACGAGGCCGACACGGTCATCCACCTGGCCCCGGTCGACACCACCGCCCCCGGCAGCGCGGACATCGACGGCGTCGCGCGGGTAACCCATGCCGCCGCCCGCGCCGGCGCGCGCTTGCTGTTCGTCTCCCAGGCCGCGGGCCGGCCCGACCTGTATCGGCCCGCCGAGGAGCTGGTGTCCACCAGTTGGGCGCCGAGCGTGGTCGTCCGGATCGCGCCGCCCGTCGGCCGTCAGCTCGACTGGATGGTGTGCCGCACCGTGGCCACCCTGCTGCGCAGCAAGGTTTCCGCGCAGACCATGCGGGTACTGCACCTCGACGACCTGGTGCGCTTCCTGGTTTTGGCGCTGAACACCGACCGCACCGGTGTCGTGGACCTGGCTACGCCGGACGCCACCAACGTGATCACGGCCTGGCGGGTGCTGCGATCCGCCGATCCGCGTTCGCGGCCGTATGGGGTTCGCAGCTGGTCACAATTGATTCCGGAGATGGATATCACTGCGGCGCAAGAGGATTGGGGATTCGAGTTCGGCTGGCAGGCGATCGAGGCGGTCGCCGACACCGCGCGCGGACTCGCCGGCCGCAGACTCGGACCCGCCGGTGCGGTCCACCATGGGGGGCGATTGGCGCTGCCGGTGGAGGTGCTCCCGCGGCACGCGCCGCCCGGTTCGCTGCGCAACGCCGCACCGGAGGGCATGGAGGGCGAATTCGACGACCTGATCGATCCGCGGTTCCCGGTTTTCAGTGCGACCGGCCTTGCCGAGGCGCTGCCCGGACCGCTGACCCCGATAACCCTGGACGTCCAGTTGAGCGGACTGCGGACGGCCGGACGGGTGATGGGTCAGGTGCTTGCGCTCGGTGGCGTCGTGGGCGACGAATGGGGGAGCAGGGCCATCGCGGTGTTCGGTCATCGCCCTTACGTCGGGGTGTCATCCAATGTCATTGCCGCCGCCCAGCTCCCGGGCTGGGACTCCGAAGCCGTCGTCCGGAATGCCCTGATCGACCAGCCACAGGTCGGTGACCTGCTGCCGTTCGGTCCGCCGCAGCTGGCCAGCGGCGCGGTGGGGTCGGTCGCGAAGGCGGTCGCCGCGGCGAGATCGCTCGCCATATTGCGTCACCTGCGGACCAACACGCGCGCCTACGCCGCCGCGGCCACCGCCGAACACCTCGATGGCGCGCAGCTGGGTCTGCTTTCCGATGCCAGCCTCGGGGTGCGGCTCCGGCTGCTGCGGGACCGGATTCACCAGGGCTGGATCCTGACGGCGTTGTCGTTGATCGACACCGGCGTCACCGCGGCCGCGTTGGAGCGCACCGGGGTGGGAACCAGGGTGCCGGGACTGGGCGCGATCTTGGAGGGTGGCCGCGTCACGGCCGAGATCGCCGAGCTGGCAACGATATTGCGCGCCGACCCACCGCTGGCCGCGCTGGCCCGGGACCGCAATCTCGACAGCATCCGCGCGTTGTCTCCGGGTACCGCCGCCGCGCTCGACACCGCGGTCGCCCGCATCGGGCACCGCGGGCCGGGGGAAGCCGAACTGGACAGCACGGTGTTCGTCGATGATCCGGCGATGCTGCTGGCGGCGGCCGCCGAAGCCGCCGAGGCCCCCGCCCAGCCGCCGCCACCCGCGACGCTGGCCCGGCGTCTTGCCGACAATGCCCGCGTGTCGCGCGAGCTGGCTCACGACGCCACCATCCGATTCACCCATGAGCTTCGAACGACGTTGCGCGAGTTGGGTTCTCGACGGGTCGCGGCGGACATGATCGACGTCGTGGCCGACGTGTACTACCTGACCTGCGACGAGCTGGTCACGATGCCGGCCGATGCCCGGTTGCGGATCAAGCGCCGGCGCGCCGAGCGGGAGCGCCTGCAGGCGCAACGCCCACCCGACGTCATCGACGGGACATGGGTGCCCGCCGAGACGTCAGCTCACTAGGTCGGTAAGCGGGGACTGCGGATCGGCCAGCGCGCCGGGGTCGACGGAAGTCCCGGACCTGATCAGCGCTTTGACGTCGTCGAGCACATCCCAGACGTTGACATTCATCCCGGCCAGCACCCGGTTGTCGCCGTCGAGCCAAAACGCGACGAATTCGCGCCCGCCGACGTCACCGCGGAACACCACCCGCTCGAAGTTGGGTGCGTGCCCGACGTACTCCATCCCGAGGTCGTACTGATCGGTGAAGAAGTAGGGCAGCTCCGCGTATTCGCCTGGCTCGCCGAGCATTCCGGCGGCCGCCACCGCGGGCTGCTTGAGCGCGTTAGCCCAGTGCTCGGTGCGAATCCGGCAGCCGAACAGCGGGTGCTCGGCCGCGGCGATGTCGCCGACCGCGTAGATGTCAGGATCGCTCGTGCGCAGCGACGCGTCGACCAGCACACCGCCGTCGCCCATGGCGAGCCCGGCCTGTTCGGCGAGTTCGACGTTCGGCTTGGCGCCCACGGCCACCAACACCGCATCAGCGGCGACCGTCGACCCGTGCCGCATTTTCAGGCCGGTGGCCTTGCCGCCCGTGGTCGAAATCTCCTCGACCTGCGCCTCGAGCCGCAAGTCCACGCCGTGATCGCGATGGAGGTTGGCGAACACTTCGCCCACCGATTCGCCGAGCGCGGCCAGCAGCGGCTGTTTGGCCGTCTCGACGACGGTCACGGCGACGCCACGCTGTCGGGCGCCGGCGGCCACCTCCAGCCCGATCCATCCGGCTCCGACCACGGCCAGTGAAGACCCTTCGGCGAGAATAGAATTCAGCGCCACGGCGTCGTCGTAGGTGCGCAGATAGTGGACCGCGTCGGCGTCAGATCCGGGTATCGGCGGACGCCGCGAGGCCGATCCGGTCGCCAGCAGCAGCTTGTCGTACCGCACCGCGGTTCCGTCGGGGAGGGCCACGGCGTGTTCGGCGGGGGTCAGGCCTGCCACAGGCGAGCCGAGTCTCAGGTCGACGTCGTGGTCGCGGTACCACTCGGAATTCTGCACGGTGAAATCGGCCAGCGATTTCTTGCCGGCGAGATACTCCTTGGAGAGCGGTGGTCGCTCGTAGGGCAGGTGTTCCTCTTCGGCGAAGAGGATGACTTGGCCATCAAAGCCGCTGTCGCGCAACGCTTCTACCGCCTTGGCTCCAGCAAGTCCGCCGCCGATGATGACGAATGTGGTCGAGCTGGCCATGATTGCTGCTCCGTTCTTTCGTCGACATTCCCAGGCTACGCGGCCCGGCTCAGGCCAAAAGTTCCTGCAAAGTCAGGGCATTGCGGACGGCGTGACCGCCGAGGTCGTTGTTGAAATACACCCATACGTCCCTGCCGTCGCGGTCCCAGCCGACGATTCGGTCGGCCCAGCGCCGCAGGTCGTCGGCGGAATAGCAGCCGGCGTAGATCGAATCCCGATCCGGGCCGTGCAGCCGGATGTACACCAGATCGGTGGTGGCGCGCGGCACGCACGCCAATCCGGCGCCGCTCATCACCACATACGCCGCGCGGCGGCGTTCGAGCACTTCATAGACCGCCGGGTCGTTCCACGAAGGATTGCGCAGCTCCACGGCCACCCGGATCGACGCCGGCACTTGCCGCAGAAACGAATCCAGCCGCGCGTCGTCGCGCTGCTGCTCGGGGTGCAGCTGAACGAGCAGCACACCGCGCCGATCACCCAGCAACTGCCAACAGCGCTCGAACCGTTCGATCCAGGGCTCCGGGGAGGCCAGTCGGCGGTAGTGGGTCAGTCCGCGATGGGCCTTGACCGACATGGTGAAGCCGGCCGGCAGTTGGTCGCGCCACCCCGCGAAAGTCGAATCCTTGGGCCAGCGGTAGAAGCTGGCGTTCAGCTCGACGGTGTCGAACACCTCGACGTAGCGCGCCAGCCGCTTGCCGGCCGGCAGGCCGGGCCGGTAGAGCACGTCGTTCCAGTGCTGGTACGACCAGCCCGACGTGCCGATCCGCACCGTCACCGGGCGCTCAACCGGTCACCCGCTGGCGCAGATCGTCGTCCAGGGAGACCCGCACCAGCGCGGCGGCCAGCCGGGCGTTGGCACGCGGAGCCAGCGAGGCCAGCTTCGCCGCGTCGGCCGGCAGGCCCAGCCGCTTAGCCGCGGCGGTGGCGCGGCCGTCGAAATATGGGCGAACCCAGGTCCATACGTCCTGCACCTCGCGTAGGTAGATATCGGCGCCGGTTTCACCGATTCCCTTGAACGTCTTGAGCATTCGCTTGGCCTCGCGGACGTCTTGATTGCTGCGGCCGTCGAGTTCGCGGAGGTCGCCGGAATACTCGTCGCAAACCCGCCTGGCAATGTCGGTGAGGCGGGTGGCCGAGCTTTCGTCGTACCGCACGTAGTGAGCCCGGCCGAACGCGCTGATCATGGTCCGCCTGTCGGAGGTCAGGACGGCCTTCGGGGTCCGCAGGCCCGTCTTGAAGAGCTCACGGGCCGCACGGACGGCGGTGGTGGCATCGATCGGCTTGCTGGCCAGCATGCACAGCACCAGGAGCTGAAACAGCGGCATCGGTTTGTCGTTGACCCGAATGCCCGCCTCGGCGGCGTACGTGGTGCCGGCGACCCTGAGCAATCGCTGCACCACTTGCTCGCGCCCGCTCATACCGCACCGCGTACCCGCGCCATTCCCGGGCAAACCGGGGCGGGTGCTTGCCTCTCAGCTGGGTTCACCGCCTCGGGGGGCAGGTGAATTCCATCTCGAAAGGTTTGGATACGGTCCCGCTGCCGCCAGGGCTATCACTTACAGTTCCGACGATTTTGAAGGCAGATCCGCTCTTGGTGACAGTCGGTTTGGGGCCGGTATTTGACTCGTAGTACGTGAGCGGCACCCCGTCGACCATGCCGAGGGTGAGATCTTTCACCATCGGATTGTCGCCAGCACTCAGGGTGACGGCGATGCCATCCTCTCGGCTGCCAATGTTGGCCATCACCATGTTGGCCGCCGTCACGCACGCGACTTCGTTCTGAACCGGCCGGACCTTGCCGTCCACGACGACTTTCGGCGCAGCAGCAACCGATCCGCTCGGAGCTCGCGCGCCGGCGCCATTGCCTGAGCCGCTCGAGCACCCGACAAGCGCAACACCGACGACCGCTGCGCTACCGATGGCGACCCGACACCCGCGCTTCACCACAAGCTCCTCATTTGGATGGCAGGCTGCGCGCATAGCCGACGCCGCGCGTCACCCAACCCTGAAGCTGGCGCTTGGTTTTCACGCCCTCGTCGTCAACGCGCAACCAGCCACGGGCTTCGCGGCCCGCCATCACCATGGCGCTGACGTGGTCGCGTTCCAGCAGCTTGTCGGTGTCGTCCGGCGGTACCCGCACCAGCAATCCGCCCTGCCCACTGGCGGCCACGGACATGTTGCCGTTGACCAGGAACGCGAGGCCACCGAACATGCGCTTTTCCTCGACGCCACGCTCGGATCCGAGCAGTTCGCGGATCCGGTTGGCCAGGTCTTCGTCGTAGGCCATGCGCCGACCTTAACGCCGGCGACCGACACGCGCCGAGCCTGTAATTTCGCAGGCCTCTACTCGTACTTCTCCTGCAGATTTACCGGCTCGGCGAATATGCCGAACGCGGTGTCAGTCCAGATCAACTCGAATGGTGAGCAGGTCGCTACCCATCAGGCGCACCACGGCGCTGTTGAGTCGGGGGAGATTGCCCAGCCGCCGCAGCGGGTCGTCGTCGGGCATGAGGTGAGCCGTTCCGTTTCGCCACCGACCGCCAACGCGGACCCGAACTGCAGAGTTGGCCTTGATGTTTCGAACGTAGTCGGACCGGTCACCGTGCTCGGAGACCATCCAGAACTGGTTGTCCACCACGCGACCGCCCACCGCGGTGCGCCGCGGCTGCCCCGACTTGCGGCCGACGGTCTCGAGCATGGTCACCGGAAGTTGCCGCCCCACCGGGTTGACCACCAGACGTTGGACGCGGTGGACGACTTGCCGTTTCAGATCGCGAAATTCGGTCATCACTGCGATTCTGCCGCACGTCCGACGAGCGCAAGGCGAAGCCGCAACGGCCAAATGTGGAACAGCCGCCCCCTTTGGGGGGCGGCTGCCACATTCCGGCTTTTATGTGCCGGTTTTAGGTGCCGGGCGTTCCGACATTGCCGCCGACGTTGCCGTTGGCTCCGCCCGCAGGCGTGAACACCTGGAAACCACTAGACGTGTGCACGCCCCACTGGCCCAGGTCCGGGTCGAATACGACCGGAAGCTGGGTTCCGTCGGGGTCACCCACGGGCGGCACCCAGGTGGCCGGCAGTCCGTAGCGGACCGGGTCGTTGTAGTGCCCCGGCGGCGGGAACCGATCCTGTCCCGGCGGAAGCGGGCTGCCGGGTCCATTGCAGTTGACGCCCGGCCCGCCGTTACAAACCGGCCACCCCTGTCCGGGCAACTGCCCGTGACCAGGCACATCCCGGTCTCCCGGCACATTCGGGCCCGGAACGTTCGGGCCCGGGATGTTCGGGCCAGGCCCCGGGATACCCGGGTCGGCCTGGGCCAAACCGGCACCGATTCCGAGTGCCGCGGCCCCTAGGCCGCCGGCCATCGCGGCGGTGGCGGTGATCTTGTTGAGGTTCATGTGAACTCCTTGTCCAGCCTGGCTGCGACGCACGCAGCGCAACAGCATTGACGGTGTTGTTCAGTTGTTTCCCTAAGCTCCTGGTTTGGGCCGAGGGAACAGGGGTGGAATCCCCCTGGCTGTTTCGGCTACCCGGGCTCGGAGGCGCGAAAACGCCTTCGGCCAGGTTTATTGGCAGGAATCTTTCAGACAACCTGCATGCGATTAACAGATTCACCACGCAGCAACAGACTGACCAGCGGTGTTGGCCCGGCCACCACGTGCCCGCCATCGGGTGTGAGCATTGTTACCCAGGCCGCGCGGCAGGTACCCCGAGGGCGCGCAAAACCCACTCGCGCGGGACGTGGAACGCCAACGACCGGCGGGGGAGGGTGGTCAGCACCGGTTCGGGGATCACGGTTTTGTACCGCAGTGACAGCTGACCGGAGAATGCGGGATCGACCTGGCTGACGTCGACGTCGAGCGCGAGGCCGTCCTTGGAGAACTCCGCCCTGACCGGCCCGCCCTGGGCCGCATCCCAGCGCTGGTCGATTGCCCGGCCCGCCAATTTCGGCACCGTCGACAACGTTCCGAGAACCCGCTGGGGGGTAAGGGCCAGGGAACCGACGTAGCTGCGGACGTTGTGTCCTTTCACCGCGAAACCCGGTACCGAGCCATTGAATCGGAAAGTGACCGGGACGAACTCGGCGAGATGGGTGAGCCCCTCCGATTCGACCTGGGCCCGCAGTTCGGCGGGCAGCTTGCCAATGCGGAGCATCCTGCGCAGGATCACGGCCATCCCCGCACGGTAACGGCCCGGGCCGGCCGGTGCGCCGTTTCCCCGTATCAGGCGGCGGCCGTGGCGGTTTCGGCCACCGGTTCCAGCGCCCGGGCGACGATCTCGGCGACGTCGGTCATCGGCGTGACAGTCAGAGCCTCGAGCACCTCCGCGGGCACGTCGTCCAGATCCGGCTCGTTGCGCGATGGGATGAAAACCGTTGACAGCCCTGCACGTTGGGCAGCGAGCAGCTTCTGCTTCACCCCGCCGATCGGCAGCACGCGGCCGTTGAGCGTGACCTCGCCGGTCATGCCGACGTCGGAGCGGACCTGACGCCCGGTGGCCATCGAGACCAGCGCGGTCACCATCGTGACACCGGCCGACGGACCGTCCTTGGGCACCGCCCCGGCGGGCACGTGCACGTGGATGCGACGGTCCAGGGCCTTGGGGTCAACACCCAGTTCAGCGGCGTGCGAACGCACGTAGGACAGCGCGATCTGCGCCGACTCCTTCATCACGTCGCCCAGCTGACCGGTCAGCTGCAAACCGGGCTCGCCATCGGTTGCGCCTGCTTCGATGTAGAGCACATCGCCGCCGAGGCCGGTCACGGCCAGGCCGGTGGCCACGCCGGGCACCGCGGTGCGTTCCGCCGACTCCGGCGTAAACCGCGGCCGGCCAAGGTAATCGACCAGATCGGGCTCGTCGATGGTCACCGGTTCCTCGGCGATCTTCGTCGTCACCTTGCGCAGCGCCTTGGCCAGCAGGCGTTCGAACTGGCGCACACCCGGTTCGCGGGTGTAGTCGGCGGCGATCTTGCGCAGCGCGGCGTCGGTGACGGTGACCTCGTCGTCGTTCAGCGCCGCCCGCTCGCGCTGGCGCGGCAGCAAGTAGTCGCGGGCGATCGCGACCTTGTCGTCCTCGGTGTAGCCGTCGATAGCGACGAGCTCCATCCGGTCCAGCAGGGCCGACGGGATGGTCTCGATCACGTTGGCGGTGGCAAGGAAGACGACGTCAGACAGGTCCAGGTCCAGATCCAGGTAGTGGTCGCGGAACGTATGGTTCTGCGCCGGGTCGAGCACCTCGAGCAGCGCCGCGCTCGGATCGCCGCGGTAGTCGGATCCGACCTTGTCGATTTCGTCAAGCAGCACAACGGGATTCATCGATCCCGCCTCGCCGATCGCACGCACGATCCGGCCCGGAAGCGCGCCCACGTAGGTGCGCCGATGCCCGCGGATTTCGGCCTCGTCGCGCACCCCACCCAACGCGACGCGCACGAACTTGCGGCCCAGCGCCCGCGCAACGCTCTCACCCAGCGACGTCTTGCCGACGCCGGGCGGACCGGCCAGCACCATCACCGCACCCGAGCCGCGGCCGCCGACGACCTGCAGGCCGCGCTGCGCGCGCCGGGTGCGCACGGCCAGGTATTCGACGATGCGGTCCTTCACGTCGTCCAACCCGTGGTGGTCGGCGTCCAGGATCGCCCGCGCGGCCGCCAGGTCCGTCGAATCCTCGGTCTTCACGTTCCAGGGCAGGTCGAGCACGGTGTCCAGCCAGGTGCGGATCCAGCCGCTTTCCGGGCTTTGGTCGCTGGCGCGTTCCAGCTTGCCGACCTCGCGCAGCGCGGCCTCGCGCACCTTTTCGGGCAGGTCGGCGGCCTCGACGCGGGCCCGGTAGTCGTCGGATCCGTCGGGCTCGCCCTCGCCCAATTCCTTGCGGATGGCGGCCAGCTGTTGGCGCAGCAGGAACTCCTTCTGCGTCTTCTCCATGCCCTCGCGCACGTCCTCGGCGATCTTGTCGTTGACCTCGACCTCGGCCAGGTGCTCGCCGGTCCAGTCGATCAGCACGCGCAGCCGCTCGGCGACGTCGACCGTCTCCAGCAACTGGCGCTTCTGCACATCGGTCAGGTAGGACGCGTAGCCGGACGTGTCCGCCAGCGCAGACGGATCGGTCAGGCTGTTGACGTAGTCGATGATCTGCCAAGCGTCGCGCCGTTGCAGCATGGCCAGCAGCAGCTTCTTGTACTCCGCGGCCAGCGCCTTGATGTCGTCGGTCGGCTCGGCCTCGGTGACCTCGGTCACCTCGACCCATAGCGCCGCGCCCGGCCCGCTCGCGCCGGCGCCGATCTGCGCCCTGCGCTCACCGCGCACGACGGCGGCGGTGCCACCGCCGGCGATCCGGCCGACTTGCAGGATCTTGGCGATCACGCCGTGGGATGGGTAGCGGTCCTCGAGCCGCGGGGCGATCAGCAGCTGCCCCGAATCGCTGGCCCGGGCTGCGTCGATGGCCGCCCGCGCGGCGTCGTCCAGTGCGATCGGCACGACCATTCCGGGCAACACGATGGTGTCGGTGACGAACAGCACCGGCACTGATGTGGCTTGAGACACTCGTCCTCCAAAGGTTTAGTCTGTTGCGCTCAACCCTGGTTGGACGTGGTTTGTTCCCGGGTAGATCCCCGCGTCAGCGGGCCGCGGCGCGCTGCCGCGCCCGAAAAGCCTGGACCTTCACCTTGTTTCCGCAGGTGCTCATCCCGCACCAGTGCCGGTTTTTCGCTCTGGACGAATCGACGTATAGGCGTGTGCACCCGGGATGCGCGCAACGTTTGACGTTCTCGAGGTCGGGTCCGGCGATGAGGTCGAGCAGATCCGCGGCGAGGCTCGCGAGCAGCCGCGGCGCGGTGCCCTCGCGGCGGGTGGCACCGGTGCGGAGCAATCGGGGCGCGAGCTGGGGTTGCGACGCCCATTCGTTGAGCAGCTCGACGTCGGCGGCTTTGGGGCGGCGCCCCTCGAGCCGGGCGATGACGGTCCGGTAGCTGGCCTCGCGCAGGTCGATCGCCGCGACGAGCTCGTCGTGGGTGACATCGATCGCGTCGTCCAGCAGTCCCGCCTGGATCGCCCAGTCGGACAGCAGCCTTGGATCGGTCAGCAGTTCCTCGCGTGCCGACATGCGGTATTTCAGCGTGCCCGCGAAGTCGAGGCACCGCCGGCCGCTCACGTAGACGAATTTCATGTAACCACCTTGACAGGTTTCATGTCGCGGAGCAAGATGTAACTGTCTAAGCCGGTTACTCAGCGAAGGAGTCTTCGACATGATCACGAAAATGCTTGTCAGCGCTGCGATCCTCGGCTCTGTTATTGCGGGAGCGGCGCCGGCCGGCGCCGACCCGAGCCAGTCGGACCAAAACATATTCGGCAGCCTGACCTGCAACTGCCAACAGACGCCCCCAGCCGGCGGTGCGAGCCAGAGCGACGACATCGAGCGGGGACTCCGGGCGGGTTTCGCTGCCGGCTAGCCAGCTAGGGCGCCCAACGTGCGGCTGGCTTCACGTTCGACATCGAACGTGCGGCTGGCCGCACGCTCAGGTCAGTCCGAACGCTCGACGGGGCCCAGCCGCCGCAGCTGCGTCACATGCTTCGGCGAAAGTTCCTCCAGGCAGGTGACACCCAGCAGCCCCATCGTCCTGATCACTCCGGTCTGCAGGATTTCGATGGCACGGTTGACGCCCGCTTCACCGCCGGCCATCAGCCCATAGAGATAGGCCCGCCCGACCAGTGCGCACCGCGCCCCCAACGCAATCGCCGCGACGATGTCCGCGCCG
>NZ_MBET01000041.1:0-93127 GCF_001954215.1 Mycobacterium sp. IS-2888
TCAGCCCATAGAGATAGGCCCGCCCGACCAGTGCGCACCGCGCCCCCAACGCAATCGCCGCGACGATGTCCGCGCCGGACATGATCCCGGTGTCCACCAGGATCTCGGTGTCGTTGCCGAGCTCGCGGGCGACCACGGGCAATAGGTGGAAGGGCACGGGGGCCCGATCCAATTGGCGGCCACCGTGATTGGACACCACGATGCCGTCGACCCCGCGGTCGACGACGGCGCGGGCATCGTCGAGGGTCTGGATACCTTTGACGACGAGCTTCCCCGGCCATCGGGCCTTGATCCATTCCAGGTCCGCGAAGGTGAGGCTGGGATCGAACATCGTGCTCAGATACTCGCCAACGGTCCCGGACCAGCGATCGAGCGACGCGAACGCCAGCGGCTCGGTGGTCAAGAGATCGAACCACCACTTCGGGTGCGGCACCGCGTCGAGGACGGTTCGCAGCGTCAGCGCCGGCGGGATCGTCATGCCGTTGCGGTTGTCGCGAAACCGCGCACCGGCGACCGGCACATCGACGGTGACCAGCAGGGTGTCGAAGCCGGCGTCGGCCGCGCGTTGCACCAGCGCCATCGAGCGCTCGCGGTCGCGCCACATGTACAGCTGAAACCACTTCCGCCCCTGGGGAACAGCGGCCACGAGGTCTTCGATCGCACAGGTACCGAGCGTGGACAGCGCGAACGGAATCCCGGCCCTGGCCGCCGCCCGCGCACCCGCGATTTCGCCCTCGGTGTGCATCAGGCGGGTGAACCCGGTCGGCGCGATCCCGAATGGCAGCACAACCGGCTGGCCGAGCACGTTCCACCCGGCGGTCACGTTGCTGACGTCGCGCAGGATCGTCGGATGAAATTCGATGTCGCGGAACGCTTGTCGGGCACGCTGCAGCGACAACTCGTCCTCGGCGGCGCCGTCGGCATAGTCGAACGCCGCCTTAGGGGTGCGCCGCTTGGCGATTCGCCGCAGATCCTCGATGGTGAAGGCGGCGTCGAGGCGCCGTTTCGTCGCGTTGAACCGGGGTCTCCTGAATTGGATCAGCGGTGCCAGATCGCGCACTTTGGGCACTCGCCGTTTGACCGCCATGTGTGCAACCGTAGTCGTATGGCGTCGGCAGCCGACCCCTTCGACCTGAAGCGTTTCGTGGACGCCCAGGCCCCCGTCTACCGCAGCGTCGTCGAGGAGTTACGCGACGGGCGCAAGCGCGGTCACTGGATGTGGTTCGTGTTTCCGCAACTTCGCGGCCTGGGCAGCAGCCCGATGGCGGACCACTACGGCATCGCCTCCCTCGAGGAAGCCCGCGCCTATCTGCGCCACGACCCGCTAGGCCCGCGATTGCACGAATGCACCCGGCTGGTCAACGAGGTACAGGGGCGTTCGGCCGCGGAGATCTTCGGTTCACCCGACGACCTCAAGCTGCGTTCGTCGATGACGCTGTTCGCCCGCACGGCCGAGGACAACGGGGACTTCGTGGCGCTCCTCGATCGGTACTACGACGGCGAGGAAGACCAGCTGACCGTGGCTCGGTTGAGGCGTTCCTAGACCGGGCTCAGGATGCGCCAGCCGTGTGCCTCGACGGCCACCGTCTCCACGACGTCCTGGGGCGGGGCCGCCGATCCGGCGACAACCTGGGCCCGAGCCCAGCCCAATTCGTACGGGCCGAGTTCGGACAGGGCCAGCTGGAGGGGCTCGTCGTCGATGTTGAGCGCGACCAGCAAGGCGTTCTCGCCGCTGCGCGTCTCGTAGACGTAGTGCCGGTTGGTCAGCCGCAGCGCGGTGGTCGACGCCGAATGCAGCCAGGCGTGGCGGCGCCGCAGCCCGACGAGGTATTGGTGCAGCGCCCAGATGTCGGTGCCGAATGCGTCCAATTGCACTGGGGGAGAGGCGAACTCCGGGCGGACCGCGTCGTCTCCGCCGTAGCGCTCTTCCTTCACCCCGCGAAACGCGAACTCGTCGCCGGCGTAGACGCTGGGCACGCCCCCCACCGTCAGCTGGATCACCAGCGCGTGCGCCAGGTGCGCGGAGTTTTCCAGCCGGCTGGCAATGCGGGTGACGTCGTGGTTGCCGATAAATGTCAGCGGGGCGAAGCTGGCGAGGAAAGTGTTGTGTCGCTGCAGCGCCCAGTCCAGCTCGAAGAAGTTACCGTCGTTGAGGGCGCTCCAGATGGCCTTCCACAGCTCGTATTGGGTGGCGGAGTCGAACTTGGCCGCATCGACGACGGCGGCGTAGTCGCCGTGGATCAGCTCACCTACGAACCAGGCATCCGGATGTAGTTCGCGGACCTTCGGCAGCGTCGCGGCCCAGAATTGTTGCGGCACAATGTAAGCCGCATCCAGGCGCCAGCCGTCCGCGCCGCGGCGCAACCAGTGCGCCATCACGTCGGCGGTGTACGCGACGACCTCGGGGTTGTCGTGGTTGAGGGTGATGAGTTCGGAATGGCCCTCGAACGTGTGGAATCGACCCGGGCGCCCGCGAAACCAGCCTGCCGCCGCGTCGTTGTGCGGTGCCTCGCGATAGCGCGGAAAGTCGACGCCGACGTGGTTAAACACGCCGTCGAGCAGGATGCGCAGCCCGCGGCGGTGCGCCTCGGCGACGAGGTAGTCGAAGTCGGCGTCGTCACCGAGGCGCGGATCGATGCGGTAGTGATCGGTCGTGTCGTAACCGTGTGTGCGCGAGGCAAAAATCGGGCCCAGCGCGATCCCGGACGCGCCCAACGCGATGGCGTGGTCGAACCAATTCACCAACCGCCGCAGCCGGTGTTCCGCGGGATCCGGCGGCTCGGTCGTCGGAAACGCGCCGACAAACCCCAGGGGATAGACCTGCCACCAGATGGCGTGGGAAACCCAGGACGGCGTCACGTCGCGGCGATCAGCCGACCGCCGCCAGTGTCTGCGAGGCGATAATCGCCTGTGCCACACCGGCAATGATCGCAGCGGCCTTCAACGCTTCCAGGATGGCCTCGCGGCTGATCCCCGCCTCGCGCAGCGCGTGTTCGTGGGCGACCATACAGTGTGAGCAACCGTTGATCGACGACACCGCGAAGCACCAGAGTTCGAAATTCGCCTTGTCCACACCCGGATTGCCGATCACATTCATGCGCAGTCCGGGCCGCAGATCGTCGTAGGCGCCTTCGAGGAAGCCGCGGCCACGGTAGAAGACATTGTTCATGCCCATGATGGACGCGGCGGCCAGCGCGGCCTGGTATGCCTCTGCGGACAGGTTCTCCGCGGCATCCGTGCCGATCTCGTTGAGTACCTGGGTGTTTCGGGTGGCCACGGCGCTGGCCAACAAGGTGCCCCACAGCTGCTCGGAGTCCAGGACGGTGCTGCGGGTGATCGAGCCCAGGTTGAGCTTGAGATCCTTGGCGTACTCGGGCAGGGCAGCCTTGAGCGTCTCTACGGTCATGTCGCGTCTTCCAATCGTGGTCAGGGCCGGTGATCAGGCAGAGGCCTTGAGCAACTCGCCGGCGTCCAGCGTCGGGTCGCCCTTGCGCCAGTTGCACGCACACAGCTCGTCGGACTGCAGGGCGTCCAGCACGCGCAACACCTCGTCCACGTTACGCCCCACGGATCCCGCAGTCGCCGACACGAATTGGATCTCGTTGTTGGGATCGACGAGGAAGGTCACCCGGTCCGCGACGCCGTCGGCGTTGAGCACCCCGGTGGCTTGGACGAGTTCCCGCTTGATGTCGGACAGCATCGGGAACGGCAGCCGCTTGAGGTCTTCGTGCTGCGCGCGCCACTGGAAGTGCACGAATTCGCTGTCGATCGAGACACCCAGGATTTGTGCGTCGCGGTCGGAGAACTCGTCGTTCAGCTTGCCGAACGCCGCGATCTCTGTCGGGCACACGAAGGTGAAGTCCTTCGGCCAGAAGAACACCACACGCCACTTGCCGGGGTGGTCCTCATTGGTGATCGTGGTGAAGTAGTCGCCGGGTTGCTGGGCGTCGACCTTCGACAGGTCGCCGCCGATCAGCGCGGTGAGCTGGTAGGCGGGGAATTGGTCGCCGATCGTCAGCAATGCCATGTCCGCTCCTTATCTGGACTTAATCAAGATTAGTTGTCTTTCCCAATGTTGCCGTGAGCTCGGTCTAAAGTAAAGGTGATATATCCCACTACACTAATAGGTATGACCGATAAGAGTTTTCAGCCCACCCTCGCCGGGCTACGTGCCTTTGTCGCGGTGGCCGAGAAGCAGCATTTCGGCAGTGCGGCAACCACTCTCGGCGTCAGTCAGTCGACGCTCTCACAGGCTTTGGCGGCGCTGGAAGCCGGCGTCGACACCCGTCTCGTGGAGCGATCGACGCGGCGGGTGCGCGTGACGACCGAGGGGATGCGGCTGTTGCCGTTCGCCCAGGCCGTCGTCGAGGCGATGGGGGCTTTCAGCGCCGCGGCCGCGGGGGCATCGGACCCGCTGCAGGGCACTATGCGGTTGGGATTGATCCCGACGGTGGCGCCGTACGTGTTGCCGTCGGTGTTGGCGGGGCTGGCGAGCCGCCTGCCCGCGCTCACGCTGCGGGTGATCGAAGACCAGACCGAGCGGCTCCTGGCGGCGCTGCGCGACGGCGCGTTGGACGCCGCCCTGATCGCGTTGCCCTCCGATGCGGCCGGCGTCACCGAGATCGCGATCTACGACGAGGATTTCCTGCTCGCGGTGCCGCCCGGGCATCCGCTTTCGGGCAAACAGCGCGTGCCCACCGGCGCGCTGGCGGAGCTGCCGCTGCTCTTGCTGGACGAGGGTCACTGCCTGCGCGATCAGGCCCTGGACGTCTGCCAGAAGGCGGGCGTGCGGGCCGACCTCGCCGATACCCGGGCCGCGTCGCTGGCCACCGCCGTGCAATGCGTGACGGGCGGATTGGGCGTCACGCTGATCCCGCAGAGCGCGGCGCCGGTCGAGGCCGCGCGCAGCCAACTCGGACTCGCGCAGTTTGCGACTCCCCGCCCCGGTCGACGGATAGGCCTGGTGTTCCGTTCCTCGAGCGGTCGCGACGAATCCTATCGGCGGCTCGCAGGGATCATCGGCGAGTCGATCAAGGCTGAGCACAAGGTCCGGCTGATCAAATAGCGGCCCTGTGGACCCGGGGCCTCCGACGGTAGGTTCAGCCCATGGAGAAGGTAATCGCCGTACTGATGCGCACCGAAGCCGACGACGATTGGTGCGACCGCCAACGGGGCCCCGTCGCCGACGCGCTGTTGGGGCTGGGCCTGCCCGGGTTGTCGGTCAATGTCCGGGACGCCGCGGTGCGCCACTCGCTGATGACGTTGACGACCCTGGACCCGCCGGTCGCCGCGGTGGTCAGCCTGTGGACCCAGCAGTGCTACGGCGACCAGACGGCGGCGGCGCTGGACCTGCTCGCCAAGGAATGCGAACTACTGGGCGCGTACCTGGTGACGGAGTCGGTCCCGCTGGCCGCGCCGGCCGTCGAATCCGGCACTCGCACACCGGGTTTGGCCAACATCGCCCTGCTGCGCCGGCCCGCGGCCCTCGATCAGGAGTCCTGGCTCACGCGCTGGCAGCGCGAGCACACCTCGGTCGCCATCGAAACCCAGTCGACATTCGGTTACACCCAGAACTGGGTGGTACGAACGCTCACCGAGGGCGCGCCGGGAATCTCGGGCATCGTCGAAGAGTTGTTCCCCGCGGAGGCAATCACCGACCTGAAGGCGTTCTTCGGTGCCGCAGATGACGCAGACCTGCAGGACCGGGTGAGCCGGATGGTCGCCAGCACAACTGCATTTGGCGCCAACGAGAACATCGACACCGTGCCCACCAGCCGGTACGTGTTCAAGGCGCCCTTTGGAAGTGAGGACAGCGGATGACGACACTCGACGACGCGGTAGCGCTGGCGACGGCGGAAAGCGGTCTGGCGGTGATATCCACCGTTCGTGCCGACGGCAGCGTGCAGGCTTCGCTGGTCAACGTCGGCCTGCTGCCGCATCCGGCCACCGGCCAACCGTCCCTTGGCTTTACCACGTACGGCAAAGTCAAGCTCGCCAACCTGCGGGCGCGGCCGCAACTCGCCGTCACGTTCAAGAACGGTTGGCAGTGGGCCACCGTCGAGGGCCGCGCCGAGCTGGCCGGCCCGGACGACGCGCAGCCCTGGCTGAAAGACGCCGATCAATTGCGGCTCCTGCTCCGCGACGTCTTCACGGCGGCGGGCGGCACGCACGACGACTGGGACGAGTACGACCGGGTGATGGCCACCGAGCGGCGTGCCGTGGTCATGATCGCGCCGACCCGCGTCTACAGCAACGGCTGAATTCACCAACCGTTAGGCTGCAGCCGTGACGCTGCAGATCGACGACGACAAGCGGGTACGCACGCTTACGCTCAACCGGCCCGACGCGCTGAACGCCTTCAACGAAGCCCTCTATGACGCGACAGCCGAGGCGCTCTGGGCCGCCGCCGACGATCCCGAGGTCGCCGTCGTCCTACTGACCGGCGCGGGGCGCGGCTTCAGCGCCGGTACCGATCTCGCCGAGATGCAGGCGCGGATCACCGACCCCGGTTTCACGCCGGGAAAGCATGGCTTCATCGGCTTGATCGACGCGCTCAGCGCGTTTCCGAAGCCGCTGATCTGCGCGGTGAACGGCGTCGGGGTGGGGATCGGCGCCACGATTCTCGGCTACGCGGATCTGGCGTTCATGTCCTCGACCGCGCGCCTGAAATGCCCGTTCACCAGCCTGGGCGTCGCGCCCGAGGCCGCTTCCTCGTATCTGCTGCCGCAGCTGGTGGGCCGGCAGAACGCCGCCTGGTTGCTGATGTCCTCGGAGTGGGTCGATGCCGAAGAGGCGCTGCGGATGGGACTGGTCTGGCGGGTCTGCGATCCGGACGAATTGTTGCCCGAGGCCCGTCGGCACGCCGAAATCCTTGCGGCACGGCCGATTTCGAGCCTGATGGCCGTCAAGCACACGATGGTCGAACCGATCCGTCCGGAGATCGCGGCGGCCAGCGCGCGGGAAAACGCCCATTTCGCCGAGTTGATGGGCGCCCAGGCCAACGCCGCCGCTCTGGCGGACTTCAACAAACGCTGACCGGTTATCGCGAGCGCGCGGGTTCGAGTTGGCGCGCGGATTCGATGATCGCGCGCAACGTGCGCCGGCAGCGCCCGCAGTCGGCGCCGGCCCCGCACGCGGCGGCAATCTCCTTCGACGTGCAGGCACCCCGCGCAACCGCGTCGCACACCGTCTGATTGGTGGCCCCCACACACAGGCATACGTACATCAGCGCATCCCCCGCGTGCGCGCGTAAGCCGTGCGAACCAGCCTCATGTTAGTGGAGTCTAACCTAACTAGATTAGCCGAGTCTAACCTAACGATAGGTGACCTAAGTCATGCTTCTGAGCCCAGCCATACCTTGCTGAGCGCAGCCATACCTTGCTGGAAGATTCGAAATCGGCGTGGCAAAGTGCTGCTACAAGCCCGGAACGGTGTGCTTCAGCCCAGCCCGCCGGCCGCGCCCAGACATGACGGCCTTCATACCCCTAAGGAGCGATCGTGCAAGGTGATCCGGACGTTTTGCGCCTGCTCAACGAGCAGTTGACCAGCGAGCTCACCGCAATCAACCAATACTTCCTGCATTCCAAGATGCAGGACAACTGGGGCTTCACCGAGCTCGCCGAGCACACCCGCGCCGAGTCCTTCGACGAGATGCGCCACGCCGAGGCGATCACCGATCGCATTTTGCTGCTCGACGGCTTGCCGAACTATCAACGCCTCTTCTCGCTACGCATCGGCCAAACGCTGCGCGAGCAGTTCGAGGCCGACTTGGCCATCGAATACGAGGTGATGGACCGGCTCAAACCCGGCATCATCATGTGCCGCGAAAAGCAGGACAGCACCAGCGCCAACCTCCTCGAGGAGATCGTGGCGGACGAGGAAAAACACATCGACTACCTGGAGACGCAGCTGGAGTTGATGGAGAAGCTGGGCGAGGAGCTTTACTCGGCGCAATGCGTCTCGCGGCCCCCGAGCTGACCCGAGGCGCACAACCTGCGTTAGCGGCAGCAGTTTGGATCGAGCACCGCTCGCAAGGCGTCCAGGGCGTCCCGCCGCGGCCGGTGGTAGACGTTCATGCCTCGTCGTTCCGACGCCACCAACCCTGCCCGCCGTAACTGCGAGAGATGGTGACTCACGGTCGACTCGCCGAGGCCAACCGCCGCGGCGAGATCGCAGTTGCACACCTCGCCGGCCTCCGAGCTGAACAACAGAGAGACGAGCTTGACGCGCACCGGATCGGCCAGCGCCTTGAGGCGCAACGCAATCTCCAAGGCCGCGCTGTCATCAACGGGACCGGCGGCGACGGGCGAGCAACACACCGGCGCGGATACATCCACGGTGGGCAATGTCTTCGGCATGCCAACCATAATGCCACACCTTCTTGACATATATCGAAAAGGTGGCAATATCGGAGCTGCCGTAAGTTCGACATAAGTCACAGAGGTAGGAAGGGGCCATCATGTCCCGCACTCAGCTCGCTCTCAACGTCGACGACCTCGACGAGGCGATCACGTTCTACTCCAAGCTGTTCAACACACCGCCCGCGAAGGTCAAACCGGGCTACGCCAACTTTGCGGTCGCCGATCCGCCCTTGAAGCTCGTCCTCATCGAAAACCGTGGCCAGGGCGGGATTCTCAATCACCTGGGCGTGGAAGTCGAGTCCAGTGACGCGGTGCACGCGGAGATCGCCCGCCTGACCGATGAGGGGATGTTCACCGAAGAAGAAATCGGAACGACGTGTTGCTTCGCGAAGCAGGACAAGGTGTGGGTTTCCGGACCTGGCGGTCATAGGTGGGAGGTGTACACCGTGTTGGCCGACTCAGAGACGTTCGGCGGCAGTCCAGAAGACGCTCGGAACGCCGACGGCGGCGGCTGCGCCTGCAGCGCACCAGCTAGCGACGCCGAGAGCGCCGAAGCGGGAGGCCGTCTTCCGTGACCCTGACGGGGCAGCAGGGCACACATCCGGCCGTTGTCGAGAAGCTTCCGCTTCTCGACCGGCTCCTGCCCGTTTGGATCGCCTCCGCGATGGCCGCCGGCCTGCTGCTGGGTCGCCTCGTCCCGGGCTTGGATACCGCGCTGAATCACGTTCAGCTGGACGGTATTTCGCTGCCTATAGCGTTCGGCTTGCTCGTCATGATGTATCCGGTGCTGGCCAAGGTTCGCTATGACCGGCTCGGTAGCGTCACCGGCGATCGCAAGTTGTTGGTGTGCTCGCTGCTGCTGAACTGGGTGCTCGGTCCTGCGGTCATGTTCGCACTGGCTTGGCTGATGCTGCCTGACCTGCCCGAGTACCGCACCGGCCTGATCATCGTCGGTCTTGCACGCTGCATAGCCATGGTCATCATCTGGAACGACCTGGCCCGTGGAGACCGCGAGGCCGCAGCGGTCCTGGTGGCCCTCAACTCGCTGTTCCAAGTCGCGACGTTTGCCGTCCTGGGCTGGTTCTACCTGTCGGTCCTGCCCGGATTGCTCGGCCTGGAACAGACCACCGTCCGCACCTCGCCGTGGCAGATCGCCAAGTCGGTGCTCATTTTCCTTGGCATCCCACTGCTGGCGGGCTACCTGTCCCGACGACTCGGCGAGAACGCCAAGGGACGCCGCTGGTACGAGGCGACGTTCCTGCCCAAGATCGGCCCGTGGGCGCTGTACGGGTTGCTCTTCACCATCGTCATCCTGTTCGCGCTTCAAGGTGACCAGATCACCCACCGCCCGCTCGACGTCGCCCGCATCGCTCTGCCGCTGCTCGTCTACTTCGCGGTCATGTGGGTGGGCGGCTACGTGCTCGGGTGGGTGCTCGGGCTCGGATACCAACGCACCACCACCGTGGCATTCACGGCCGCGAGCAACAACTTCGAACTCGCCATCGCGGTCGCCATCGCCACCTATGGCGCGGCGTCCGGGCAGGCACTCGCCGGCGTCGTCGGACCCCTCATCGAAGTGCCCGTGCTCGTCGGCCTGGTCTACGTCTCCCTGGCCATCCGACGCCAATTCGCATGAAAACGCCGGCCGTTCTGTTCCTGTGCACACACAATGCGGGGCGATCACAAATGGCGATGGGATTTTTCAAACACCTCGCGGGCGACCAAGCCAACGTCTACTCGGGCGGCTCAGAACCCGCTGAAGAAGTAAATCCCGCCGCCGTCGCGGCCATGGCCGAAAGCGGCGTCGACATCGCCACCGAACGACCGAAGCAGTGGACATTGGACATGCTCGAAGCCGTAGACGTGGTAATCACCATGGGATGCGGCGACTCCTGCCCGATCCTGCCCGGAGTCCGCTACGAAGAATGGGCCCTTCCCGACCCGGCGGGCCAACCCCTTGAGGCCGTACGCCCGATCCGCGACGAGATAAAGCGCCGGGTGGAAGGGCTGTTGAATCAGCTGGGAGTTCAGCACTAGATTGCCGCTGCCTCACCCTGGGCATCCCTAAGCATCGAACGACGGGAAGGCAGGCATGACGAGGACGACACCATCAGCGATCCCGGCCAGCCCAGCCGCCGAGCATGCACCCGACGTCGCGGTCGATCCACAGCGACGGAATTTCATCTTCGTGGCGGTCTTGCTCGGCATGCTGATGGCCGCGCTGGACCAGACGATCGTGGCGACCGCGCTGCCGACCATCGTCGCCAATCTCGGTGGGGCGGGCCATCAGTCGTGGATTGTCACGAGCTACCTGCTTGCGTCGACCATCATGACCGCGCTGGTCGGCAAGTTCGGCGACCTGTTCGGCCGCAAGAGGGTCTTCCAGGCGGCCGTCGTGTTCTTCGTCGCCGGGTCGGTGCTCTGCGGCCTTTCGACTTCGATGGGGATGCTGGTCGCGTCGCGCGCGCTGCAGGGCATCGGCGGCGGCGGGCTCATGGTGACCGCCATGGCATTGATCGGCGAAGTGATTCCGCTCCGGGATCGCGGCCGCTACCAGGGCGCGATGGGCGCGGTATTCGGCGTCACCACCGTGATCGGGCCGCTGCTCGGCGGGTACTTCACCGATCACTTGACCTGGCGCTGGGCTTTCTGGATCAACGTGCCCATTTCGATCGTGGTTTTCTTCGTCGCCGCGGCGGCCATCCCGGCGCTGTCCGAGCGCACCAAACCGGTCATCGACTACACCGGGATCCTGTTGGTCGGCCTGGGCGCCTCGGGCCTGACCCTGGCCACCAGCTGGGGCGGCACCACGTACCCGTGGGGCTCGGCGACGATCGTCGGGTTGTTCGCGGGTTCCGCGGTGGCCCTGGGGATCTTCGTCTGGGTGGAAAGCCGCGTCGCCGCGCCGATTCTGCCGACCCGGCTATTCGGCAGCCCGGTGTTCACGGTGTGCTGCGTGCTCTCGTTCGTGGTCGGGTTCGCGATGCTGGGCGCGCTGACATTCCTGCCGACCTACATGCAGTTCGTGGACGGCGTCTCGGCGACGACGTCGGGCCTGCGCACGCTGCCGATGGTGGTGGGCATGCTGACCACCTCGATGGGCAGCGGCGCCCTGGTCGGCCGCACGGGCAGATACAAGATCTTTCCGGTCGCGGGCACCGCGGTGATGGCGGTGGCGTTTTTCCTGATGTCGCGGATGGACCCGTCGACATCGACCGTGGTGCAGTCGGTATTCCTGGTCATCCTCGGCGCGGGGATCGGGATGTGCATGCAGACCCTGGTCCTGATCGTCCAGAACACCTCGAGCTTCGACGACCTCGGCGTCGCGACCTCGGGCGTCACCTTCTTCCGCACGATCGGCAGTTCGTTCGGCGCGGCCATCTTCGGCTCGCTGTTCAACAACTTCCTGCACAGCCGGATCGGTCCGGCGCTGGCCGCCAGCCACGCGCCCGCCGCAGCGGCCGCCTCGCCGGCGGCCCTGCACCGGCTGCCGCACTCGATGGCGGCCCCGATCGTGGCCGCCTATGCCGACTCGCTCACCCGGGTGTTCCTCTGGGCGGTGCCGGTCGCACTGGTCGGGTTTGTCCTAGCGCTGTTTCTGCGCGAAGTGCCGCTGCGGGGGATCGGCAACAACCGCAGCGACATCGGCGAGGCGTTCGCCATGCCCACCAGCCAATCGCCAGACGAGATGCTGGAGACCGCGATCGGCCGGCTGCTGCGGGGCGCTCCCGGCATGCGGCTGCGCAGCATCGCCATGAGGCCCGACTGCCGGCTCGACGTCGCCGGGTTGTGGGGCGTCCTGCGGATCTACCGCTATCAGCAGATATACGGGGCGGCCCGGCTCACCGACATCGCCGACACGCTGCGGATCCCTTTCGAGGTGCTGGAGCCCACCTTCGGCCGCCTCGTCGCCGGCGGTTTCGTGCAGGGCGACGGCGACCAAATGTGGTTGACCCAATCCGGCGTCCAGCAGGTCGATTACGTGTATTCGCTGCTGGTGGCCTGGATTCTCGACAAGCTGGCCCGTTCACCGAGTTTCGAGGGCCGGCCGGACCGCCGCCAAGTGGAGGCCGCCATGGAACGCATCGCGCATCGGGTTCTGGCACAACGCGAGTGGCACGACGAACAGCCGACGATCGCCATACCGCAAACGGGCTAGGGCGTACCATCACGCCATGAGCCGAATCGGAACCTTCGCGGACGACGACGTCTACAGCTGGGCCACGAAATCGCCTGACCTTGGCGGCGCCATGGCTAAATTCAGCCAAGCGGTCTACACCAAGAACCGGCTGCCGCTACGCACCCGCGAGCTGGCCCGCGCGGTGATCGCGCACAACAACGAGTGCATTGTCTGCCTCAACACGCGCGACGCCGACGGCCCCGCAGAAGGTGTCGACGAGCAGCTCTACTACCACGCTGCGGAGTGGCGTACTTGGCCCGGCTACAGCGAACAGGAGCGGCTGGCGGCCGAATTCGCTTACCGCTTCGCCACCGAGCACACGAAGCTCCGCGAGGATGAAGACTTCTGGAGCCGCGCCCGCGAGCACTTCTCCGAGGAATTGCTCGCCGACCTCGCGATCTCGTGCGGGCTCTGGATCGGAATGGGGAGAGTCTTACGCACCCTCGATATCGGCCAGGCCTGCAAGCTGACCTTGCCCAGCCGCGCCTGACCGGCACGCGCCGACGCCCTCAATTGCTCCGCGACACATAAACGTCAGCCACGACACGCCGAAAAGCGTCGCAGCAGTTTATGTTTCGCGGGCATGAAGGACACCCTTGCCATGACAGCCACACCGCTTGCCGCCGCGGCGATCGCCCAGCTCGAGGGCGAGGGGGTCGACACCGTCATCGGCACCGTGGTGAACCCGGCCGGGCTCACGCAGGCCAAAACGGTGCCGATCCGGCGGACCAACACATTCGCCGACCCAGGCCTGGGTGCCAGTCCAACCTGGCACGCGTTCGCCATCGACCAGACCGGCATCGCCTTCACCGACGACGTCGGCGTGGTGGGCGATCAGCGTCTCCGCATCGACCTGTCGGCGCTGCGCATCATCGGCGACGGGTTGGCGTGGGCGCCGGCCGCGTTCTTCGAACAGGACGGCAAACCCGTCCCCGGATGCAGCCGCGGAACGCTGACGCGAATCGAGGCCGCACTCACCGAGGCGGGCATCGAGGCGGCCATCGGCCACGAAATCGAGTTCTTATTGGTCGAGCCCGACGGTGCGCGGCTCCCGTCGGTGTTGTGGGCGCAGTACGGCCTTGCCGGCGTGCTCGAGCACGAAGCTTTCGTCCGTGATGTCATCGCGACGGCGAGCACCGCCGGCGTCGGGATCGAGCAGTTTCACCCCGAATCCGGCGCCAACCAATTCGAGATGTCGTTGTCCCCGCTACCGCCGGTGGCCGCGGCCGACCAGCTGGTGGTGGCCCGGATTATCATCGGCCGGGCAGCCCGCCGCCATGGGCTGCGCGTCAGCCTGTCGCCGGCCCCGTTTGCCGGCAGCGTCGGATCCGGTGCACACCAGCACTTCTCGCTGATCACGCCCGACGGACCGCTGTTCTCCGACGGGACCGGGGCCGCCGGCATGACACCGGCGGGGGAGAGCGCGGTAGCCGGGGTGATCAGCGGGCTGCCGGAGGCGCAGGGGGTGCTATGCGGATCGATCGTGTCCGGCCTAAGGATGCGGCCCGGTAACTGGGCCGGCGCCCATGTGTGCTGGGGCACCGAGAACCGCGAGGCCGCAGTGCGGTTCATCAAGGGCGGCCCGGGCAGCGCGCACGGAGGCAATGTCGAGGTGAAGATCGTCGACCCCTCCGCGAATCCCTACCTTGCGTCGGCGGCAATTCTTGGGCTGGCCCTCGACGGGATCCGCCGCGACGCGACACTGCCGCCGGAAGCGACGGTAGATCCGGCAAAACTGTCCGCCTCGGAGCGCAAGCGCATCGGTGTGCTGCGGCTTGCCGAGGATCAGATGGAAGCGATTGCCGCACTGGATAATTCGAAGCTGTTGCGTGGTATCTTGGGCGATGCCGCCGTCGACATGGTCGTCGCGATCCGACGTCTGGAGCATGAGCGGTACGGCACCCTGGACGCCGAGCGGCTGGCGGACAAGTTTCGGATGGCCTGGAGCCTGTGACGGTGTCCGATCCGTCGGATCTGGCGCAGCAGATCGGCCAAGTGCCGTTGATCGATCAGCACGTCCACGGGTGCTGGTTGGCGCCGGGGGACCGGGCACGCTTCGAGAACGCGCTCAACGAGGCCAACACCGACGCGCTGACGTATCCGGGTTTTGACTCGCAACTCGGCTTCGCCGTGCGTAGCCACTGCGCCCCCATCCTGGGGTTGCCCAAACACCCCGAACCCCAAGCATATTGGGAACGCCGCAGCCAGTTTACCGAGGACGAGCTGGCCCGGCTCTTCCTGCCGGCCGCCGGGGTGAGCGACTGGCTGGTGGACACCGGGATCGGCGCCGACGTCGCGGACGTCGACAAGGTGAGCGCGCTTTCCGGCGCCCGAGCTCACGAGATCGTTCGGCTCGAGCAAGTGGCCGAGCAGGCCGCGCAAGCACCCGGCGACTACGCGTCGGCGTTCGAGGAGATCCTGCAGCGGCGAATGACCACGGCCGTAGGTGCCAAGTCCATCCTGGCCTACCGGGGCGGGTTCGACGGCGACTTGAGCGAGCCCTCGCCCGCGGAGGTGGCCGCGGCCGCCGGCCGTTGGCGCGATCGCGGCGGCGTGCGGCTGCAAGACCGCGCCCTGCTGCGCTTCGGGTTGCATCAGGCGCTGCGGGTCGGCAAGCCGCTGCAATTCCACGTCGGCTTCGGCGACCGGGACTGCGATCTGCACAAGGCCAACCCGCTGTATCTGCTCGACTTCCTGCGGCAGGCCGGCGACACCCCGATCGTGCTGCTGCACTGCTATCCCTACGAGCGCGAGGCCGGCTACCTGGCCCAGGCGTTCAACAACGTCTACCTGGACAGCGGGCTGAGCGTGAACCACCTGGGGGCACGATCGCCGGCGTTCATCGCGCGGACGCTGGAGATGGCGCCCTTCCGCAGAATTCTGTATTCCTCGGATGGGTTCGGCCCCGCGGAATTGCATTTTCTCGGTGCGGCCTTGTGGCGCAAGGGCATTCATCGCGTGTTGAGCGAATTCGTCGCCCAAGGGGACTGGAGCGAGGTCGATGCGATCCGGGTGGTCGGTCTGATCGCCCACGAGAACGCCGCCCGCATCTACCGCGTTTGACCCCCGGTGAGACCGGGGTACCCCTGCCGTTATGGCGACCCTGGGGGATGTCTTGGAGTGGGCGCGCCACCAAGTGGTGTCGCGCGTGCCCAAGGCCGACCTCGACCAGCGCGATCCCGACTACATCCGCGACCAGCTGCCCGGCACCTGGCTGCTGGCGTCGCTGTACTTCAGGGCCGACGTGCGGGGCCTGGATCGAATCCCGCCCGAGGGCCCCGTGCTGCTGGTCGGCAACCACAGCGGCGGCAACGTGCCGCCCGACACATTCGTCTTCACGCTCGCGTTCTGCTCGTACTTCGGGGTTGAACGACCCTTCTACCAGCTGGCCCACAACCTCGTCGTCTCCGCACCGCCGCTGGGGTGGCTGCGCAAATTCGGCACCGTCGCCGCGAACCACGAGAACGCCCGGCTGGCACTGGAGTCCGGAGCGGCGCTGCTGGTCTATCCCGGCGGCGACTACGAGGTGTTCCGGCCGTCGTGGGAGCGCCACACGGTCGACTTCGGCGGGCGCATGGGTTACGTGCGGCTGGCCCGCGAGGCGGGAGTGCCCATCGTGCCCGTCGCCAGCGTCGGCGGCCAGGAGAGCGCGCTGTTCCTCGATCGAGGTCAGTGGCTGGCCAAGCTGCTGATGACGGATAAGTTGTTGCGGCTCAAGAGCATTCCGATATCGCTGGCGCTGCCGTGGGGCCTGAACATCAGCGACCTCGCCGGTCACATCCCGCTGCCCACCAAGATCGCGATCGAGGTGCAGGAACCGATCGAGGTCGACGGCGACGACCAGGCGGTGCACGACAAGGTGATAGCCAGCCTGCAGGGCGGCGTCGACCGCTTGGCTGCCAAACGCCGATTTCCGGTGATCGGCTGATGCGCGTCGAACGCCGATGCGTGATCAACGCGGACCGCGACACGGTCTGGAAGATCGTCAGCGACCCGGACTGCTACCCGTCGTTCATGACGAGCCTCGAACGCTGGGAGACGGCTGGTGAGCAGCGCAGCGGGGTCGGCGCGCGCTACACCGTGCACTGGAAGATCGGCTCGGTTCCCGTCGGCGGCCTGGTCGAGGTGGTCGAGTTCGACGACCGTCGCGACTTGGCTTGGGTCGGCATCACCGGGGTCAACCTGCGCGGGCGAATCCGGCTGCGCGACTGCGGGGAGGGCAAGACGAGGGTGACGTTCCGGCTCTCGTATCAGGCGCCCGGCGGCATATTGGGCTACATCGCCGACCGGATCGCGGTACGTCAGGTCGGGCGCAACCTGTCCGCCACGCTGAAATGCCTCAAGGGGCTCATCGAAGGCTAGCTGCCTTCTTAGCCGTCCTTTAGCTGCCCTTCGGGGTGTACTGCGGGCAATATTCCTTGATGCTCACCCCGACGAAGTAGCCGGAATGATAGGCGGGCATGCTGCTGCTGTTCAGCACGTCGGCCGCCACCTGGTTGGGCGTCATGCCCTGGTCGAGTTTCTGACAAACCATGTGACCGGCCTCGATCGCGTGATTGGCCGATACGTGATCGGTGATGCCCTCGGACTTGAGCGCTTTGAGAAATTTGTCGTCGTTGGTATCGGCGTGAGCGGTCGGTACCGCCGCGAACGGGCCCAGCACCGCTACCACGACAGCCACGATCAAGCGAATAGCCATATATGGATTTCCCCCATTGTCGCCGCAGGCAGCGCTGGCAGCATTCGCTGGCAGTGGCCGCGGCCCAACCTCTTTGAAAGCCGCTATCCCCTTTAACGACTCACGGACGACTAATAGCCCCTATCGCCGCGGCCACACCCTCAATCGACAGAGTTCACGCGCTATCCACCAACCGGTAACCGCTCAGACGAGGCCGGTCGCGTCGAACACCCAGCTGGTGTCCCCGGCAAGACCCTCGAAGTGGTTGGGCGGCGCGAAGCTGACGAGGCTGTTCATGTCCCAATAGTCTTTCCAGACAGTGATTTTCCCGTCGATGACTTTGTGGACCGTGACGAACCTCAACACGCCGCGCTCGCCCGTCGCGAAAGTCCAAGTCTCCGAATGCTCGTAGATGGCATCGGGGCCGTTGGATACCAGCAGCCCGTCATGGTTCTCGTAGCCCGCAAGCGGCTCGAGCCCCATTTTCAGCCGTTTCACGATGTTGTCGGGACCCCGCGCCGACAACGCGGGGACCGGCATGTCGGCGTACAGGCAGTCGTCTGCCAGGAACGTCTTCACCGCGTCCCAATCGCGCCGCGAAAGCGCCTGCCACAGCCCGCTGACGACGTCCTCGACCGCGATCATAGAAGCCTCTGTCATAGCGGCCAATAAACCCGGTCGCCGGGCGGATGTCAACCGCGGCTTTACGGCGGATACTCAGCGGGTGACGCCGTTGCGGCGCTGCCTCGCCGAGGAGATCGCACCGACCTCGTCGGCGGTTTTCGGTCGCACAGCACCCCGCTAACGCGACGGCGGGACTGACCGCGCCGCCGGAATCGATCGCCGCGTCACAGCTGCTCGATGCCCGTGGACGGCGGCTGACTAGGTCCTATCGGATCGCCAGCCTCGCGGGTGCGGTGCTTTCGGTGATGTTCTTCGGCTTCGGTGCTTACCAGGTGTACGCGCACAACTTCGGCACGCCGACCAAAGCGACGATCGTCAGCTGCGGCCGTGGCTCAGAGGACACCTGTCATGGCACATGGACCCTGGACGGCAGGACACACACAGGCCGAATTTGGGGAGACGTCGAGGGTCTGCCGGCGGGTTCATCGCTGGATGTGCGTGTGCTTAGTGGCTGGGCGTTCGCGCCGCGCTTCCCGAAGTGGGAGTTCATTTGGGGTGCGATTTTCGCGGTCGCAGCTGTTTGGCCATCGTGGCCCAAACGGCGGCGAACAGGCCACGCCGGGCCAGCACGGCCCGGACGGCATGCCGGCCCCTAGAGCTGATGGGCACACTAGCCGGAGGCCCTAGGTGTCGACCCGCGCCATCGACCGCGCTGGGCCCAGGATCACCGGCAGCGTCGACCACCCCCGCAGCACGCGCGTGTCGCGCCTGCTTCCGGCGCCCGCCGCCCGCACGCCGGGGAAGCGGTCGAAGAACGTTCGCAGACCGACCTCACCCTCGGCGCGGGCAAGGGCGGCGCCCAGGCAGAAGTGCCGGCCCCCGGAGAACGCGAGATGTTTTCCGGCATTGGGCCGTTCGATGTCGAAGCGATGCGGGTCGGGGAATACCGACGGGTCCCGGTTGGCCGCGGCGAGGTAGACCACCGTCAACTTCCCACGCTCGACCCGCTGGCCCGCCACCTCGACGTCGTTGCGGGCCACTCGCGCGGTGAGCTGCACCGGTGATTCCAGCCGCAGGATCTCTTCAACGGCGTTGGGCCACAACTCCGGGCGCTGCCGCAGCGTGTCGAGGTGCTCGGGCGCGTCCAGCAACATCCGAATCCCGTTGCCCAACAGGTTCACCGTGGTTTCGAACCCTGCGGC
Source organism: Mycobacterium sp. IS-2888 (assembly GCF_001954215.1). Lineage (NCBI taxonomy): Bacteria > Bacillati > Actinomycetota > Actinomycetes > Mycobacteriales > Mycobacteriaceae > Mycobacterium > Mycobacterium sp. IS-2888. The sequence continues at coordinate 19,045 of NZ_MBET01000041.1, forward strand.
CAGCACCAGCCCGGCGATCGCCTGAAGCTCCGTCTCATCCAGATATGTTTCGGCAGAGCCGCTTTCGGCTGTTTGGATCAACTGGCTCATCAAATTGTCGCCCGGGGTACGCCGCAATTGCCGCAGATGCTCCGCGAGCCAGGCGTTGAATCCGGCGATTCCCTGCTGCACGGTCCGGTACTGGCGCCACGGCAATGCGATGTCAAGACTCGGTGCGGCCAACTCACCGAATTCCAGGATGCGCCCCCGGTCCTGCTCGGGTACGCCCAAGATGTCGCTGATGATCGCGACCGGAAGCCGCGAGCAATACCGTCCAACAATGTCTACGACACCGGGCTCTTCGGCCAGCTCATCCAGGAGATCGGCGGCGGTCTGCTCGACCCGATCCCGCAACGCGGTGACTGCCCGCGGGGTGAACACGGCCGACACCGTCTTGCGGTAGCGCGTGTGGTCCGGCGGTTCGACGGCCAGCAACGACGGCGCACGCAACGGATGCAGCAGGTCGTCGCGAGCGTGCCGCTCCAGCCATCGCATCGGCGCCGGCAGATTCGATCCGAATATCAGCACCCGGAAGTCGTCGGATCGCAGCAATTCATGGGCGATCGCATGGTCGGCAGTGATGAGGCTCGCCCGGCACTTCACCAGCGGGCCCTGCGCGCGCACTTCGTCGTAGAACGACACCGGGTCGGCCGCCACCTTAGGATCGACGATCAGCCTGCCCTGCAAATCTCCTCGTCGGGCCCCGATCGCCGCGAGACCCCTGATCAACCCGTGCATCGCAAGCCAGTGCAATCTCTGCTTCATGGCTTCAGCACTCGGCGCTGATCTTGAAGTCCGTTGTGACTACCTTGTTGGGATTGCGGCTGTTGATCCCGTAGGCGCTGCCGGAGATGGTGTACGCCCTGTCGGTGAGTTCGACGTGCGCGCTTCCGACGCCGCCTTGCCAGAAGCTGCCGGTGAACCCGTCGATATTGCGGATTTTCACCCACTGGGGAATGACGCGATACCCGCTGAGCAGTACTACCGCTTCCACGTGGCCGTCGCGGTCGGGGATCTCGATGGTCCGGTACGACTGCAGTTGACTGCACGCGGGAGGTCGGGCGCTGTGCGTGGTCCCGTCGATGGTCAGGCGGGCGGCCCGCAGTGGCGTCGTCTGGGCCTGCGAGCACCCGGCGACGCCGGCGACAAGGGCCAAACCGATCGCGATCACCCGTTTCCGCACGGATTCACTCCTTCACTGGGGTCTTTTTCCCTGGGGTTTTCGGCATCAGCGCGGGTAGAGATTTGACGATGCGGCCTCGCACGAGCTCCGGGCTCAGGCCCTTGAACAGGTCGATCAAGCGAATGCCCTTGGGTACGTACCAATGCAGGCGCCTCGGGTGGTGGTAAGCCTGCCACGCGGCGTCGGCGACGCTGGTCGCCGGCATCAGCCGGAACAAGCCCTTCTTTGGCGAGGTGGCGCGGAGTTCCTCGCCTGACATCGTCGACCCGCCGTCGTCGGAGTGGTTGGTCGTCGTGGTCAGGATCGCGGTGTCGATCAGACCGGGAAGGACGTCCGCGACGCGCACCCCGTGTCGCTGCCACTCGACGCTGAGCGCCTCGGTCAGGCCCTTGACCGCGTGCTTGGTCGACGAATAGACCGCGATGCGCGGCATCCCGTAGGTGCCCGCCGACGACGACGTCGTGAACATCAGGCTGCCCGGAGCCCGCTTGAGGTAGGGCAGTGCGCCGTAGGCCCCGGTCAGCACCGCTTTGTAGTTGACCTCCACCACGCGCATGGCGGCGTCATACGGCACGTCCTCGAACCAGCCGGATTCACCGATGCCGGCGTTGTTCCACATCATGTCGAGTCCGCCGCCGGTATTGCCCGCGCAGAAGTCGGCCAGCGCGCCGTCGAGCGCGGCCTTGTCCGTCACGTCGACGACCCGGGTCCACAGCCGCTCGGCGTCCAGTTCCCGGCTCAGGGCCGCCAGGCCGTCGCCGTTGCGGTCCACCGCGGCCACTCGCCATCCGTTGGCGTGGAAGAGCTTTGCGCCCTCGCGGCCCATGCCGCTGCCCGCGCCGGTGATAAAGATCGATTTCACCCAGTCCGCCTCTAGCCCGCCTCGACCACATCTTTGATGCGGTTCAGCGTTTTGGTCATGTCGCGGATGTTGCGGCGCTTGCGCAGAAAGCCGCCCAGCAACCAATACACACCGAGCCATGGCGCCGGGTTGAGGCGAAACGATTCGGTGACGTCCGTGCCACCGCCGGAAGGCGCCAATCGGTAGTGCCAATTGTTGACCGGGCGGTCGCCGAGCATGACCGCGAAGCCGAACTCACGTCCGGGTTCGCACGCGGTCACCTTGCACGTCGTCCAGTACACCGGGCCTATCTCGTTGCGCCGGACGTGGCCGCGGAATTTGGCGCCCAGCGTCGGGCCGGCGGCATCGCCGAGCCACTCTGCCTCAATGACTTCCGGAGAGAACCGCCCGGTGTTGCGGACATCCGCGATCAGTTCCCAGATCTTGTCCGCGGGCGCCGCCATATGTACTGTCGCCGAACCTTCCATGGCCTGATCCAAACACAGCTTTGTGCGCGGTCATAGACCATGGGCAGTCATCGACCATCAGTGCGGGATGCTCGCCTGAATGATCCCGTTGATGATTTGTTTGATGCCCTGTGCAGGGTGCGAATACAGCCCGATCGGAAGGCCCGACGCGGCGCCGCACTTCGGCCATGCCTCGACGCCCTGGTCGGCAAAGACACGGTTGGCCACCGCGATTTGTTCTTCCCTGGATGCGGCCGCCGGGTTACCGACGCCGCCGTATCTGGTCCAGGTGGCTGGTTTGAACTGCAGCCCACCGTATTCGCCGTTGCCGGTGTTGGCCTGCCAGTTCCCGCCGGATTCGCACTGCGCCACCGCATCCCAGTTGGGGGTGACGGGGGTGGCGTTGGCCTCGACGGTGGAAGTAGTCAGCGACGCTGCAACGAACCCGCCGGCCATCAGGGACTTGACGAGAGGCTTGCAGAGTTTACTCATGTCAAACAATTCGGCAGCTGTGTCCGAAGCGTTACCAATTCGAAAATTGGCCGAGATAGGCCGTCTATCAGCCGAAATCGGTTCTCACCAGCCAAAAGGCTGCTTTAGAGATTCGTAAGAAATGACTAAATCAGCCCTGGCAATACGAGCTCGTCGCCAACGAGAGCGCTTGCCGGTCGACGCCGTCGAGCTGGCGCGCCGAGATGACGCCGCTGGTGGCGGTGTCGAGTTGCGGGCCGCACGCCGGCGAATGCAGCAGGCCCCAGTTGGCCGCGATCTGGGTCAGCATTGTCTGGTTGAGGGCGTCGATCGCGCCCCGCAACGCGGGCAGGTCGGGCGCAGCGGCCGGCAGGTTGGACGGGTCGAGCTTCCATCCCGCGAACCGGCTGTATTCGATTGCCTCGGTCGCGTGGATCTGGTCGCGGAAGACCTGGGTGACATAGTCCGGGTCGACGTGCCGGGCGGTGGCCTCGGCGCCCAGCTTGGCGAGTTCTTGTTCCGCGCGGCCCGGGTCCTCGATGGCGCCGTGCGTTCGCCACTTGACGGCGGCCACCGGCTCGGCGAGCTGCAAGCGCTGCGCCGCCGCGTCGACCAACTCGGTCAGTGCGCTGTCACCGCGCGCCTGCGGCGCCAGCGTCGCGACCAGGACCGCCGGCGCCGCGATCAGAACGACCCTTAACGCGCTACTGCGCCTGACGATGGCGTCAAGCGCAGTAGCGATGTTCGGACTCCGACGGGTTATCCGCCGCCGCCAGGGGTCGCGCCCAAGCTGCTCTGCAGGTCACCCTTCATCGCGTTGAGCTGCGCTCCCCAGTACTCCCAGCTGTGGGTTCCGTAGGCGGGGAAGTTGAACACGGCGTTGTGGCCACCCGCGGCGTTGTAGGCGTCCTGGAACTTCTTGTTGACGCCGATCATGAAGTTGCTCTCCAGGAACGTCGCCGGCAAGTTGGCACCGCCCAGCTCGTTCGGAGTTCCGTTACCGCAGTACACCCAGAGCCGGGTGTTGTGTTCGACGAGCAGGTTGACGTTGACCAAGGGGTCGTTCCGTTGCCACGCCGGGTCGTTGTCCGGCCCCCACATGTCTTCCTTCTTGTAGCCGCCGGCGTCGCCCATCGCCAAACCGATCCAGCCCTGCCCGGTGGACGGGCTGAGGTAGCCGGACAGCGAGCCGGCGTAGACGAATTGGCCCGGGTGGTAATTCGCCAGGTTCATCGCGGACGCACCGGCCATCGAGATACCCACCGCAGCGCTGCCGTTCGGCTTGACGCCCTTCTGCGACGACAGATACCCCGGCAGCTCGCTGGTCAGGAACGTCTCCCACTTGTAGGTCGAGCAGCCGGCCTTTCCGCACGCCGGGCGGTACCAGTCGGTGTAGAAGCTGGACTGCCCACCGACCGGCATGACGATGGATAGGCCGGACTTGTAGTACCACTCGAACGCGGGCGTGTTGATGTCCCAGCCGTTGTAGTCGTCCTGAGCGCGCAGGCCGTCGAGCAGGTACACCGCCGGCGAGCCGCTTCCGCCGCTCTGGAATTGGACCTTGATGTCGCGGCCCATCGCCCCGGACGGAACTTGCAGGTACTCGACCGGCAGGCCCGGGCGCGAGAACGCGCTCGCGGTCGCCGTCCCCCCGGCAAAACTGATCAGGCCCGGCAGGGTGACGGCTGCTGCTGCACCGACCAATAGCCGCCGTCTCCAGGCCCGAATCTTTTCGCTCACGTCTGTCATACCTGCCCCTTAGTCGTGTGGTAGTCGGGTGCCCTCGCAGAATTTACCGTGTGAATAGGTCAAATGTCGATTAGGACGCGAAGTAATCTCGCTTTGATATCGGTTAGCCCCTGTCAATCAAGTACCGCTGCTCCGTGGGCCTTCGACCTCGCTGACCGCCAGCAGTGCCAGGCAGCGCGTAATACATAAAGGCTGTCTAATCAAAAGTGAACCGGATGCCGCCCCTCGCCGCGATTTCTGTCGCGGCGAGTCGACACGCTGGCTCAATCTGCGAGTTTGTCCGGGATGCCACACTGGCGCGGCCGAACCTGAACCGACCGCGTAGGCTCTGTCGGAGCAAGCCGATGGAGACCAACCCCTCCTGGTCCGTTCCGGCTCTCACGAATCACCGCACCAGCGGACTTCCTGGTGCGCGCGGTGGTTTGGTCGAGGGCGTTGGAGGCCCGGGAACGATCGAGGTGCAAATTTGGACGCGGTACTAGGGCTGTCACTGACGCCGACCACCGTAGGGTGGGTCCTCGCTGAGGGGCATGGCGCAGACGGCACCATCGCGGACCATCGGGAATTGGCGCTGCAAGCGGGACGCGGTGTGCGCGCCGTAAGCACCGCGGAGCAGGTGGCGGACGAGGTATTGCGGGTGAACGCGCTCGCGGCCGCGGGCGACCGCCACCTCCGTGTCATCGGAGTCACCTGGAACGACCAAGCGTCCGCGCAGGCCGCCCTGCTGTTGGAAGCGCTGACCGACGCTGGTTTCCACAACGTGGTGCCGGTTCGATTGCTTGATGCCGTCGAGACCCTGGCGCGCGCCATCGCGCCCGTTATCGGTCACGACCAGACCGCGGTCTGCATCCTCGAACATGAGTGGGCGACGGTCGTCATGGTCGACACCCATGACGACCAGACCCAAACAGTCGTCAAGCATGTCCGCGGCGGCTTCGACGGACTTACCCAGTGGCTGGGCGGAATGTTCGAACGCAACGGGTGGCGTCCGGGCGGAGTCGTTGTCGTCGGCGCGGACACTGATATCGACGGGCTCTCATGGCAACTCGAAAACGCCTTGCCGGTACCGGTTTTCGCGCAAACCATGGCGCAAGTGACGGTGGCGCGGGGAGCGGCTCTCGCCGCGGCGTCCAGCACCGACTTCACCGATGAGCAACTGGTCGCGCACATCAGTGAACCCGCCGCCGCCGCGCCCGAGCGGAGTCGGCAGCTGTCCTACGCCGGGGCCATGACCGCGTTGGCCGCCGGCACGGTTACCTTCGTCGCGTCGGTCTCCCTCGCTCTGGGCATTCAGCTGGCGCCGGGCGCCCAGCCCGCGGGGCCGAAGCACTCGGTGCACCCACCCACGCCGCAAGTCGCCGAGGCCGTCGCTCCCGCGGTCGCACCGCCCCGCGAAACCGAGCAGGCTGCCCCTCATTCCAAGGCACCGGCCGGTGAGCCGGTTGCGGAGCCGGGCGCGCCGGACGAACAGCAAGGCGTACCGGGGGAGCCACAGCCCGAATCGAATGGACAGCCGTATTTGACCAGGATGCTCGAGCACATCCCCGGCGGCACCGGCGATTCCGGTCCGCACGCGCCGACCCAGCCTTAATCCAAGCGCTTGCCCTTCGGGTGCACCGCGGCGAAGGACACCGTCACGTCGTCGGCAACCTGCACCGAGCCCATCAGCAACGAATAGGGCTTGACTCCGTAATCGGTTTGGCGAACCTTGGATTCGGCGGACATTCGCCACGAATCACCGAGATCCTCCGTGCGCAAGTCGATTACGTGCTCTCGCGACTTTCCATTGATGTGCAGCTCGCCGGTGAGACGGTACCCGTCGCCGGTCTTGACGATGGCCTCGATATTGGCAGCGGCATCGGCGGCGAATCGGATCTCCGGAAATCGCCCGGCGTCCAACGACTTCAACGCGTTGGACCGGACCAACGCCTTCTCGGCACCGGACAGACCTTTGACGCCGCCCTCGCCGCGCAGCACCTCGAACGAATCCGTCTCGACCGCGAGCTGGACGGCGACGGGCTCGGCACCGGCCCAGCTCACCGTCGCGTGCCACCGCGTCATCGCGATAGTGAGCCGATGACCCATCCGCGCGGCTCTGCCCTTGACGCCGGTACGAAGTAACAGCTCCCCGTCGGATGCGTCCAGGGCCCACCGGTCGGTCACGGACCGACCCTATCCGCGCCATTGTTCACATTGTCAAAACGGTGCGGTAGTGCGCCCGGCCGCCTTCCAGCGCCGCATAGCCCTCCGCGGCTTGCGACAGCGGTAACTCCTCGATCCACGCCCGCACCCCGGACAAGACCGCGAAATGCATCGTGTCCTCGACATCCTTGGCCGTCCCGGAGGGATGGCCAACAATGCTGACGCCCGGCGTTATCAGCTGCACGGGACTGATGGGCAGCGGTTCGGGCGTGACGCCGATGGTGACCAGTTCCCCTTGGGGCAGTATGCCGCCGACCGTGGCCGCCATGGCCTTCGAGTTGCCCGCGGTGGCCAGCACGACCGTCGCGCCGCCCAAGGCCTTCAGCGCCTCGGCGGGGTCACTGGCCGTGGAGTCGATGTAGTGATGGGCGCCCAGCTTGCGGGCATCATCGGCTTTGCCGGTGCCTCGGTTGATCGCGATGGTCTCGAATCCCATTGCCCGGGCGAACTGCACCCCGAGGTGGCCCAGGCCGCCGACCCCGAGTATCGCGACCCGATCGCCGGGCAGCGCCTTGGTGTGACGTAGGGCGTTGTAGGTGGTCACTCCGGCACAACCCAAAGGGGCGGCCTCGGCGTCGGAGAGCTCTGCCGGTATTCGGGCCAACGCGCTGACCGGCACGGTCACGGACTCCGCGTAGCCGCCGGGATATTGCCAACTCGGCACCTTGCCGTTCTCGCAGTGAATGAACCGGCCTTTGCGGCATTGATCGCAGCGGTAGCAGCATCCGCCGAACCATCCCACCCCGACGCGATCGCCGATTGCGAAATCCTGCACGCCATAGCCGATTTCGGCGATTTTGCCGGCGATTTCATGCCCGGGCGTCAGCGGCCACGACATGCCCGGAAAGCCGCCCGCGACAAAGTGCGCGTCGGTGCCGCAGATCCCACACGCGGTAACCGTCAGCCGAACCTCGTCGGGGCCCGGCGGCTTGGTTTCGACATCGACCAGTTCTAACGGTGCTCCCGCGGACTTTACGTGAACGGCTCGATGCGTAGGCATGCGATTGATGCTAGTGCGCGACAGGGGATTTCGCCGTGCCGTTGGTGTGGTAATCCACCTGCCAATGCTTGATCCCGTTGAGCCAGCCCGAGCGCAGCCGCTCGGGTTTGCCGATCGATTCCAGATTGGGTATCCCGTCGGCGATCGCGTTGAAAATTAGGTCGATCGTCATGCGCGCCAGGTTGGCGCCGATGCAGTAGTGCGCACCCGTGCCGCCGAATCCCACGTGCGGGTTGGGGTCGCGAAGGATGTTGAAGGTGTACGGGTCGTCGAACACGTCCTCGTCGAAATTGGCGGAGCGGTAGAACATCACGACCCGCTGGCCCTTTTTGATCTGCACGCCGGACAGTTCGTAGTCCTCCAGCGCGGTCCGCTGGAACGACGTGACCGGCGTGGCCCACCGGACGATCTCGTCTGCCGCGGTGGCGGGACGCTCCTTCTTGAACAGTTCCCACTGATCGGGGAAATCGGTGAAGGCCATCATGCCCTGGGTGATGGAGTTGCGGGTCGTCTCGTTTCCGGCGACTGCCAGCAGAATGACGAAGAAGCCGAACTCGTCGTCGGACAGCTTGTGCCCGTCGATGTCCGCCTCGATCAGCTTGGTGACGAGGTCATCGCCGGGGTTCTTCGCCCTGTCGGCGGCCATCTGCATGCCGTACATGATGAGTTCGACGGAGGCGGTGATGGCGTCGTTGTTGGCGAACTCGGGGTCTTGGTCGCCGACCATCTCGTTGGACCAGTGGAAAAGTTTCTTGCGGTCCTCCTGCGGCACACCCATCAGGCCGGCGATGGCCTGCAACGGCAGCTCACACGACACTTGCTCGACGAAGTCACCGGATCCTTCGGCCGCCGCGGTCGCGACGATGCGCCGGGCGCGCTCGGCGAGGTCTTCGCGCAGCCGCTCGACCGCCCGGGGAGTGAAGGCGCGCGAGATGATCTTGCGCAGCCGAGTGTGTTGCGGTGCATCCATGTTCAACAGCACGAACTTCCCGCGTTCCACCTGTTCGCCGACCGTGCCGTCCTTGTAGCGGGGCAGGGCCGTCTTCTGCAGGCTGGAGAAGATATCGCTGCGCAGCGAGATCTCCTTGACGTCCTTGTGCTTGGTCACCACCCAGAAGCCGCCGTCGTCGAACCCGCCCGCGCCACGGGGTTGCTCGTTCCACCAGATCGGTGCGACTCGGCGCATCTCGGCCAGCTCCTCCACGGGCAGCCGCTCGGCGTAGATGTCCGGGTCGGTGAAATCGAAGCCGGCAGGCAGATTGGGGGTCGGCATGAACCACTCCTCGATACGACGTGTTCTAGTGCCAATAAACCATTGCAACACCCCGGTTGGGAAGCACCGAAGCAATTTCGACACTCGCGAACTGCAACATGTTCAGCGGCGATGAATTTTCCTGACGCCGGCGGTCTGCACCAGTGAGCACCGACCAACAGCACCGAGCAAACGAAAGGGCGTGACCGATGCGCATCGTGCTGAGCGACTTCATGAGCCTCGACGGCGTCGTCCAAGCACCGGGCGGGCAAGGCGAAGACACCGAGGGTGGATTTGCGCACGGCGGCTGGTCGATGCCCTACTTCGACCCCGCCACGATGGGCCCGGCCGTCACCGAGAGTATGGCCGCCACGGAGGCCCTGCTGTTCGGCCGGCGCACCTGGCAGACCATGGCTGCGGCCTGGCCGGACCGCGCGGGTGATCCGTTCGCCGACCGAATGAACGAGATTCCCAAATACGTGGCGTCCCGCACGCTCACACCGGACGACCTCACCTGGCCCAACTCGCACCTGTTGCCTGCCGACGACGCGGTCGGTGCCATTCGCCAGCTGCGAGCGCAGCGCGGTGCCGCAGTGCAGGTGATGGGCAGCGCGTCGTTGGCCGCGCAGCTGATCGAGCAGGACCTGGTCGATGAGTACCGCCTGATGGTCGAGCCGATCCTGCTCGGTGGGGGCAAGCGGGTGTTTCCCAGCGACGGCCGGGCCCGCGCGCTCGAGCTGATTTCCGTCACCACGACCGGCACCGGCGTTCTCATCTGCACCTACCACCCGGCCAACCATTCGGAGTAGGGCCCCGCCCGGAAGCAATACGACCTTGTGGCCCGCGGCTCAATGGATATGCTTTGGTGCAGGTCACCGGCGACAAGTGGGGTGGAACATGATTCGGGCACTGCTAAGCGCCGCTTCGATAGCGGGCATCACGATCGGCATGGCGCCGTCCGCGGCCGCCGGTTACGACGGCGACGTGCCGAACATGAACTATCAGGCTTCGCTGGGCGCGCCCTGCGATAACTACGAGCGCTTCATCTTCGGCCGAGGACCAAGCGGCCAGGCCGAGGCGTGTCATTTCCCGCCCCCGAACCAGTTCCCCGCGGCCACCACCGGCTACTGGGTCATCTCCTACCCCCTGTATGGGGTGCAGCAGGCCGGCGCGAAGTGCCCGGGCCCGCAAGCGGCGGCGCAGTCGGATCGCGGGCTTCCGATGCTGTGCCTGGGAGATCAGGGCTGGCAAGAGGGATGGTTCACCGGGGCAGGATTCTTCCCGCCCTCTTCGTAGCGGGTCGATCGATGAATAACGTCCGGCCGGCCGCCCCGATCCCGCGGTGGCTGCGCTTTGTCCTGGCATCCGATCGCACCGGCTCGGCGTGGTACATCGGGACCGGCTTCTTCTTCGCCCCACTGCTCGCCGTGCTGTCGCCGTGGCCCGCGGTCACCGCCGTGCTGTGGGGGATCATCGGCGTCGCAGGGCTATGGCTGGGGCTGCTCGGCGTGGCGATGGCCATCGGCCTGGCGCGAATATTGCGGTCCGGCGCCGAGATTCCGGAAGACTACTGGCGCAGCCTGGTCAACTACTGAGCGTCTAGAGTCCTTACCAAGGTTCTGCAACGCATCCTGCAACCAAGTCCTGCAACCAAGGGAGACTCCGATGGCCATCAACGCCAAAGACGTGGTCGACGCCGCCAGGGACATCGCGACCAATGCCGTCGAAAAGACTTCGGACATCGTCGAACACGCCAGTGACATCCTCCGCGGCGACATCGCCGGGGGTGCCAGCGGCATCGTTCACAATTCGATCGACATCGCCACGCACGCGGTGGACCGGGCGAAGGAAGTGTTCACCGGTAAGGATGCGGTCGACGTCGACGACGAGTAGCCGCCTCAGACGGTGGCCGCTAGACGGTTGCGGCCTCGTTGAGCTCGTCCAGCCTGTTCGTCGCCTCCAGGTACTCCTGCACCCAGCGTTCGATGACCGTCGAGGTCTTTTCCACCTTGCTGAACTGACCGACGACCTGGCCGACGGGGTTGAACGCGACGTCGACGGTCTCGTTCGGGTACTTGTTCGTGGCCCGCACCGCCATGCCGGAAACCATGTACTGCAACGGCATTCCCAGCGGCTTCGGGTTGTCGGCCTGCTCCCATGCCTCGGTCCAGTCGTTGCGCAGCATCCGGGCGGGCTTACCGGTGAACGAACGGCTGCGGACGGTGTCCCGGCTGCTGGCCTTGGCGTATGCCGCCTGCTGGACCGGGGTGTTCGAGGCTTCCTCCACCATCAGCCATTGCGATCCGGTCCACGCGCCCTGGGCGCCCAGCGCCAGTGCCGCCGCGATCTGCTGGCCGCTGCCGATGCCGCCCGCCGCCAGCACCGGCACCGGGGCGACCTCCTTGATGACCTGCGGCCACAACACAATTGAGCCCACCTCGCCGCAGTGACCGCCGGCCTCGCCGCCCTGCGCGATGATGATGTCGACGCCCGCGTCGGCGTGCTTGCGCGCCTGCGACGGTGAACCGCACAGCGCGGCGACCTTGAGTCCGGCGTCGTGGATGTGCTTGATCATGTCGGCCGGCGGGGTGCCGAGCGCGTTGGCGATCATCTTGACTTTGGGGTGCTTCAGCGCCAATTCGACCTGTGGGGTGGCCGTCGCCTCGGTCCAGCCCAGCAACTGCAGGGTGTCCTCGTCGGCGTTCTCCACGGGCACGCCGTGATCGGCAAGGATCTTCTTGGCGAAGTCGAGGTGCTCCTGGGGCACCATCTTGCGCAGGGTGTCGGCCAGCTCCTCGGCGGACAGATGCGAGTCCATGCCCTCGTACTTATTCGGGATCACGATGTCGACACCGTAGGGGTGGTCGCCGATGTTCTCGTCGATCCAGTTCAGCTCGATCTCGAGCTGCTCGGGCGTGAAGCCCACGGCGCCGAGCACGCCGAACCCCCCGGCCTTGCTGACAGCCACCACGACATCGCGGCAGTGGGTGAAGGCGAAGATCGGGAACTCGATACCGAGTTCATCGCAGATAGGGGTGTGCATACCAACTCCTGGGACGCTCGCCGAATTGAAACGTGTTCTAGTTTAGTACGCACCCCCTTGACGAGGCCAGCCGCCCCTCACCAGCGTCCCGGAACTACGACGCGTCGCCGATGTCAGAGCACCACGGAGTGGGCCACCCACAAGATCAGGAACCCGAGGATGCAGCAGACGCAGACCAGATGATCGCGGCAGATGGAGCGCGCCAGGCGGGTCTGCTCGGGCGGGCTGTCGGTGCGGCGCCCGAGCCGAACGGCGTCGGGAACGGTCTGGGTCAGTGCCAGCATGATCGGGATGCCCGCGAGCAACGCCGACGTCACCAGCAGCCAGGCGGGGTCGTGCCCACGCGTGGCCTGAAACCCCAACGCGCCCAACAGGATAAGCATCACAAGGGCGATCAGCCGGTTCATCGGTCGCGACGTGGTCGTCGCCCGGTGGTAATACGCGGCGACGGACGCGAGCACCGCCTCGGGCAGTTCGTCACCGCCGCGGTGCCGGAGAACCTGGGCATCGAAAATCAGATCCATCCATAAGACGGCGAAAAGGAACCCGCCGCACGCCACAAGTAATGGGGCCACCGGTCATCCACCTCCGCTTCGCCCAGGCGCTCCGCCTCAATTGTTAGCCTGACCCGTCATGGGACGAGTGGATGACAAGGTTGCACTGATCAGCGGCGCGGCGAGGGGGATGGGCGCCTCGCACGCCCGGCTGCTCGTGGCCGAGGGCGCCAAGGTGGTGATCGGCGACATCCTCGACGACGAGGGCAAGGCGCTGGCCGACGAGCTCGGCGCCGCGGCGCGCTACGTCCATCTCGATGTGACGGATCCCGAGCAGTGGCAGGCGGCCGCGGCCGCGGCGGTGGCGGAGTTCGGCAAGCTCAATGTCTTGGTCAACAACGCCGGAATCATGAACTACGGCCCGCTCAAGACCTTCGACCTGACCAAATGGCAGCAGATCCTCGACGTCAACGTCACCGGAACGCTGTTGGGCATCCAAGCGGTGATCGATCCGATGACCGCGGCCGGCGGGGGCTCGATCATCAACGTCTCGTCCATCGAGGGCCTGCGCGGCGCGGCGTGGGTGCACGGCTACGTGACCTCCAAGTGGGCGGTCCGCGGCCTAACCAAGTCCGCCGCATTGGAATTGGCGCCGCACCACATCCGCGTCAACTCCATTCACCCCGGTTTCATCCGCACCCCGATGACCGCCAAGCTTCCGCAGGATCTGCTCAACATTCCTTTGGGACGGCCCGGGGAGGCGCAGGAGGTGTCGATGTTCGTGCTCTTCCTCGCCAGCGACGAATCGTCGTATGCGACCGCGGCCGAGTTCGTCATGGACGGCGGCTTGATCGCCGACGTTTCACACAAGGCCGAGTAGCGGTCCTTTCAACCCATCGGCGAAACCACTTGCGCCACTTGCGTTTCAGTGGTTTCGAGGTTGGTTTCTCGGTGAAGATTCTTGTCGGTGGCCCGTCGTAGTATCCGAACATGCTTTCGAGTGATCGTGCGGAGATCGAAGCCGACTATGTCGGGCTGCGCGCCGCGGTGTCGCGGATCCTCGAGCACTCTTACGACGCGCTGACCACGCCCGAGCGGCTGGCATTGCTCGACCAACTCGAGCATGAGGCGCGGCGGCTCCGGGCGCCGGGCCACCAATTGATCAATCAGCTCGCCGGGCAGGCGACGCCTGAAGAGCTGGGCGGCAAGCTGCCCCATGCACTCGCCGACCGGCTGCACATCACGCGCAGCGATGCGAACCGGCGGATAGCCGACGCCTCCGACTTGGGGCCGCGCCGCGCGTTGACCGGTGAATCGCTGGAGCCGCGGCTGACCGCGACGGCCGCGGCCCAGCGCGACGGCGCTATTGGGACTGCCCACGTTGCGGCGATTCGCGACTTCTTCAATCAGTTGCCGCATTGGGTGGATGTACAGACCCAAGAACGAGCCGAGCAACATCTCGCGCAGCACGCCATCCGGTTTCGCCCCGAGCAACTGCGCAAGCTGGCGGATCGGCTCGCCTACTGCCTCAACCCGGACGGGAATTTCACCGATATTGACCGCGCCCGCCGCCGTGGGCTGATCCTGGGCAAGCAGGACATCGACGGGATGTCGCGGCTCAGCGGCTGGCTAACGCCGGAAGTGCGTGCCACCGTCGAGGCAGTGCTGGCAAAACTGGCGGCACCGGGAATGTGCAATCCCGCGGACGCCATCCCGGTAGTCGATGGCGTGCCGGACGAGGAGGCAGTCCAGCGTGACGCCCGTTCGGCTGGCCAACGCAACCACGACGGATTGCAGGCCGCGTTACGCGCTGTGCTCGCAAGCGGGAAACTGGGGCAGCACAATGGATTACCGGCGACCATCATCGTGACCACGACGCTCAAGGAACTCGAAGCGGGTACTGGCAGGGCGGTCACCGGGGGAGGCGCCCTGCTACCGATGAACGACGTGATCCGCCTGGCCCGCCACGCGCACCACTACCTGGCCATCTTCGACAAGGGCCAAGCTCTGGCGTTGTATCACACGAAGCGGCTTGCCTCGCCGGGACAGCGAATAGTGCTCTACGCCAAGGACCGTGGGTGTTCGGCACCCGGCTGCGATGTACCCGGCTATCTCTGCGAAGTCCACCACGTTGACGAGTACGCCGCGTGCCAGGCGACGGACATGGACAACCTCACGTTTGTCTGTGGCCCCCACCATCGACTATTGCGACCCGGCGGCTGGACGACCCGAAAACGCGCCAACGGCGACACCGACTGGATTCCACCGCCGCACCTCGACCGTGGCCAACCGCGCACCAACACCTTCCATCACCCCGAGGAGGCGGTGTGCGAGGAAGCCTACGAGGAAGCCTGCGAGGAAGACGACGACCCTTGATCCGCTCCGTCGGCAACGGGTAGCGTAGTGCTGCCAATTACGAAACTCCTCGTAGCGTAATTCCTGTAGCGTTATGTCACGACCGCCGAAAGGATCGGCTTGATGCGCAGCCGTTATGCCGGCCATCCCTTCACGACGTCGACGCCGGAAATCGCGGCCGCGCTAGAGGATGTCAGCATTCCGACGCTGCTGCTTTCGCTCGTGCATATCACCGGCGACCCGCGATTCATCCGTGAGTTCAAACAGATGGGCATCTTTCTCAACGAAGTCCAGGGATTCATGTCGGAGGAGGACAAGGCACGGGCCCGCGCGGCGGCGCTGCCGGTGATCACCGAGTATCGAGACCGCGGCTGCCCCGAACCGGAGCCGCTGAGCCCCGAGCTCATCCGAGAAATGATGGACTGGGCGGCCTGCGAGCACGTTCCCGACGACTACCTTGCCCTCGTCTCCGAGGAGCTCGACCTCGACGGGGCCGACCCCCGCCGCCCGGCGCCCCTGCCGCCCGAGCGCGCGGCCGCGCTTCCGGTGCTCGTCGTCGGCTGCGGCGAGTCCGGCATCCTGGCCGGGGTGCGCCTGCGACAGGCCGGCATCCCCTTCACCATCGTGGAGAAGAACGCCGGTCCCGGCGGAACATGGTGGGAGAACACCTATCCCGGGGCCCGCGTCGACGTGGCGAATCATTTCTATTGCTACAGCTTCGAACCCAACAACGACTGGACACACTTCTTCGCCGAGCAGTACGAGCTGCAAGACTATTTCACCCGGGTGATGAACAAGCACGAGCTGACCGAGCACGTGCGGTGGAACACCGAGGTTCTCGCGGCCGAATGGCAGGACGACGCCGGCATGTGGGCCGTCACGCTGCGCTCGGCCGACGGGCAGACGAGCACAGTGCACGCGCGGGCGCTCATCACCGCGGTCGGTCAGCTGAATCGCCCCCACATCCCCGAATTCGACGGTGCCGACACCTTCGAGGGGCCGTCGTTTCACTCCGCGGCCTGGGATCACTCGGTGGACCTGACCGGCAAGCGCGTCGCGCTCGTCGGCGCCGGCGCCAGCGGCTTCCAGATCGCACCGGCGATCGCCGGAGAAGTCGAGCGGCTCACCGTCTTTCAGCGCACCGCGCAGTGGATGTTCCCGAACGCGATGTACCACGAGGAAGTCGGTGACGGCGTGCGCTGGGCGATGCGTCACCTGCCGTTCTACGGCAGGTGGTACCGGTTCCTGGTGCTGTGGCCCGGCTCCGACAAGGGTCTCGACGCCGCGCAGGGCGACCCGAACTATGCCGATCAGGACTATGCCGTCAGCGACATCAACGCCGCCGCGCGGATGATGTTCACCCAATGGATCACCAGCCAAGTCGGCGGCGGCCCAGACTCCCAAGAACTGCTGGCCAAGGTCATGCCCGACTATCCCGCCACCGGCAAGCGCACGTTGCAGGACAACGGCAGCTGGCTGCAGACACTGCAACGGGACAACGTCGAGCTGGTGCGGACGCCGATCCGCAAGATCGTGCCACGCGGTGTCATCACCGACGACGGCGTGACCCACGAGGCCGACATCATCGTGTACGCCACCGGATTCCGGCACACCGATGTGCTGTGGCCGTTGAAGGTCACCGGCCGCGACGGGATCGATCTGCACGACATGTGGGGGAGCCGGCCGTACGCGCACCTGGGCGTCACCGTTCCGCAGTTTCCCAACTTCTTCATCATCTACGGACCCGGCACGCACCTCGCGCACGGGGGCAGCCTGATCTTCCAGTCCGAACTGCAGATGCGCTACATCGACCAGTGCCTCACGCGGCTGGCGGAGCCGAATGTGCATTCCGTGGAACCGCGTGCGGAGGCGGCCACCGATTGGCATCGGCACACGCAGACCCAGATCAAGAAGATGGTGTGGTCACATCCGGCGGTCAAGCACTCGTACTTCAAGAACGCCGACGGGGAGATCCACACCGTCAGCCCGTGGCGCCTCAACGAGTACTGGGCCGCCGTCCGCGAACCGGACTGGTCACAATTCGTTGTACGAGAACGAAAGTGAAGCTTCAACCATGCGCACAGTAGTCGTCGACGGGCCCCGCAGCATCAGGGTCGACACGCGTCCCGATCCGGCGCTTTCCGGACCGGACGGAGCGATCATCGAGGTCACCGCCGCGGGCATCTGCGGATCGGACCTGCACTTCTACGAGGCCGATTTCCCCCTCACCGAGCCGATGACTCTGGGCCACGAAGCGGTGGGCACCGTCGTCGAAATCGGACCCGAGGTGCGCACCGTCAAGGTTGGCGATCAGGTGATGGTGTCGTCGGTGACCGGCTGCGGTGCGTGCCCCGGCTGCGCCACCCGCGATCCGGTCCTGTGCTACTCCGGATTTCAGATCTTCGGCGGCGGCGTGCTCGCCGGAGCACAGGCGGATCTTCTCGCCGTGCCGGCCGCCGACTTTCAGCTGCTCAAGATTCCCGAGGCGATCAGCACCGAACAGGCGCTGCTGCTCACCGACAACCTCGCCACCGGCTGGGCGGCGGCGCAGCGCGCCGACATTCCCTACGGCGGCACCGTCGCGGTCATCGGCCTGGGCGCGGTCGGCCTGTGCTCACTGCGCAGCGCGCTTTTCCAGGGCGCGGCAACGGTTTTCGCCGTCGATCGGGTCGACGGGCGCCTCGATCGGGCCGCCCGGTGGGGGGCAACGCCGATCAAGGCTCCGGCGGTCGAGGCCATCCTGGCCGCCACGGGAGGCCGCGGCGCCGACGCGGTGATCGACGCGGTCGCCACCGACGCGTCGCTGACCGATGCGCTCAACGCGGTGCGGGCCGGCGGCACCGTCTCCGTTGTCGGCGTGCACGACATGAACCCGTTTCCGCTCAACGCCCTGGGCTGCCTGATCCGCAGCATCACGCTGCGGATGACGACCGCGCCGGTGCAGCGAACCTGGCCGGAATTGATTCCGCTGCTTCAGTCGGGGCGGCTCGATGTCGACGGCATCTTCACCACGACGCTGCCTTTGGTGGAAGCGGCCAAGGGCTACGCGACGGCGGAATCGCGGTCCGGTGAGGACGTGAAAATTCTGCTCACCCCTTAGCTCGCCGGGTCGCGGTGACGTACTGCGAGCGCATGAAGCTGTCGATCTTGACGTCCACGTCCGGTGGCGTCATGCCGTAACCGGCCTGCAACTCGAGGGTGTTGCGGACGGGCTCGACAGCCCACCCATGGCCGGCCAGCCACTCCGCGGGCTCCGACTTCGTTTCGTAGGTGAGCGCGGAAAAGTCCACGTCACCCGACATGTTCACGCCCGGGTGCGTCGACTCGAGGGCCTCGAGCTGTGCGCGGTCCAGGCGCGATCCCAACGCGCCCAACGCAACTCGACTACCCGGCGCACACAGCTCGGTGATTCGGGCGAACAACGCGGTTTGCGCATCGTCGGTCAAGTAGGGCAACACTCCCTCTACCGACCAGGCGCTGGGGCTTTGCGGGTCGAACCCCGCCGCCCTCAACGGCGTCGGCCAATCCGTCCGCAGGTCGGCCGCGACCTCGATCCTGTGGGCCTTCGGGGCCGCGCCGTGCTCGCCCAGCACGCGCGCCTTGAACTCCAGGACTTTCGGTAGATCGACTTCGAAAACCGTTGTGCCTTGCGGCCATTCGAGGCGATACGCCCGGGAGTCCAATCCGGCGGCGACGATCACCGCCTGCCGGATGCCGGCTTCGCCGGCCGAGCTGAAAAAGTCGTCGAAGAAGCGCGTCTGCACACCGTAAAGGCGGGGAAAGGCGGTCTCGTCCTCGGTGGTACCCGGGTTGGCCAGCACACCCGCGAGATAGGGGTCCTGCGCGGCGGCGATGAAGAGCTTCGCGTAGTCGTCGCGGACCAGCGGCCGCGGGCTCGCGGCGTGCACGGCGCGCCAGCCCGCCACCAGCAGCGCGGTATAGCCCACGCCGCTGACGATGTCCCAATCGTCGTGCTCGGAACGAAGTGACCCGAATTCCGGTGTCCTGCTCACGGTAACCAAACTACCGGCGGCCTCAGAGCTCGAGAAGGACCGTCACGGGGCCGTCGTTCACCAATTCGACCTGCATCGTCGCACCGAACACGCCCGTTTCCACCTGCGCTCCCAGTTCTCGCAGCGCCTCGGCGAACGCCGACACGAGCGGTTCGGCGACCGGCCCCGGGGCGGCCGCGTTCCACGACGGCCGGCGTCCCTTTGCGGTGTCGGCGTAGAGGGTGAACTGGCTGACCACCAAGACCGGCGCGTTGACGTCGGCGGCCGACCGTTCGTCGGTGAGAATGCGCAGATTCCATAGCTTTTCGGCGAGCCGCCGCACCTTGTCCGCGTCATCGCTGTGGGTGACGCCGACGAATGCGAGCAATCCCTGGTTATCCGGCCGTATAGCGCCCACCACACGGCCATCCACCGACACCGCTGCCGTCGAGACCCTTTGCACAAGAACCCGCATGGGCCTCGATGCTGCCAGGTACGCTCGTCGGGTGTCCGTGCTCGTCGCATTTTCGGTCACCCCGCTCGGGGTGGGCGAGGGCGTCGGCGAGATGGTTGCCGAAGCCGTTCGGGTGGTTCGCGATTCCGGCCTGCCCAACAAGACGGACTCGATGTTCACCGTCGTCGAAGGCGAGACCTGGGAAGAAGTGATGCTGGTGGTGCAGCGCGCGGTGGAGGCCGTCGCCGCCCGCGCGCCGCGCGTCAGCACGGTGATCAAGGTGGACTGGCGCAAGGGCGCCACCGACGCGATGACGGAGAAGGTCGCTTCCGTCGAGCGCCACCTCGCCCAGGGCTAGGGTCCCACGGCTAGCGCTCTACGGCGTCCCGGAACGCTCGCTCCGCCGCGTCACCGTGGACCGCGAACACTATCCGTTCGAGCGAACTCGGCCGGTGGTGCCGCACGGCGTCGACCATCAGGCGTGCGGCCTCGTCGAGCGGAAAGCCACCCACACCCGTGCCGAACGCGACCAGCGCCAGCGAGCGGCAACCCAGCTCGTCGGCCCTTCGCAGCGTCGAAGTGGTGGCCCGCGCGATGATCTCGGCCGAGGTCGGGCCGCCCAGCTCCATCGTCGCCGCGTGAATGACGTAGCGAGCCGGCATGTCGCCGGCGGTGGTCTCGACGGCATCCCCGAGGCCGATCGGCGCCTTCTCGGTCGATTCACGTTGCACGTCGGGCCCACCGGCGCGGGCGATCGCCGCGGCGACGCCGCCGCCGTGCCGCAGCTGGGTGTTGGCGGCATTGGTGATCGCGTCGAGTTCGAGCTTGGTGACGTCGGCCTGCACTACCTCTAACTCGATCATCGGTTCATCCTCTCGCAGGCGTCCCGCCGGCGCGCCAGTAGGCTCATGCCGGTGAGCGCACGCGCGGGCATCGTGGTCACCGGGACCGAGGTCCTCACCGGCCGGATCCAGGACCGAAACGGGCCGTGGATCGCCGACCGGCTCCTGGAACTGGGTGTAGAGCTGGCACACATCACGATCTGCGGTGACCGTCCCGCCGACATCGAGGCGCAGCTGCGCTTCATGGCGGGCCAAGGCGTGGATCTGATCATTACCAGCGGCGGCCTGGGACCGACCGCCGACGACATGACGGTCGAGGTGGTGGCGCGATTCTGCGAACGGGAGTTGGTGCTCGACGAAGTTGTCGAGGGCAAGATCGCCGACATCCTCAAGCGGCTGATGGAGCGCAACACCGCATTCGACCCCGGCACCTTCGAGTCCATCAGGGCCGCCAACCGCAAGCAGGCCATGGTTCCCGCGGGTTCGCAGGTGCTCGACCCGGTGGGCACCGCGCCGGGTGTGGTGGTCCCCGGTAAGCCGGCGGTGATCGTGCTGCCGGGACCGCCGCGGGAGCTTCAGCCGATGTGGCGCACGGCCATCGAGACGCCCGCGGCGCAGCAGGCGATCGCGGGCCGAACGATCTACCGGCAGGAGACGATTCGGATGTTCGGTCTGCCCGAGTCCGGGCTGGCCGAAACCCTGCGGGGCGCCGAGGCGTCCATATCCGGTTTTGACGCGCTGGAGATCACCACGTGCCTGCGGCGGGGCGAGATCGAAATGGTCACCCGTTATGAACCCGACGCCGCGGACGCCTACGCGCAGCTGACGAAGTTGCTGCGGGACAGGCACGGGCAGCAGCTCTTTTCCGAGGATGGCGCACAGGTGGACGATCTGGTGGCCCGGTTGCTGACCGGTCGCCGGATCGCGACGGCGGAATCCTGCACCGCGGGGATGGTGGCGGCGCGGCTGACCGACCGGGCGGGGTCGTCCGACTATGTGGCCGGCGGCGTGGTGGCCTATTCCAACGAGGCCAAGGCGGAGCTACTCGGCGTCGACCCCGCGCTGATCCAGGAGCACGGTGCGGTGTCCGAGCCGGTGGCCGAGGCGATGGCGGAGGGCGCGTTGCGGCGCTTCGGCGCCGACACCGCCGTCGCGACGACCGGCATCGCAGGGCCGGGCGGAGGAACGCCGGAAAAGCCCGTCGGCACAGTCTGTTTCACGGTGATGCTGGGGAACGGCCGCACCGATACCCGGACGCTGCGCCTGCCCGGGAACCGCTCCGACATCCGGGAGCGATCGACGACGGTGGCGATGCACCTGCTGCGGCGCCTGCTCAGCGGCTAGCTCACTTCACTTCCGTTGGCAGGAAAGCGCTCTCGGCGGTGCCGAAGCGAATCCCGGTGGCGTCCTTGCCGATAAACGTTAGGAAAGCCACGGCGATCAGCACCGGCACGATCGTCGCCGCCAGCGCGAACGGATAGCCGTGCGACTCGGCCAGGCGTTCTTGGATGGGTAAATTGAACGCCGCCAACAGGTTTCCGAGCTGGTAGGTCACGCCGGGGTAGAGGCCGCGGATTGCGTCCGGCGACAACTCAGTCAGGTGGGCGGGGATCACCCCCCACGCGCCCTGTACGAAGAGCTGCATCAGGAACGAGCCGAGGCAGAGCATCGCCGCGGTGCGCGAATAGGCGAACAACGGCACGATCGGCAGGCCCAACAGCGCGCAGAAGACCACGGTGTAGCGCCGGCTGATCCGTTGTGACAGCGTGCCGAAGAACAGCCCGCCGGTGATGGCCCCGATGTTGTAGACCACGGCGATCCACTTGACGGTCACGCTGGACAGACCCGCGCCCTGGTTGGCGGTCGCGCCCAGGAAGGTGGGGTAGACGTCCTGGGTTCCGTGGCTCATCCAGTTGAAGGCGGTCATCAGCAGCACCAGGTAGACGAACCGACGGATGATCGCGCCCTCGCGCAGGACGTCGCGAATCCTGGTGCTGGTGAGCCGCATTCGGTCCTGCGCCGCCTCCCAAACCTCGGACTCCTCGACGCGATAGCGGATGATCAGGCTGATCAGGGCCGGGATGATGCTCAGGGCGAACAACCAGCGCCACGACAGCCCAAGCCAATTCATCACCACCAGCGACGCCACGCTGGCCAGCAGGTAGCCGAAGGCGTAGCCCTCCTGTAATAGCCCGGAGAAAAATCCGCGTCGCTCGACGGGCACCTTCTCCATGGCCAGCGCGGCGCCCAGCCCCCATTCGCCGCCCATGCCGATGCCGTAGAGCACGCGCAGGATCACCAGCACGGTGAAGTTGGGTGCGAACGCGCACAGGAAACCCACCACGGAGTAGAACATCACGTCGACCATCAGCGGGAGCCGCCGGCCGACACGGTCGGCCCACAGCCCGAACAGCAGCGCGCCGACCGGGCGCATCACCAGTGTCGCCGTGGTGATGAACGCGACCTCGGTCTTGCTCTGGTGGAAAGTCTTTGCGATGTCGGCATAGACGAACACCACGATGAAGTAGTCAAAGGCGTCCATCGTCCAGCCCAACAACGCGGCGACGAATGAATTTCGCTGGTCGGCGGTCATCTTCTGGCGGGGATTATTTTGACGACTCTGTGTGGTCACTTGAGCATCGTGCAGTAC
The DNA here is from genome assembly GCF_001954215.1 of Mycobacterium sp. IS-2888. Taxonomy (NCBI): domain Bacteria; kingdom Bacillati; phylum Actinomycetota; class Actinomycetes; order Mycobacteriales; family Mycobacteriaceae; genus Mycobacterium; species Mycobacterium sp. IS-2888. The sequence continues at coordinate 42,079 of NZ_MBET01000041.1, forward strand.
CAGGCGGCGCTGCGCGAGAGTAAGTTGACCGAACATGCGAATCATCGACGCCGATGGACACGTTGCCGAGAACCCCTCGCTGGCGATCGAGGCGATCAAACGCTGGCCGGAATACATCAAACCCAGCACCGACGGGCGGCCCAGCCTGACGTTCGAGGGCCGCAACTATCCGGAGGACCGCGGTCCCGGCGCGGGGTGCCCGCCCGAGCACGGGATCAGCAAGGCGGCCGACCTCAATTGCCGCTCACCGGAGGGCGTGCTGGGCGACGCCGACCGCGATCACATCGACACGATGGTGCTCTATCCCAGCCTTGGGCTGTGCGCGCCCAGCCTCGAGGATCCCGAGTTCGCCGCCGGATTCTCACGGCTCTACAACCAGTGGATCGCCGATTTCTGCGCCTCGTCGGGCGGCCGGTTGCGCGGTGTCGCCGTCACCCCGATCGAGCACGGCCAAGCGGCCATCGACGTCATGACCGAGGCCAAGGAGCTCGGACTGGTGGCGACCCTGGTCCCGCCCGCGCTCAAGACCCGCAACCTCGACCATCCGGACCTCGACCCGTTCTACGCGGCCGCCGTGGAGCTCGGAATGCCGCTGGGCATTCACGGCGCCCCCGGCATCCACCTGCCGAAGATCGGCGTTGACCGCTTCACGAATTACATTCAGGTGCACTGCATCAGCTTTCCCTTCGACCAGATGACCGCGATGACGGCGATGGTCTCCGGCGGCGTCTTCGAGCGGCATCCGCAGTTGCGGGTCGCCTTCCTCGAAGCGGGGGCGGGCTGGGTGCCGTTCTTCATGGACCGGCTGCACGAGCATTACGAGAAGCGGGGCGACTGGGTCGAACGCGGCTGGCGCCGCGACCCACACGAGTATCTGCAGGCGGGCAACATCTTCGTGACCTGCGAACCGGAGGAGCCGATCCTGCCCGGCGTGATCGACGTGCTCGGCTCCGACTTCATCATGTTCGCCAGCGATTACCCGCATTGGGACGGCGAATGGCCGGAGAGCACCAAGCATTTGCGGACCCGCCCCGACATCAGCGAGGAGGCCCGCGAAAAGATCGGCGGCCTGAACGCGCAGCGCTTCTACGGGCTGAACTGACGGCTATGGGCCCCTTCCTCATTCGCGCCGCGCTGACGGGGTTTGCGTTGTGGGTGGTCACCCAGCTCGTCCACGGGCTGACCTTCGTGGGCGGCCATACGACGCTGGAGAAGATCGGCATCATCTTCGTCGTCGCCGTCATCTTCGGTCTGGTCAACGCGATCATCAAGCCGATCGTCCAGATCCTCTCGATCCCGCTGTACATCGTGACGCTTGGCCTTTTCCACATCGTCGTCAATGCGTTGATGCTGTGGATCACCGCCCGGATCACCGAACACACCACCCACTGGGGATTGCAGATCGATCACTTCTGGTGGACCGCGATCTGGGCGGCGATCGCGTTGTCGATTGTGAGCTGGCTGCTGTCGCTGCTGAGCCGCGACGTCCGCCGGGTCACGAACCGGTAATCGTCAGCGGGCCCGCCACCGCGGCGGCCGCTTCTCGGCGAAGGCACGCGGTCCTTCCTTCGCGTCTTCCGTCGCGAAAACGCGGTCGCTGTGCCGGGTCTCGTTCTCGTACGCCGACTCGAGGTCGAGCGCCAGGCCCTCGACCGCCGACTGCTTCGTCGCAAACACCGCCAGCGGCGCGTTGGCCGCGATGCGCTCGGCGTAGTCATACGCTGTCTCCATCAGCTGATCCGCCGGCACCACGCGATTGAGCAGCCCCATGGCCAGGGCTCGCTCCGCGTCGACCATGTCGGCGGTCAGCAGCAGTTCCATCGCCAGCGCGTAGGGCAGCTGGCGCGGCAGGCGCACCGTGCTTCCGCCGCCGGCGAACAGGCCGCGCTTGGGCTCCATCACCGCGAATCGCGCCTCGGGCACGGCCACTCGAATGTCGGTGCAGCCCAACATCTCGAAGCCGCCCGCCACGCAGGTACCGTTCACCGCCGCGATGATCGGCTTGTATACGGGGAAGCGGTGCAAGACGGCGTGGATGGCGTCGTCCTTGTTCCAGCCCGCGGGCTGCGGCAGGTCGCCGGTGAGTTCCGGGATGAATTTCTTCAAGTCGGCACCGGTGCAGAAATCCCGTCCGACGCCCGTGACCACGGCGACCCAGGCGCTGGCGTCATCGCGAAAGGCGGCCCAGGCGTGGGCCAAGTCGCGGAAATGTTCCATGTCCAGCGAGTTGCGGGTCTCGGGGCGGTTGATCGTGATGGTGGCGATGTGTGCGTGCAGGGCGTAATCGATGCTCACAATGTCTCCCGCTCGGTGACCAGACGCACGACGTCGCGCGCGCATCCCCACGACAAGGTCACGCCATTGCCGCCGTGCCCGTAGTTGTGGACGCATTGCGCCGAGCCGAGCGGTTCGGCCTCGACTCGCACCGATGGACGATCGGGACGCAGCCCGGTGATGGTCTCGATCACTTCGGCCTCGCCAAGCCGCGGCTCGATCTTGCGGCAGCGCAGCAAGATTCGTTCGCTGACCTCGGGGTCGGCAGTGGTGTCCCACCGCCCGGGAATGCTGATGCCGCCGCACACCACACGCTGCGGGTGGGGGAAATAGCAGGTCCATTCCGGGCCAGCGTTGATTTCCAGAAACAGTTGCTGCAAACCGGGATTGGTGAGCACGACATGCTGGCCGAACAGCGGGCGCATCGTGTCGTCGCCCGCCAGCGCCCCGGCCCCGAGGCCGGCACAGTTGACCACTATCGGCGCGGCGTCGGCGACCTCGGCCAGTGTTCGCACCGTACGGGTTTCGATTTCGCCGCCGGCCGCGGTGAGTCGATCGGTCAGGTAGTCGAGGTATTGCGGCATGTCGATCATCGGCAAGGTGGCGCGAAATCCGGTGCCGAAGTCCTCGGGGAGATCGGCCGCATCGGCCGGACGCAGGTCGGGGATCAGCGCGGCCGCCGACGACATCGCCTCGGCCCCGGTCAATTCGCCGACGGCGATCGCCGGCGCCATGCGCACGCCGGTACCGGGGATGGCGGCCAGTTCCCGGAAGACGCCGAGGGAATGCTGGGTCCAGGCCAGGGTTTCGTTGGCCCGTTCGGCCGGTCGCGGCGGCGCCCACACGGCGCCGGCGATGATCGAGGTCGTTTGGTGAGGCATTGCCTGCGCCCACACCCGCACCGGCCAACCGGCTTCGGCGAGACATATCGCCGACGTCAATCCGCTGACGCCGGCACCGATCACGACAATCCGCTGCGCACTGGCCACGGCGTCAGCGATCAGGAATGAGGCGCTTGCTGGCCGTTTGGGAGCATCCCGTTGAGGATGCCGAGAATACCTTGCAGTTGGGCCCCCGCGGCCGGCCCGGACGCGTCGGGAGGCGGCGCACCATCCGTCTGCTGCCAGGGCTGGCAGCCATCCGTCTTGAACGCCTTGTCGGTCGGCTCGATGCGAACCACCTGCGGCTTCTTGCTCATCGAATTGTCGATGAGGTTGCCGTCGGGATTGCCCATCCGCTTCCAGTAGCACGTGCCGTTGGCGACCGGTCCCGCCGTGCTGTAGGTGCCCGGCGCGATGTCGGTCCCCACCGCGAACGTGCCGTCGTGGTCGATGCTTGTCTTCGGCCCGGACGCGGGTGCCGCTGGCGGCGGCTCCGCCGGTGACGGCTCGGGCGCCGGCTCCGGATCGCCGTAGGCAACGCCCGCGGACACCGCCCAGCCCGCGATGACCAGCGCCGCGGCGCCGAACCGTGCCGCAACAGATGCTGGCGCGTTAAACCACATAGAACAGCAGCGTACCGGGGCCGGCAGCCTATTTCATGTAGCTAGGTCAGCCTGCGGACCTTGCCGGCGTAGCCGAGCGCGTGCTCGTAGGTGTCGAGATTGTCTCGGGAAATCCTTGCGTGCACGGCACGCTCGAGGAAGAAACGCAGCACCGGGTTGTAGGCGTGATAGGTCTCGTGGAAGGTCAGCACCGTGGTGCCGTCGGGCTGTTCCTCGAGTTGGTGATAACCCTCCGCGCGCGACCACAGCGGCGCGCCGACCGCGACGTAGCGCGACAGCTTGTAGATCTCCGCCTCGGTGACGCTTTCCCACGACCGCCCTTTGCCGCCCGACAACAGGTACTTGGGTACCGGGAAGATGCAGGTGCGAACCAGACCCTCGCCCGCCTCGTTGCCTTCGTTCAGGATCTCCATGCTGCCGGTGGGCCACGTGAGGACCCGCGGACGCGGCGCGTCCGGTGGTACGGGCGGATGCAACACCCGCCAGACCTTCCGCGGCGGCGCATCGACATGGAATCGCACGGTGTAGGACTGCATCAGCCTTCTCCCCAGCTGTCCCAGTAGGTAACCGTTTCCGCGGGCGGTCGCGAGGCCGGGCGGAAGTCGGTGCCGATCGTGTAGGCGACCGGGAACAGCGCCGCCTGCGTCACCGTCGGCGGAATTCCGAGCACCTCGGCCACCTCTTGCTCCTTGGCCAGGTGCATCGTCGTCCACACCGAGCCCAACCCGCGGGACCGCAGAGCGAGCAGGAAGCTCCAGCCCGCTGGGATGATCGATGCCCACGCCGACGCGGCACTCAGCAGGGTGGAGTTGTCGATGCGGTTGTCCAGGCAGGGGATGACGTGGACGGGCACCCTGGCTAGCGTTTCGGTCAGGGCCAGCGCGCCGGCGTACACGCGCTGGGTCTGCGGATCCGAGGCCTCCTTGGCCGCGTACGCAAGATAATCGGCGCCGACGCTGCGATAGATCTCGCCGATTGCGGCGCGCTTGTCGGGATCGGTGATCACCAGCCATCGCCAGTCCTGCGCGTTACTCGCCGTGGGGGCCTGCATCGCCAGCCGTATGCACTCGAGGATCACTCCGCGACCGACGGGCCGGTTCAGGTCGAGCCGCCTGCGCACCGCGCGCGTGGTACTCAGCAGTTCGTCGACCGTGGCGATGTCCATTGGTTCCTTCCCGATGCTGGCCCGATGCTGGTCCGATGCTGGTCCGATGCTGGTTCGTGCTGGTCCTGTGCTGGTTTAAAGGTCGATTGCGCAGGACTGATCGACACCGAGCACCGTCAAGGAACGTCCCAGTCCGAGAAATACCGCGACGCACAGCGTGAGATCGAGAATCTCCTCGTCGGAGAACAACGCCCGCAGGCGCTCAAAAAAGGCATCGTCTATCGACGCGTGCGCGGTGGCGAAGCGCTCGGCGAATTCGATGGCGAGACGCTGGCGCGCCGTATAGCCCGGATAGCTGGCGTATGCGGCGACATTGTCGTAGAGCTCCGGCGCGACACCGGCGTCCGGGCCGGCATCCAATATGGACTGCGCGCGAAAATCTGAGCACGCCACACAATCGTTGATCTGCGCGATCCGCATCCTGGCCAGCTCGCGCTCGTCGGCCGGCAGGATGCTCTGCTGGTATGCCCCGCGGATCATCCGCTCGACCATGCCGCCAAGCTGCGGTCGCAGCGTCCAGATCATCGCGGCCTCGCCGCCGGGGCCATCCGGCACATTGACTCGGGCCATCCGCGAACTCCTGCCCGGTAAGGACGGTACCGAGTTGAGCAAACCAGATTCTCAACTGAACTGTCCAGGCCACTCGCGTCGTGTACTCCTCGGGTAATTGGGCATATGCCAAACCAACCCTGGACGTGGAAAACGGCCGGGGGCTAACGTCCGTTGAGCGGCGTTGAGCCCACAGCGCCGCGAACGGGAGGTCTCCGCGTGCTTTTCATGCACGAACTACACAAGGTGCGCGGCCGCGCCGAAGACGACTTCGAAGCGGCGTTCCGGGACGGCTGGATGCGGATACTCGCCGCGGGCGACGATGCCCGGTTGCTGTGGTACGCCAACCAGGCACACGGCAGTGGACCCGCCTACACCGTCGTCACGGTGACCGCCGTTCGCGACGGAGCCGCGTGGGAGCGACTGACGCTGCGGGTCCAGAAAGGCGACCTGCAGGAGTGGATGCGCAACCTCGACGAGCTCCGCCACGAGGTCGACGCGAAGCTGCTGATGCCGCTGCCATGGTCGCCGCTTCGGGAGGTCGACTTCGACGCGGTCCCCGCCGATGGCCGAGAACACGAGATGACCCTCTACATGGAAGACACCATGTGGCCCTACGAGGACAAGTTCGAGGAATACATCGTCCGCTGCGGCGAGGTGTACGCCAGGAGCCTTGAGCAGCCGTCGTCAATGCTGAAGATGCATGCGGCATTTCAGCCCGCGCTCGGCAGCCACCTGCGCCGCGAGGTGATCCTGATGCAGCGAATCAGTCGGCCCGAGGCGCTGCTCGACCTGCTCCGCAGCCACATCCCCGCCGAGTACCGTGCCCCTGGCACGTGGATGCATGACGCCTTGGATTTGCGCGATCAGTGGACCAGCCGGCTGCTGCGCACGTCCGAGTGGTCGCCGCTCTATTGATTACTGAGCCGCGCATGAACATCGGGACGATCCTCGACGCGGCGGCGAGCGGCGATCCGGGCCGCGCGGCGCTCATCGTCGACGGGCGCGCGATCAGCTACCGCGAGCTGGCGGCGGCCGTGCGGAACTGCGCCGCCGGGCTGGCCGCCCACGGGGTGGGGGCGGGGCAGCGCGTCGCGGTCGTCGACGGCGGAAGCCTGCTGTCCATCGCGACATTGCTCGCGGCGCCGCGACGTGGCGCCGCGGCTGCGCTGATGAACCCGGCGCTGACTCCGCCCGAGCTGCGGGGCCTGCTGAAGAACGCGGGCTGTGCCGACGTGGCGGTCGCGGGGGAGCAGTACGCCGACCGGCTTCGCGAAGCCGGCGCACCCACGGTGTTGACCGACGCCGACCTGCTCGACGGCGACGGCGTCGAACCTGCCGCCGACCCCGACACCCTCGCCGACGCCGACACCCTCGCCGACCGGGACGCCTTGATCCTTTTCACCAGCGGGACAACCGGACTCCCGAAGGCCGTCGCCATCACCGCCCGACAGCTCACGATGCGAATCCGGGGGATGACGGCGCCATTCCGCGCGGACGTCCCACCATCCGTCGGGATGATGTGCGTCCCCTTCTTTCACGTCGGCGGCGCGCTTGGCACACTCGGTAGCTTGTATTCGGGCAACACGTCGGTGGTGCAAACGCGGTTCGACGCCGGCGAGTGGCTTCGTCTGGTGTCGCAGCATCGGGTCAGCACGACATTCCTGGTGCCGACCATGCTGCAGCGGATCCTCGACCACCCCGACTTCGCGAACACCGATCTGACGTCTCTCGTCGCCATCGCCTACGGGGCCGCCGCCGCACCAATCAGCTTGGTGCGCAGGGCAATGGCCGCGCTGCCGCATGTGGCGTTCGCCAACGTGTTCGGCCAGACCGAGACCCTCGGCGCTTACACGACCCTGATGCCCGACGATCACCGTGACCCCGCCCGCGCCGGATCCGTCGGCCGACCGCTACCCGGAGTCGAGGTGCGCGTGGTGGACCCCGACACGGGCCGCGACGTCGAAGTGGGAGCGGTCGGCGAGCTGTGGGTGAACACCGCCCAGAACGTCACCGGTGGCTGGTTGCACACCGGCGACCTCGCACGCCAGGATGCCGACGGTTACATCTTCCCGAGCGGCCGGCTGAGTGACACCATCAACCGCGGGGGTGAGAAATTTGGGCCGATCGAAGTCGAAGAGGCGTTGCGTTCTCATCCCGCGGTCAGCGATGCCGCGGTCGCCGGAATCGCCGACGACGAGCTCGGCCAGCGGGTGGGTGCCGCGGTAGTGGCTTGTGCCCCAGTCACACTCGAGGAACTTCGATCGCACTGCCGAAAGGCGATCGCATACTTCAAGCTTCCCGAGCGACTCGCGATCGTCGACCACATTCCCTACAACGCGACCGGCAAAATCGACCGCCGCCAGCTCGTCGCGCTCATCGCGGACGATGGTTGAACCCAGGGAGTCCACGTGTTGTTTCTGCATGAGACCCACAAAGTGGTCGGCGCCCGAGAGGAAGAATTCGAGGCCGCCTACCGCGAGGGCTGGATGCCCACACTGGCCAAAGAAGACGACGCCCGGCTGCTCTGGTACACGAACCACGCTCATGGCAGCGGCGTCTCCTACAACGTGGTCACCATCACCGGCATCACCGGCGGCGCCGCTTGGGAGCGTCTGGCACAGCGCGCCCAGAGCGGCGACCTCCGGCCATGGATGCGCGAACTGGACAACCTGCGCCACGAGGTGACGGGGAAGCTCATGCTGCCCGTCGCCTGGTCACCGCTTCAGTCGGTGGACCTGACCACCGTGCCCACCGATGGCGCGACCCATCCGCTGAGCCTCTTCATGGAGGACACCGGTTGGCCCGACGCGCCACTGGACGACTACATCCGCTCGTGGGACGAGATCTACTACCGGCTGCTCTCGAAAGCCCCGCCGGGGATGCGGATCCTGGATATCCAAGCGTGCTTCCAGATTGCGCACGGGAGCTATCGGCGACGAGAAGCGATGCTGTGGCAGAAGATTGAGGACGCCAACAACTACGCGGCGCTCGTGCATCTGCTGACCACCGAGACGCCGCCCGAGCACCGCGCGCCCGGCAGCTACATGTATGAGGCCCTGAAGTATCGGGATCAGTGGGAGAGCCGATTGCTGCGGACGTCGGCCTGGTCACCCCTGTATTGAGGGGTCAAAGATTCCAAGAACGGTTCGGCCACGGCGAGAAAACCGTCCGGATCCGACGAGAACACCACGTGCCCGGTGTCGAGGATCTCGAGGCGGGAACCGCCAATGGCGTCATGGGTCGCGCGCCCAGCGCGCAGCGGTATCGCGATGTCCTTCTTACCCCACACGATGAGCGTGGGCGCGGTCAAATCAGCGGCACGACTTCGCAAATCGTGTGCAGGAGCCGGGAAGCTGCGCCAAAGTCCTGTTGCGAGGCGAACGCCCTCGGCCGTTTTCGCCGCGGCGATCGCGCGCTCGACGATCTGCCGGTCGTTGTCGGTCTTGGACTTCATGTAGCCGCGGACAAACGGGGGAGCGGCCCGGCGAAACACGGCCGGCGTGCCGAGCACCCGGCAAAAGGTGCGGGCTGGTGCGTTCAACGGTACGAAGCCGCCGGTGTTGACCAGAACCAGACCGGCGACGCATTCGGGGCGGGTGATCGCCAGCCGCGCGGCCGCGAACCCGCCGACCGAATTGCCGACCAACACAACCTTCGTCAGGCCGAGACCGTCGACAAGATCTTCGAGCACGTCGGCGAAGAGCGACGCGCTGGGCTCGATTGCTGGGTCGACGGGATCCGAGTCGCCGTGGCCGGGCCAATCCACTGCGATGGTGCGGTAGCGGCGGGCAAGCGTGTCGACGATCGGGTCGAAGTCATGCCTGTCGTGCAATATCGCGTGTAGGAGCAAAACCGTTGGCCCACTGCCTAATTCGCTGTAGGCAACACGGCCTGCCCGGGTTTGGATAGTCGGCATGGGAGTTCCTCTCGACTCTGTTGACCGACTGGTCGGTCATTCCGTACAGTACAACGGTAGACACGCCCTGACAAGGAGGGAATCGAGATGCGGCACGCCCCACCTCCCGAAGCGCCGTTCGCGGACAAGATGGCCTACTACCGCACGCAACACACCTCGAAGGGGGTCCGGGTTACCCACCTCGTCGGGACGCCGATCATCGCGGCCGGGCTGCCGCTGATGTTCGCCAAGCCGAAGGTCGGTGCCCCGATGTTCATCGGGGGATGGGCCATGCAGATAATCGGCCATCGGCTGTTCGAGAAGAACCTCCCGTCCACGCATAAGGGGTGGATCACGTATCAACTGACCGGCGTCATTCACGTGTGCGAGCAGTACGGCGAAATGCTGGCCCGCCGCAGCCAGCGCAAAGCGGGCTTGCGGTGAGATCGCCCGAGCCGGGCCGTAATGCGCTGCTGGATGCTGGACGCCGGCTGTTGGGGACCGCCGACCTGGCCCGGATCTCCGTCAACTCGATCGTTGCCGAGGCCGGGATGGCAAAAGGCAGCTTCTATCAGCACTGGCCCAGCCGGGCCGAATACGTGCGGGCGCTGCACGCTCGGTTTCACGACCAGTTGGAAGAATCGATCGCCGCGGCCATGGCCGACCTACCGCCCGGCCGCGACCGGCTCGAGGCGGGGATGAACACCTATCTTGACGGCTGCTTGTCCGACCCGGCCACCAAAGCATTGCTCGTCCAGTCACGCACCGAGGCCGGACTGAGCGATTTGGTCGCGACCCGGAATAAGAGCGCGGCCACGCTGATAGCGCCCGACTTGGCGGCGCTTGGATGGACGCCACCCGAACCGATCGCGGTGCTCCTGGTCGCCGCGGTCGCCGAGATCGCCCTTGTCGAGCTCGCCAACGGCAAGCCCGACAAGCAGTTGCGCCGCGCGTTGCTTCGGTTGGCAGCCCGAACGGGTTAGGCGTGTCGTTCAGGGTTTGCAGGCGGACTCGAGGGAAAGTACCGGACCACCGGATTGCAGCGACAGCAGATACAGGTAGGTCGGGAGCGAATGTTCGCACGCCACAGTGGATTTGACGAGGGTCTTAGGCGGAAGCGGCGTCAGTCGGATCGGGTTCAGCTCATACGGATTGAGCACGTGCTCGTAGTTGATCGGAGGGGGCAATGCCGGGACGATGTCGAGGCGATTGGCAATCCGATACGAGTTGAGCACCACCTGGTCGTAGGTGCTGGCAAACAGAGAATCCCCGGTGCGCGGGCTGCCATAGGTGTAGACGGCCGGAGCCTTGAAACGCGTATTCGCCGCGACGTCGAGTGCAAGCAGGGTCGCGAGCGCTCCGCCCAAGCTGTGCCCGCAGATCGTCACCGAAGTGACGGGCCGCGGGAACGCAAGCGTCGCAAGCGCATTGACCACGGCCGGCGAACCCGGCGCGGTCCCCGTCGTCAGCGACTCGTACATTTCGGTGAAGCCGTCTTCCGTGTGGCCGGCGCCGGCCAGAAATGGGCACGGCACCAGATCGAACTCGACGTCGTGAATCCACTCCAGGATTCCTTCGGTGCCCCGAATCGCGATGACCACATCGCCGGCTTGATTGACCTGACACATCAGCCCGATGGAAACCTCGTCGGCGGCCCGGATCGGGTTCATGTCGGTCGCCAGATCGTTGGCGTAGATCGTCGTGACGACGGTGTAGTCGACGCCGCCAGCGCTCAACTCCTGGCCGGCCGCGTTCGTCAAATCGCTGGGAGGTGTCGCGTAGGTTGCGTTTACCAGTTGGCCGAATTGTATTGCCTTCATTACATCTAACGCCGGCGGCATCGGCATGGCGCCCCCCGTCAGGCTCCGAATGTGCCGGTGAGGACGGCGTGTGCCGTTGCGGCCTGCGCTATCGCTTGCGCCGCTTGCGGTCCGGTCGCTCCCGCCGGCAGTTGGAACGTGGGCGGCAGCTGGTAGAGAGTGAACCGGTAATGATGTGTCCCCGTGCCCGCTGGCGGACACGGCGCCGCGTAGCCGGACCGCCGCTCGAATTCGCCAGAGTGGTTGCTCCGGCGGGTGTTTGACCGTCCGCGGTGCTGCCGGACCCGGAGGGGATTCCGGCCACGATCCAGTGCACGTAGGGCCCGCTCGGGGCGTCGGGGTCGTCGACGACGAGCGTGCCCCCCGACGGCGCCGACCAGGCCAACGGCGGCGCCGTTTTGGCGCCCTTGCAGGTGTACTGCACCGGGATCGGCGCGCCGTCGGCGAACGCGGGGCTCGTAATGGTCAGTGGTCCGGTCGACGGCGCTTGGGGCATGGACTGGCCGGCCGTCGTCGCTTGCGGGGCCGGTGGCGCCGTCGTTCGAGCATTAGTCCGAGCGTTATCGTGGCCACCGCAGCCGGCCAGCATCACCAGCGCTGCCAGGCCCAGGCAGGCCGATGCGATTGGACGAGGTGTGCGACCCGAGGTTTCCATACCACCCAGTGTCGTCAACCGGCTATCCAGAGAACAGGGGTCCCAGAAAACAGGGCCAGGAAACAGGGCCAGAAAGACAGGGGTGGCGGCTACTTGCCGTCTCCCTTGACCTTGAGCACTCGCTTCCGCAGGCCCTCGGTCGCCGTTTCCATCAATCCCTTTGCGCCCTTCTTGACGAGAAACCCGGGGATGGGCACGGTGGGGTCGACCGTGAGCTCGAAGCGGAGGCGGGTGGAATCGCCTTCGGGCGTCAGCGTGTAGCGGCCGTCCTGCGCGCGTTGTTGCTTGGCGCTGACCAGTGACCAGCTCACCCCGTCGTCATGCACGGAGTAGGCCAGTACCTGTTCGTCGCTGACGCCGACGATCTTGACGACCTGCCGCGATTTGCTTGGTCGGCCTTGGTCGTCGCGCTCCAGCACTTCGACCTTTTGATGGGCCGAGGACCACTCGGGCAGCGATTCGATGTCGAAAAGGACGTCCAGGATCTCGTCGGGCGTCGCCTCGATGACGACTTCGCGTGAATCAGAGACAGCCATGCTTGGACGCATAACCAATGCGGCGGCGTTGAAACCCGGCCCGCAAAGCTCCAGCGAACCCTAGGGCACCAACACGACCTTGCCGACGTTCTCCCGCGCAGCCAGTATGCGATGCGCCTCGGGCGCTTCGGCGAACGGAACGGCCGCGTGCACGATCGGTGAGATCGTCCCGTCGTGCAGCGCCTGGCTCAGCGGCGTGATCCAGGGCTCCAGGGTGCCGCGGTCGTCCCACAGCCGCAGCATGTTCAGGCCGATCACGGCTTTCGAGTCCTCCAGCTGGCGGAGCAGGTTGAAGCCGCGCAACATCGACAGCGCCTGTGGAGCCGCCCGGCGCAGCGAGCGTTTCTCACCCTGCTGCAGCGCCGAAACGCCGTATCCCACAAGCCTTCCACCGGGGCGCAGCAGGTCGTAAGACCGCCGCAGCGATGTTCCGCCGAGGGCGTCGAGGACCAGATCGTAGGGGCCCAGCCCCTGCCACCAGCCGTCGCGGCGATAATCGATCGCGCGGTCGACGCCCAGCTCGGCGAGCTTCTGGTGTTTGCCGGGCGACGCCGTGCCGTGCACTTCGGCCCCGGCGGTCTTCGCGAATTGGATGGCCGCGATGCCGACCCCGCCCGCCGCGGCGTGGACCAGGACCCGCTCGCCGGCGCGCAGGGACCCGTAACCGTGCAGGGCCGCCCACGCAGTCGCATAGTTGACGGGCACCGCGGCGCCCTGCTCGAAGGTGAGTGCGTCGGGGATCGCGACGGAGTCGGTGGCCGCGACGTTGACGATCTCGGCGTAGCCGCCGAATCGCGTTCCCGCGAGCACCCGTTCACCGACGCGTCCCGGGTCGACGCCGTCACCGACGGCCTCGACGGTCCCGGCGACCTCGTAGCCGACGACCGCCGGAAGCTTGGGTGCGTCCGGATAGAGGCCGACGCGGGCCATGTGGTCGGCGAAGTTCACCCCCGCCGCGCGCACCGCGACCCGGAGTTGACCCGGGCCGGGTGGGGCGGGGTCCGGCCGCTGCTCGACCCGCAGCACCGAGGGGTCACCGTGTTTTGTGATGACGACCGCGCGCATCGTGTCAGGCCTCCACGGCAATGTTGGCAAGGCGGGGGAGCACGACGTCACGCCACCCGGATCCCATGCGATTGAAGGCGTCGGCCATACGCTTGTCGTCCAGATCAAAGCCGCTGTGCTCCAAGAACACTCGGGTGCCCGTACCTTCCTCCTCGAGACGCCAGGTCAGCGTCCAGGCCGGCGTGAACGTGTAGACGAAGCGGTGCGGTGGATCGACCTCCAGCACCTTGCAGGGTTGCTTGCCATATCCCGGCATGTCGAGCGTGAATTGGTGGCCGACCACCGCGGCGACCTGGCCCTCAGCCCACCAGAGCCGCATCAGCTCGGGTTCGGTCAGCAACCGCCACACCTTGGCGGGCGGAGCGGCCACGAATTGGTCGACACGGATGGTCGCGGGCGTCGAAGTCTCCGTCATTCCAGCTCCTCTGCTGCCTCGGCGAGCGCGGCCAGCCGTCCGCGCCAGAACTTCTCGAATGGATGCAGCCACTCGCCGAGCTCCGCCAACGGCTCCGCGGTCAGGCGGTAGATGCGATGCCGGCCCCGCGGTTCGTCGGCGACCAGCCCGGCCTCGCGCAACACCCTGAGGTGCTCGGCGACGGCGGGGCGGCTCAGCTCGAACCGGTCGCTTAGTTCCCCCGCCGACAGTTGCTGTCGGGTAAGGATTTCCAGCAGTTCCCGCCGCACCGGGTTGGCCAGAGCGAGAAAGATGCGGTCGGAAGCGGCCATGGACGACACCATATGTCGGAAATTCCCGACATGTCAATCAAGTAAATAAATGGCGCGGCGAGGAAAATGGCGCGGCCGTGTCGCTTCGGATCGGACCACGGGCGATCTACCGTTAGTGAGACTAATCAGACAGCGACGACGAGGTTGATGTGGACAGCGACATGGCGGCAGTCGCCACTCGGCTGAGCGAGCGGGTCACCGAGATCGGCGCAGCCATATCCACCACTGTCGAGGACAACATTGCCGAACTTCCCCGCGACGAGCGAATGACCGAGCTGATGCATCGGGCGATCCGGGATCACCTGCAGACAATCCTGCACGCGCTGCTGCACAGCGTCGGGGTGGAGAAGGTCAAGGCGCCGCCGGCGGCGATCGAGTACGCCACACGCCTTGCCCAGCACGACGTTTCGCCGCATGCCATGATGCGCGCGCACCGACTGGGGCAACGCCGGATGACCGAGCTGGTGTTCGCCGAGCTGCAAGCGTTGGGCCTGGAACCGGCGGCGAGGGTTGCGGTCATCCAGGTGATCACCAAGGCGCTGTTGAAGTACGTCGACGCGGTGGAACTGCAATCCCTCGCGGCCTATCAGGGCGAGCGCCAGTCGCTGCTGGAAAATCGGAGTACTGCCCGCGACATGCGGGTGCGAGACCTGCTCGAGGACGACGCACCGATCGACGTCGACGCCGCGTCCACGGCAATCGGGTATCCGCTGAGCTGCCAGCACCTTGCTGTCATCGTGTGGTATCCCGATGGCGACCCGGCTGGCGAGGAGTTCGCGCGCCTGCAGCGGTTCGTTCGCGACCTGGCGAAGACCGTCGACACCTCGGCAAGCGCACTGTTGGTCACCGATCCGGGCGGCGCGTGGGTCTGGCTGCCGTACCGCTCAGCGCCGGGCGACGTCGTCGCGAAAATCCGCCAGTTCGTGCGCTCGCGGGCAGATGCGCCCAACGTCGCGATCGGAGCGATCGGATCCGGCGTCAAAGGATTCCGGCGATCCCACCGCCAGGCACAACGCGCGCGGACGGCGTCGCGCTCCCGCGGCACGGAGAGGGTACTGGTCGCCGCCACCGACCCCGGCATCATCGCGCCGGCGCTGCTCGGCGCGGGCATCGACGAGGTCCGCGAATGGGTGGCCGACGTGCTTGGTCCGTTGGCGTCCGACACCGACGACGACGCCGGCCTGCGGAACACC
Source organism: Mycobacterium sp. IS-2888 (assembly GCF_001954215.1). NCBI lineage: Bacteria > Bacillati > Actinomycetota > Actinomycetes > Mycobacteriales > Mycobacteriaceae > Mycobacterium > Mycobacterium sp. IS-2888. The sequence continues at coordinate 57,464 of NZ_MBET01000041.1, forward strand.
CTGCGGGAATTCCTGCGATCCGGCTCGGGCTACGACGCCCAGACAGAAGAACTCAGCGCGGATCCCAGCATCGTGAAGTCGGGCGTCGAGAGAGCGGTGGCCAGGCGTGGACGGCCGATCGACGACCGAGTCGATGTCGGACTCGCGTTGATTGCATGCGAGTGGTACGGCGCGGCCGTGTTGCGGCGGGGCTGAGCGACTTTGTCGGCGCCCTCCCGGCCATTACCGTCCTAGTCTGTGCATTTCCGGTGGGAACGGCTGAGGGTCAATGCGTATCGCTGCCGGCTGAAGTTCTGCGACGTCACGGTCGGGCTGGTGTTTGGCCGTTCGGGAGCACTGCTTGTCGACACCGGCAGCTCGCTCACCGAAGGCGCCGCGATCGACGCCGACATTCGGCAGCTAGCCAGCCGTTCGGTCACACATATCGTGTTGACCCACAAGCACTTCGACCACGTCTTGGGTTCCGCGATGTTTGCCGGAGCCGAGATCTACTGCGCACCAGAGGTTGTCGAGTATCTGTCGTCATCCACCGACCTGATTCGCGCTGATGCCCTAGACCATGGCGCGGATGCCCGCGAAATCGACCGCGCCATCGCGGCATTGCGGACGCCAGACCATGCGGTCTGCGACGCCGTCATCGACCTAGGCGATCGCACGGTCACGATCGCCTACCTGGGCCGCGGACACACCGCTTCGGACTTGGTCGTGATGGTGCCCAGCGCTGCCGGCGACGACGGCCGGGCCCTCGTGTTCACGGGCGACCTCGTGGAGGAGTCCGCGAAGCCGGCGATCGATGCCGACTCCGATGTGGCGGCCTGGCCGGCAACCCTTGATCGGCTGCTCGCGCTCGGTGGACCCGATGCGATCTATGTCCCCGGGCACGGAAAAATCGTCGACGCGGAATTCATTCGTCGCCAGCGGAATTGGTTGAGAGAACGAGCGAACCTGCAGCGCGGCTAGGCGCGGGCCGCGGTGCACGCGGCGATGAGGGCATCCGGGTCGGTGACGCTCACCCACAGCGAGCGCAGCCGCACCGACCTGAAGACGACCTTCGCGTCCACTGGTGGCTCGATCGTCAACGCCACGAGGCCCTTCCCGGAACCATTGACCAGCCAGCGTCCGCGCGAGTAGTGCACGCCCCAGGCCAACACCCGCTCGTCCTTTGCCTCAGCAGTGGCGATGGACGCCAACGGGATATCGGCCTCAAACGCCCAGCCCATCTTCACGTGCAAGGAACCGCCTGCAACGCGCAGCTCGCTGCGCTCGGGTCCCATGCCCACGGCAACCGCCAAGGGCACATACCAGCGGTCAAAGCGCAATTTCGCCTCCATGGTGGTGACCTTACTCATCGCCGACCGCGTTTGCTGACGATTGCGCGGCCGGGTGGTCCGGGTGCCGGCCCACCCAGCCACGAAGGCCGGGTCGTAGTGTGCACGAGGGCGCGTTCAGCCCGGTGCAGCGCGGCGGTCGCGTCGGGCAACGGATCCGCAACGAACGGAGTGTCACCGAGTTGATTCAGACAGTCACATCGCATGATCGATGACGTGTTGCTTTCTTGGGTTGTCACGGGCCTGTGCGCGCTGAGCGCCGCCGCGTGGGGGCTCGCGCTCGTCGGTAGGCATCGATCGTGGACCGAGGTCGTCCGATGTGGGTTGCATTTCGCGATGGCAGTGGCGATGGCGGTGATGGTCTGGCCGTGGGGCGCGCAGCTTCCGGCGACGGCGCCCGCGGTGTTCTTCGCGGTGGCGGCCCTATGGTTCGTGACCTTGGCCCTTGTTCCAGCCGAAACGGTCCCGCTACGGACGGTGTACGGATATCACGCCCTGATGATGCTGGCGATGGTGTGGATGTATGCGTTCATCCACGGGCTCGTGTTGCCGCACCACTCGTCGACGCACCTCCACGCGGGTATGGAGATGGCTGACACGACGGCGTCGACCACGGCCGGGTCGCCGGGCTGGATCGCGACAATGAATTGGTTCTGGTTCGTTGGCTTCGTGGCCGCCACCGTATTCTGGGCGTCAGGACTGGGAATCAAGCGGTCGGACGGCTCGACATACCGTTCGTCGCGTTCGCTCACCACGCCGGCTCATGCGGCGATGGCCGCCGCGATGTCTATCATGTTCGGCGCCACGCTATTTCAGGTCTGAGCCAATTCTCGCGTTGCGGCCAAACACGTGTCCGTCGGCGCTGCCCACGAAGAGCTCCGTCCACCGATGATTGAACCGTGTTACCCGGGGATAGACTCACATTCAGCGGAATCGTGCTGAAGAGGAGCGTAATTTCATGGCCATCATCGACGCGGACACTGAAGTTCCCGCACCGTTCGACCAAGAGGTCGCCGCCACGCAGCGATACTTCGACGACCCGCGGTTCGCCGGAATTATTCGCCTCTACACCGCCCGGCAAGTAGCGGAGCAGCGCGGCACGATCCCCACCGACTACACCGTGGCGCGGGAAGCGGCTGGGGCGTTCTACAAGCGCCTGCGCGAACTCTTCGCCGCCAAGAAGAGCATCACGACGTTCGGGCCCTACTCGCCGGGGCAGGCGGTGAGCATGAAGCGGATGGGCATCGAGGGGATCTACCTCGGCGGCTGGGCGACCTCCGCCAAGGGTTCCACCACCGAAGACCCGGGGCCCGACCTGGCCAGCTACCCGCTGAGCCAGGTTCCCGACGACGCCGCGGTCCTCGTGCGCGCGCTTCTGACCGCCGACCGCAACCAGCAGTATCAACGGCTGCATATGACCGAGCAGCAGCGCGAAGCGGCCAAGGAATACGACTTCCGGCCGTTCATCATCGCCGACGCCGACACCGGACACGGTGGCGATCCGCACGTGCGCAACCTGATCCGCCGGTTCGTCGAGGTCGGTGTCCCGGGCTATCACATCGAAGACCAGCGTCCGGGCACCAAAAAGTGCGGCCACCAGGGCGGGAAGGTGCTGGTCCCGTCGGACGAACAGATCAAGCGCCTCAACGCCGCCCGTTTCCAGCTCGACGTCATGCGGGTGCCCGGCATCATCGTGGCGCGCACCGACGCGGAAGCGGCCAACCTGCTCGACAGCCGCGCCGACGAGCGCGACCAGCCGTTCCTGCTCGGTGCCACCAACCTCAACATCCCGTCCTACAAGGCCTGCTTCCTGGCACTCGTTCGGCGCTTCTACGAGCTGGGAGTCAAGGAACTCAACGGCCACCTGCTCTATGCGATGTCCGACGCCGAGTACGCCAACGCCACCGCGTGGCTCGAGCGCCAAGGCATCCAGGGGCTCGTCTCCGACGCCGTCAACGCGTGGCGCGAGAACGGGCAGCACTCGATCGACGATCTCTTCGATCAGGTCGAGTCGCGGTTCGTGGCCGCCTGGGAGGACGACGCCGGGCTGATGACCTATGGAGAGGCCGTGGCCGAGGTGCTCGAATTCGGCGAGAGCGAGGACGAGCCCGCTGACATGAGCCCCGGGGACTGGCGCCGGTTCGCCGAGCGTGCATCTCTGTTCGCCGCCCGTGAGAAGGCCAAGGAGCTGGGCCTTGATCCGCCGTGGGACTGCGAATTGGCCAAGACGCCGGAGGGCTACTACCAGATCCGCGGCGGTATTCCCTACGCGATCGCCAAGTCGCTGGCAGCGGCGCCGTTCGCCGACATCCTCTGGATGGAGACGAAGACCGCCGATCTGGCCGATGCCCGGCAGTTCGCCGAGGCGATCCATGCCGAATTCCCCGACCAGATGCTGGCCTACAACCTCTCGCCGTCGTTCAACTGGGACACCACGGGCATGACCGATGACGAGATGAAGCGTTTCCCCGAAGAGCTCGGCAAGATGGGCTTCGTCTTCAACTTCATCACCTATGGCGGACACCAGATCGACGGCGTCGCCGCCGAGGAATTCGCCGGTGCGCTGCGGCAGGACGGCATGCTGGCGCTGGCGCGCTTGCAGCGCAAGATGCGCCTCGTCGAATCTCCCTACCGCACGCCGCAAACCCTGGTCGGTGGCCCGCGCAGTGATGCCGCGCTGGCCGCATCCTCGGGCCGCACGGCGACCACCAAGGCAATGGGTAAGGGCTCGACCCAGCACCAGCACCTCGTGCAGACCGAGGTGCCGAAGAAGCTGCTGGAGGAGTGGCTGGCGCTGTGGAGCGAGCACTACCAGCTAGGCGAGAAACTTCGCGTCCAGCTGCGGCCCCGCCGCCCCGGGTCGGATGTGCTCGAACTCGGGATTTATGGCGACGGGGACGAGCAGCTGGCCAATGTCGTCGTCGATCCCATCAAGGATCGCCACGGCCGCAGCATCCTCACGGTGCGCGACCAGAACACCTTCGCCGAAAAGCTGCGCAAGAAGCGGCTGATGACCTTGATCCACCTCTGGCTCGTGCACCGCTTCAAGGCCGACGCGGTGTACTACGTCACGCCCACCGAGGACAACCAGTATCAGACCTCGAAGATGAAGTCGCACGGCATCTTCAGCGAGGTCTACCAGGAGGTCGGCGAGATCATCGTCGCCGAGGTGAACAAGCCGCGCATCGCAGAGTTGCTCACGCCCGACCGCGTGGCGCTGCGCAAGCTGATCACCAAGGAGGGTTAGGGCCCCGCCCGCCCGCGCCAGATTTACCTTCGACCCTGTTTGCACTGCTGCATGCCCGGGTACGACAGGTGAATTGGATAAGTGTGGCGCGAGTGGAGAGTGGGGAATCTGATGAGATCCGAAGCCAGAACTGCTGTCGCGCTTTTTGGCGGCGCGGCCATGCTCGTCGCAGCGGTCGGATGTGGGGGCGGTGGCAATAAAGGGCCCAGCAGTACCACAACGACGACACCAACCACCACTTCGTCGACCAGCGTCGCGCCAACCACGGCGCCGGGTACCGGCGGTGGCGCTCCGACGGGCGGCGGCACCGTCCCCGGTGGCCCCACTGGCGGTGGCGGCCCCGGCGGCGGCGGTGGCAGCGTCCCGGGTGGCCCCACGGGTGGCGGCGGTCCCGGTGGCGGCGGTGGCACCGTTCCCGGCGTCGGCGGAGGCGGCGGTGGACCGGGCGGTGGCGGCGGTTGCGTCGGCAACGTCTGCGGCGGATATCCGTGATCGCATGCCGTCCCTGAGCATGCCGGTATCGAGCGTGCGCTAAAGCACTTCAGAAACGGAGACTTGCTCCCAAGCCGGTGGGGTCATGCAAAGCTGGCCCCACCGGCTGAGCCATCTCCGGAGGTCTAGGGCGGATCGCGCATTCGGGTTATGGTTTCGGACAACTCGATTGCAAAGGGACCTCAATGGCCAAGCTCAGGTTCGGTTATTTCATCGCCCCATTCCATCGCGCGGGCACCAACCCCACGCTTGCGCTACAACGCGACCTGGAATTCATCGAGCACCTCGACGCCCTCGGCTTCGACGAGGTGTGGTTGGGCGAGCACCATTCGGCCGGCAGCGAGATCATCAGCTCACCGGAGATCTTCATCGCCGCAGCGGCCGAGCGGGCCAAGCGGATTCGGTTCGGGACCGGGGTCATCTCGCTCGCGTATCACAACCCCCTTTGGGTCGCCGACCGCCTGATGCTGCTCGATCACCTCACCCATGGTCGCGTGATCGGCGGGATGGGACCGGGCTCGTTGCCCACCGACTCGGCAATGATCGGACTGAATCCCACCGATACTCGCGAGCTTCTCGAAACCAACCTCGACATCGTCGTCCGGTTGCTGGCGGGAGAAACTGTGAGCGCGAAAACCGCGACACACCAGCTGTTCGACGCCAAGTTGCAGCTCGCCCCATATTCGGACGGCGGGATCCCGCTGGCGGTGGCCGCGGTAGCCTCACCGACCGGCGCGAGGCTGGCCGGCAAGCACGGCATCGGCCTGCTCTCTATCGGGGCGACGCTGACCGTCGAGGGCTTCAACGCGCTGTCGTATCACTGGGGCATCGTCGAGGAGCGCGCGGAAGCCTTCGGCACCAAAGTCGACCGCAAGGACTGGAGCCTGGTCGGGCCGATGCACATCGCCGAGACCGACGAACAAGCGCGCGCCGACGTGAAATTCGGCATCGAGTCGTGGTTCAACTACTTCCAGAAAGTGGCCGCCTTCCCACAGATGACGATGCCGGGAGAGCAGCTCGACGAGATGATCGACGTCATCAACGACAACGGGGCAGGTGTCATCGGGACTCCCGAGCGCGCGCGGGAACAAGTGCAGCGGGTGTGGGATCAGTCCGGCGGCTTCGGCTGCTTCCTGCAGATGGGCCACGAGTGGGCCAACCCGGCCGCCACCAAACGCTCCGCCGAATTGTTCGCCGCCGAAGTCATACCGCACTTTCAGGGTCAGGCGCAGCCGACGCTGGATGCCGCGGCGCGCGCCGGCCAGGTGCGCGACGGGCTCGCGCAGTCGCAGCTGCAGGCCGTCGAGCACATGGCCAAGAAGTACCAGGACGAAGTCAGTTCGAAATAGCGGCTCGAAAAGCTCTGAGCCGCAGGAATAATCGCTACCGTCGGCCGGCCGACTCGCGCTCGGCCGCCTTCACCAGGCGGCCCGCGAAAAACCGCACGGCACCGCCCATCGCGGCCCGCATCAATGGACCGGTCCCGCGAACTCCCTCGGTAAACGAGCCTGTCCAGTGAATGTCGGTGCCGCCGGCCGCATTCGGCGTGAACACGACTTCGCCGAAATAGTCCTTGGCCGGTGAGGGGGGTCCGACCAGTTTGTAGGCGTGCCGGCGATCCTGCTCGTACTCGACGGTCTCCTCCTGCACCAGTACGGGCCACATCCCGACCTTGCGGATAGCCCCGACGCCGCCGGGCGCCGGATCACCTCGCCGCGCCCAGCTCGAGTGCAACACGATCGGCTTGGCCCATTTCGACCAATTGGCACCATCCGCCACGAGCCGGAATAACGTTGCGGCCGGCGCGCTACTGGTCTTGTCGATCTCGAACGAAAACTTCCGACCCGCCATGCCGACTCCCTGATGAGACAACCAAATGACCCCGAATGGGATTGCCGGGTACCTTACCGTCCACGCCAGGTCAGGCGCATACTCACCCTGTGAGTCAAGCCGACGCCGTTTCAGCCTGCCGGCACGCATCGAGGCCGGCCGCTCCGCGTCGCAGCGCCTGCGGACGCGAAAGATGTTGTGAATAAACATGGTAATGCGACTGCCGGTACTAATCCTCGCGGCGATGCTGTCGCTCAGCGGCTGCTCCAATGGTCGAAACGCTGCGCCCGCCAGCACTACAACGAATCACGACGCCGCGACAAACCGTAGCCAGAACATACTCGACGCCGCTATCGAGGCCGGCGGACCCGGATGCTCGGCAGCGGTAGGCATCAAGGGAAAAGTCGTCTGGACGGGAGTTCGCGGCGTCGCCGACGTGTCAAACGGCAATGCGATCACCGCGCAAACCGTGTTCGACATCGCCTCGGTCTCCAAGCAATTCACTGCCACCGCGCTGCTGTTATTGGTTGACTCAGGGAAGGCAACGCTCGACGACCCGTTATCCCGATACCTGCCCGAACTGCCAACGTGGGCCGGCACTATCAGCGTCGGAGAGCTGATGCACCAGACAAGCGGCATCCCCGAGTACGTCGGGCTGCTCGAGGCGCAGGGGTTCGAGCTGAGCGACCATACGACGCAGGATCAAGCCCTGCAGGCGCTGGTCGGCGTGCCGAACGGGGAGTTTCCACCCGGTTCGCGGTTCGAATATTCGAATTCCAACTACTTGCTGTTGGGCGAGATCGTCCGCCGGATCACGCGGAAACCGCTGGCGCAGTTGCTCGCCGAGGAAATCTTCCGCCCGTTGAGTCTGGCAATGGTCTTGGATCCGACCGGAGAGGTTCCCGGCAAAGCCATCGCGTATGAGAAGGGCAGCGAAGGGTACCGGGCGACCCGATCGGGCTGGGAGCAGGTCGGTGACGGCGGCATCCAGACCACGCCAAGCCAACTGGTCTACTGGGCGGACAACTACCGAACCGGCCGCCTGGGCGGACCCAAGCTGCGGGAGGCGCAACTGGCCGGCGCGGTGCCGACCGAGCCGACGGGCGGCGACAAGTATGGCGCCGGGATCTACGTCCTAGCCAACGGCATGCTCGATCACGACGGCGCCTGGGGCGGGTTCGTCACGGCGTTCCGCATCAGCAAGGACCGAGCAACCTCGGTGGCCATCAGTTGCAACACCGATAAGCAAGACCCGGAAGCGCTTGCCGACTCGCTGGCGAAACTCTGGATGTAGCCCGCATCAAAGCACATGGGGCGCAACGAGAACCGCGGCGCCCGCCACCCCGAACCCGATCAGGAACGCGATCACCGTAAAGCCCATTACCTGGCGCACATTGAGCTTCGCGATCGCGATTACCGGCAAGAGCCAGAACGGCTGAATCATGTTCGCGACGCCCTCGCCGACCGCGACCGACATCGACATCAGCCCAAGGTAAGCCGACGAGTGCTGGCCAACCGCCACGGCCGAACCGACCGCTATTGGCCCCTGCACCGCCCAGTGCCCGCCGCCGGACGGCACGAATAGCGAGATGAGGACCGAACCGACGAACGTCAGAAACGGCAGCGTGTACTGATCCGCGCCCCGCACCAGCGCCTCGGCCAACACCGTCTGCAGCGCCTTGCTCGACCCCGTCGGCAGGTAACCCAGCAGCCCCACGATTCCGCCGTACAGCGGATACTGCAGCAGCAGCGGGCCGGACACCCTTGCCGCAGCGGAAAATGCGCGGATGAAACGAATCGGCGTGCGATGCAGCAAAGCGCTCGTCACGGTGAACAGCATGATTATCGACGAAATGTTCAGCGCAAAGCCGCTCAGCGCGAAGTACGTTACGCCCGCGGCGAAGACAACGACATTGAGGATCCACAAATTTTCCAGCCACTCGGCAAAGCTCCGCTTGCCCTCGGGCGGGTCCGGTTCGGGCTCCTCCTCGAACACCGCGGGGTCGGGCTCGAGGCTCTGCGTGGGTGCCATGCGCCAGATCGCGGTGCCGAGTAGGGCGAACACGACGAGCACCGCGACCACGTTGTACGGCTGAAAAATTGTCAGCTTTAGCGGCACGATCGTGCCGGTCATCTTGTGAATCACGTTGATTGGGCTGGACGGGTCCGTGTTAGCGAGCGCGATCGACGACGACAGACCCTGCGTCCAGACGATGAAACCCATGAACCCGGCGGCGATCAGGTAGCCGAAATGCGCACCGGTGAGTCGCTTTGCGACCTGGCGCGCGACCAACGCCCCCGCCACCAGGCCGAGTCCCCAGTTCAGTAGGGAGAACACGGTGCTGACGCAGAAGCACAGCAGGGCGCCCTGAACCTGGTTGGTCGGCTTGCTTGCGAGACGGACGATGGCCCGCTTCAGGACCGGCGCCTCGGCCAGCGTGTAACCCGTCACCAGGACGAGCACCATCTGGAACGCGAAGGTGAAGATGTTCTGCGGCCCCCACACGCCGCCGTACCACGCCTTGAGAATGCCGGAGGCCGTGGCGCCCCGGACCAGTAGCGCAACCAACCCGACGACGATCAGGGTCAGGATGACCGCGAACAAATACGGGTCCGGCATCAGCCGTTCGACGTAGCGGACGCACAGCGCGGTGAGGCGCTGAACAAACCCGCCTCGTTCGACGTGTCGATCTTCTTCCGTGGTCATCGGCTTCCTTTACCGTGGTCGTTCGCTCGCGTGTGGTTTCGTTCGGTCGTCTAAACCTTGCCTTACGCAACCGCTAGCCGCTCGGTGGCATCCTGGCGGTGTGGGTGTGCTTATCCGGCTGGCGGAGTTCCTGATTTTGCTGCTGCCGCTGGTGGGCCTGGTCATCGGCGCGCTGCGGGCCTTTCGCGGCAACCGACCGCGCGCTGCCGAATCGCCCGAGCCCATGGCCGAGCCGCCCGAACGCAGCGCCAACAATCAGGTGGCTCAATGGCAGTCGCTGAAACGGGTGCTGGAGGAGCACAGCCGCACCGACAAACGCTGGCTCGACTACGAGCTCGACTTCGCCAAGCTGCTCGACTTCCCCCTCATGACCGACATGCGTAACCCGCTCACGATCGGCTTCCACAAAGCAAAGCTCCGAGCGGATTTCCTGCGGCCCGTCAAAGCCGAAGATCTCCTCGATGATCGGGAGACCGCCGCGCAGTACCTGTCCGCAGTCGAGGAATACGTGAGCGCCTTCAACGTCGCGGAGGCAGAGGCGATGCGCCGGCGCCGCAGCGACTTCTCCCAAGAAGGCCAGCAGCGTATCGCGCGGGCCCAAAACCTGTTGCGGGTGGCCGCAGACGCCGCCGCGGCCCCGCAGGAACGCCAGAACGCCTACGACCGGGCCCGCAAGGAACTCGATGGCCTCGTCGTGCTGCCGTCCACCACGCAGGCCAGCATCGAGCGCGGAATCTCCGGTCAGATAGAGCCATAGATCGCGACGGCGACGGCCTCCGCCGTGCCACGATGAGCGAGTGACCACCACGCCCGGGCCGCCGGCCGCTGAGTCGGATGGGAGCCCGGATCTCGCCGGGTACCCGATCGTCGCGCCGCCGCTGCCCGGTCGGGTCACCTTCGAGCAGCGCTGGGACGATCTGACTTTCATCCATTGGCCGGTGCGGCCCGAGACCGTCGCAGGTCTGTGCCCGCCCGGAACCCGCCCCGATGTCTTCGCCGATGGGTTGACGTACGTGGCGCTGGTTCCGTTCATGTTGAGCAGCACCAAGGTCGGCACCACGCTGCCGCTGCCATATTTCGGCAGCTTCGCGGAGACCAACGTCCGGCTCTACACGGTCGATGACGCCGGACGACACGGCATCGTGTTCCGGTCGGCGGAAACGGCGCGCCTGGCCGCCGTTCCCGCGATCCGGATCGGCCTCGGCGTCCCCTACACCTGGTCGCGGATGCGGGTGGCGCGATACGGCGACCAGGTGACGTACGACAGCGTCCGCCGCTGGCCCCGGCGCGGCCTGCGCAGCCGGGTCACGGTCACCGTTGGCGACCCGATCCAGCCGACACCGCTCGAGGTGTGGCTTACCGCCCGGTGGGGCGCGCACACCCGCAGGAGCGGCCGTACGTGGTGGGTGCCGATCGAGCACGAGCCGTGGCCATTGCGCGCGGCCGAGATCGTCGAGCTGAGCGACGAATTGGTGGGTGCCGGTGCGGTGCGACCCGCCGGAGATCGGTTGCGTGCGCTGTTTTCGCCCGGCTTGCGAACCCGGTTCGGCCGCGCCCGCACCGTCGAATAACCGCGCGGTCAGGGGCAGCAGTAGCCGCCGTCGATCACGACGTCCGAACCGGTCATGTAGCTCGATGCCTCGCTGGCCAGGTACAGGTAGAGGCCGCTGAGCTCGTCCGGCCGGCCCAGGCGGCCCAGCGGTATCTTGGGCTCCCACAGCGCGTGTAGCTCGGCCATGGGCATGACGAGCTCGGTGAGGATATAGCCCGGACTGACGCTATTCACCCGGATCTTGTGCGGCGCGAATTCGACGGCCATGGCCTTGGTCAGGTGGATGACCGCCGCCTTCGAGGCGCAGTAGTGGCCGACCTGCTGCGGGATGTTGATGATGTGTCCGGACATCGAGGCGGTGTTGATGATGACTCCGCCTTGTCCCTGCCGGACCATTGCCCGGGCCGCCGCCTGGGCGGTCAGAAACACGCCCTTCACGTTGGTGTCCTGAATGCGCTGGAATTCCTCCGGGGACATCTCCAGCATCGGAGTGACGGCGACGATCCCGGCGTTGCAGACCGCGATGTCAATGCCGCCCAGCTCGGCGGTCACCCGGTCCAGCATCCCGTCGACCTGGTCCGGCCGGGTCACGTCGCAAGAAACGGGCAGCACCCTGCCGCCCGCGGCGGCGAGCTCATTCGCGACCTCCTCCAAGACCTCGGAATGCCGTGCCGCGATGGCCACTTCCGCGCCCGCTTGCAGGAACGCCCGCGCGACTTCCTTGCCGATGCCGCTGGACGCCCCGGTTACCAGGGCCCGCTTGCCGTTCAGGCTGAACAAGTCCAACACGTTCATCCGATATCCCCATCCATACGAGCCACCCAAAACCGGAACACGTTCTAGTGTGTCCGTCATGGGCAAATTCACCAGGGCCGAAATCGAGCAAGCCTTCGCGAACTACACCACCGTCGTCGAGGGCTGCAGCGCCTCGGGTGACTGGCGACCTTTTGCCGATCTCTTCACCGAAGACGTCGTCTACACCGAACATCACTATGGCGTTTTCCACGGGCGCGAGGCGGTGCGGGACTGGATCGTCGCGGTCATGGCCCCGTTCCCGCACATGCGGTTCCCCAATGGGTGGATCGCCTACGACGACGACAACGACGCGATCGTCATGATGATCAAGAACCTGCTCGACCACCCCACGGACCCCGACGGCGAGCCGTTCTGGTTCCCGAACTGGACTCGGCTGGTCTATGGCGGCAACGGCCTGTTTTCCAGCGAGGAAGACATCTACAACCCCGGCCGCGACGCGCCGGCGGTCGTGGCCGCGTGGATGCAGGCCGGCGGACAGCTCGCGTCGACAGAGATCCTGCAGCCCAACGCCTAGCTCGGGCTAAACCGAGACGCGTTTGCGCCGGCGCGACCGGACCGCCGTCAGCGCCTGCTCCCAGGCCAGCAACGTGGTGGCCTTGAGGTTGGCCGGCTTCATGCTGTCCCGGGACAGCAGCGCGGTCGCGGCGGCTTTGGTGGTCGCCGACGCCTTGGACATGTGCCCGGAGTCGAACGGTGGCTGTGGGTCGTATTCGATCGCCAGCTGGATCGCCTTCGCGCGGCCCTCACCGCCGATCTGCCCGGCCAGCCACAGCGCGAGGTCCAGGCCGGCGGACACGCCCGCGCTCGTTATTACGTTGTCCTGACGCACGATTCGCTCGTCGGACACCGGGATGACGCCGAATGCCTTTAGCGCGGGAAGCGCAATCCAGTGCGAGGTCGCGCGCCGGTCCGTGAGCACGCCCGCCGCGGCAAGGATCACCGACCCCGAACACACCGACGTCGTCCAGCTGGCGGTCCGGTGGGCCTGACGCAGCCAGTCCAGCAGCCGCTCGTCGCGCGCATGCACCGGCGTCGACGGGCCGCCGGGCACCAGAATCACGTCGGGCGAAGGTGTTTCGGCCAGCGAATGCGTCGCGCCGATGACCAGGACGCCCGAATCGGCGGTGATCGGCCCGGAATCGTGCCAGACGAATCGCACCTCGGCGCCCGGAAGGTTTCGCAGCACCTCGTAGGGTCCAATCATGTCCAGGGCGGTGAATCCGGGATAGGCCACGAAGGCAATTTGGGTCATGCTGCGTCCTCTCAGGCGAAGGCCTTGCGGTACTGATCGGGCGAGACACCGACGCGGCGAATGAAGTTGCGCCGCATGGTTTCTGCGGTTCCGAAGCCGCATCGCGAAGCGATCGCCACGACGGTGTCGTCGGTCTCTTCCAACTGCCGGCGAGCGGCTTCGGTGCGGATGCGTTCGACGTAGTGACCGGGCGGCTCGCCGACCTCGTCGGTGAAGACGCGAGTGAAGTGGCGGGGGCTCATGGTCGCCCGGCGGGCCAGTTCGCCGATGCTGTGCGAGCCGCCCGGTTCGGACTCGATGGCGTCCTGCACCTCGCGGATCGAGGGCCGTTTCGCGCGCGGCATCCATACCGGCGCCGCGAATTGCGTCTGACCGCCCGGGCGCCGCAAGTAAAGGACCAAATAACGGGCCACCGTCTGCGCCAGCTCGGTACCGTGGTCGTCCTCGACCAGCGAGAGCGCGAGGTCGATTCCCGCGGTGACGCCCGCGGCCGTCCACACCGTGTCGGAGCTACGGACGAAGATCGGATCGGGGTCGACGTCGACGGCCGGGAATTCGCGCGCCAACCGCCCGGCGAACGCCCAGTGTGTGGTCACGCGGCAGCCGTCCAGCAGCCCAGCCTCGGCGGCAAGGAAGGCGCCGGTGCAGACCGTGACGATGCGGCGGGCGGTGCCGGCGACGGCTTTGATCCACGTCACCAGCTCACTGTCGGTTCGCGCGTCGTCGACGCCCCCGCCGCCGGGGAGCACCACGGTGTCGAGCGGGTCGTCCGGATCCGGTAGCTGCGCCGCCTGGAAGGACAGGCCGGTGGCGGTGCCGACGGATTGGCCGCCGGCGGAGGCCACCACGACGTCGTATCCGCCGTCGGTCAGTAGCGACGCGGTGCTGAAGACGTCATGCGGCCCCACCACATCGAGTGCCTGCACGCCGGGAAAGCCGACGATCACCACTTTGCGAGCCATGGATCCAGTGTTGGCCACGCGGGGGCATGGCGTCTACGCCGTGCAGCCCACGAATTAGGACATGCGGACCTGGCCCCGGGTGGCGGTCCCGGGCTTGGCAGACTGTGGCCATGGCACAGATAACCTTGCGTGGAAACCCGATCAACACTGTCGGCGAGCTACCCGCCGTCGGATCTCAAGCCCCGGCCTTCACCTTGACCGGTACGGATCTGGGCGCGGTCAGCAACGACCAGTTCAGTGGTAAGCCCGTGGTGCTGAACATCTTTCCCTCGATCGACACACCGGTGTGCGCGACCAGCGTGCGGACTTTCAACGAGCGTGCGGCCTCCAGCGGGGCGTCGGTGTTGTGCGTGTCCAAAGATCTGCCGTTTGCGCAGGCGCGGTTCTGCGGGGCGGAGGGCATCGAGAACGTCAAGACGGGGTCGGCGTTCCGCGGCGGCTTCGGCGAGGACTACGGCGTCGGCATCGTCGACGGCCCCATGGCCGGGCTGCTCGCGCGCGCGGTGGTCGTGATCGGCGCCGACGGCAACGTCGCGTACACGGAGTTGGTGCCTGAGATCGCCCAGGAGCCGGACTACGACGCTGCGCTGGCGGCGGTCGGCTAGAACCTTCGTCGGGTCAGCGCGATGGCGGCGCTCAGGTGGGCGTCAAGGTAAACGGCAGCCAATACATCCCGGGACCATCTCCGGGACATCCCGGCGCGCCGACCGCGAAAGTCCGCTCGCCGCGGAAGCTTCCGTCACCGTTGGGCGCCAGGAAGTCGGATCTGGTGGTCGCGACCGTGCCGCCGTCGTCGCAGTGGAACGGGTAGTCCGAGCTCGACACCCACCGGTCGCCCGCCCACTGGTAGTCGAACAACGCTGGGGCATTGGGGTTTTCCCGCAACTGCTCCACCAATAGCCAGTGCGCGACGCAGCCGGAAGCGTCGCAGTTGGTGGTGAAGCTGGCGGCTTGCGTCGACGGTTCCGATGCCCGCGGTTGGCCGTTGAAGGTCTGCTTCGAATGATCGAGGAACGTGTTGTACGAGCCGTAGAGCGGGACGGGCTGGGGCCGGTCTGCGTGCGCTACCGGTGTCCCCGCACCCAGGATGACCACAGCGAAAGTTGCAGCTATCGCGACGTGTCGAAGTGCCATTACCGTTCACCTTTGCAGCCCATGCTCATTTATCTTCGTAACCTGTTGTATCGCAATGAAAGCGTGTTAGCCTGCGATTCCGCGCAGAATTCTTTCAGCGCGAGTGCGGCAAAGGAGCACAGCGATGCGACCGTTCATCCGAAGTGCCTGCGTCCGTGTCCTCGCGGGGATGCTCGTCGGCCTAGTGGCTGTGCAGCTGGCCGGCTGTAGTTCCAAGGCGACCATCAAACCCGACGGCGCGGCCCAGTCGGTCGTCGATGTCGTCTCCAAGCAAACCGGCTTCCATCCGACCGACGTGCATTGCCCGTCGGGGGTGGAAGCCAAAGTCGGCGGACAGTTCGATTGTCACTTCACCGGTCCGGAGGGCACGCCGTACGTCGCGAACATGCGCATCACCAAGGTTGAGGGCGAGCGGGTCGAGTTCGACGTCAAGACCCACCCGAGCTAACTGTCACCGGCCGCGCGGATCGATGAGTTCACGGAATCGCTCCGCCGGGTAAACGGATGCGCCCAACGTGCGGACCCGGTCGTGTAGCGCTCTGTCCGACGTCACCACGCGAATGTCGTGCGGGCTTGTGTCGGCCCGAACCAGCCGGACTATCTCGTCGTCGGCGGAATTCGCGGCCGCTCTAGGCGCGTGCGCTATTTCGACGACCGACGACGTGATGGCGGTCGACGGCGGCCGCTCGAACACCACCGTCACCGTCTCGCCTCGATCCGACGCCCATCGGTCCAGCGTCTCCACCAGCGTCGCCATCGCGCGGCCGCGGTCCTTCCACCAGCCGTCGGGGCGACTACCGATCACGTTCATGCCGTCCACGATCCATCGCACAAGGACACGGTAGGGCTGTGTTGCCGATGCGGCTGGACGGGCCGGTACGGTCACCCCTATGACGTCGATAGCCGACACCGGTGACCGGGTCGTTTCGCTGGCCCGCGGTATGCGGGATCTGGTGCGGGCCGAAGCCGCCGAATCCGAGCGGATGCGCACGCTGACCCCGGCGATCGTAGACGAGATGTGGGGCTGCGGGCTGATGTCCGCCTTCAATCCCGTTGTGGCCGGCGGTGTCGAGCCGTCTTTCGCCGAGATGATCGAGACGTGGATCGAAATGGCTTGGCAGGACGGTTCATTCGGCTGGATCGGCATCGCGAACCTGCCGTCCTCGTTCGCCGCCGCCGCGTACCTGCCCGACGAGGGCTTCGCCGAGGTTTTTACCACGCACGACAACCACGTCACCCTGGGCGGCCAGTTCTTTCCCAACGGGCAGGGGACGGTCGCCGACGGCGGTTATCTGTTGAACGGGTCGTGGAACTTCGGCTCGGGCATCGGTCACTCGCAATACATCGCGGCGGGCTTTTTGCCGATGGAGAACGGCGAAATGCGCTGGATCAGTGAAGGTTTCCCCGAAATGCGGGTCGCGGTCGTTCCGCGCGAAGAGATCAGCTTCGACGACGGCTGGTTCGTGCAGGGGCTCAAAGGGACGGGATCCTATGACTACAGCGCCGAGGGCGTGTTCGTGCCCGCGAGCCGCACCTTCGAACTGTTCGTCAGGCAGCCATGTCGCGGCGAGTCACCGGCCACCCGCATGGGGCTGATGCCCGTCACCGCCGCCGGCCACGCATCGTGGGCGCTGGGTGTGGCCAAGAGCATGCTCGACGATGTCCAGGAACTGGCCGCAACGAAGTTCCGGATGAGCGACATGGCATCTCTGGCCAGCCGGCCCACGTTCCAGAAGGGCCTGGCGCACCACCGCGCGGCCTGGCGCGCGGCCCGCCTGCTGGTGCTCGACTCGTTCACCACCGCCGAGGCGGCGGTTGCCGCCGGAGAAGATCTGACCCCGGCCCTGCGCGCGGACATGCGGGTGGCCGCGGTCTATGCCACCGACACGGCCCGAGCCTGCGCCGAATGGGCCCATCTGGTCGCCGGCACCAGCTCGATCCGCGAGGGCAGCCGCCTCGAGCGGGCTTTCCGCGACATGTACACCGGGACGCAACACGCTTTCATCAGCGAGAAGGTGGCCATCGACGTGGCACAGATATGGCTGGGCATCATCGACGATCAGCCTGGGCTATAGCAGGCGCTCGCCCCGTCGCTGCTCACCCGACTTGTCGCCGTCGCAGTTGTCGTGAGACGGATCGACCGGTTGCGGTCGCTTGATGTGAGCACAATGCGCAAAACCGGGTAATCGTCGCTTATTTCGACTATCGCCCACAAGCGAGACATCCCAGCCGTCGCGCCGTAATTTCGGTTTCAGCAGATAACCGAACGCGCCGCACGATCACCGCGGCGAGCCGAAACACCCTCCGCACGAATGACTTTCGCGATGCGCTTCCGCATCGGGGCACGGCGTTGCGGCATTACACAGAAACGGGGTCGGGAGAATGGTCGCACTGGGAAGCATCAACGCGTGGCAGCCGGGCGAGGGGCCGGTCGTCACGTGGCGGGCCTCAGCCGCCGCGCGCGCGGCGGCTCTCACCGCGCCGCGCAGCGACTTGGCGCCCAGCTACCAAAGGGCTCGGCACCTGCGGTCCGCCTACGACGCGGCGGGACGGGCCGCGCAGCTGCCCAGGCTGATGGTCGTCGCGTGGGACGTTCCGGGCGTTTGTGACATCCCGGTGATGACGGCGACGCTCAACGCGCATGTCCGCCGCCACGACGCCTACCACGACTGGTTTCAGCTCGAGGACGGCGTCATCGTCCGCCGCAGGATCGAGGATCCCATGGACATCGACCTGACCCCCACCGAGTTCGGCTACATGGACGCCAACCAGGTCCGCACGCACGCCCTGACGACAACGCCGAGCACGCTCGATTGGGACTGCTTTACGTTCGGCATCGTTCAGCACGCCGACTATTTCACCTTCTACGCCAGCGTCGACCACCTGCACGTCGACGGGATGTCGGCCGGCCTGATCTTCTTCGACGTCCACACGATGTACCAGCACCTGTCGCAGACAGGGGCCGCGGCCGTCGCCCTCCCGCAGGTGGCGAGTTACCGCAGCTACGCCGCGCGCCAGCGTGACGGACTCGCGGAGCTGACACTGTCCTCGCCGGAGGTCAAGGCGTGGGTCGACTTCGCGCGCGACACCGGCGGCCAGTGGCCGACCTTCCCGCTGCCGGTCGGTGACGGTGGGACCGGCACCAAGGGCACCTTTGTGACGGTCGACCTGCTCGACACCGCCGACACGGAGTCCTTCGAGATCGCCTGCCACGCCGCCGGCGCCCGCTTCAGCGGGGGAGTGCTGGCTTGCGCGGCGTTTGCCGACCACGAGTT
This sequence comes from Mycobacterium sp. IS-2888, assembly GCF_001954215.1. Lineage (NCBI taxonomy): Bacteria > Bacillati > Actinomycetota > Actinomycetes > Mycobacteriales > Mycobacteriaceae > Mycobacterium > Mycobacterium sp. IS-2888. The sequence continues at coordinate 76,059 of NZ_MBET01000041.1, forward strand.
CACCGGCGCCGCAACGTATCACGGCTTCACACCGTATGACACCCGGACTCCTGGCCTCGACTCGATGACCGTGGGCTGGTTCGCCAACCTGGTCCCGGTCAGCGTGCCGATTTGCACTGCCACCTTCGCCGAGGCGGCTCGGGCGGCTCAGGAGTCGTTCAACGCCGCCAAGGCCCTGGCCGACGTGCCCGTCGAGCGAGCGCTCGAGCTGGCGGCGCCACTTGAGCTGAAGGTCCAGCCGCCCGATTCCCGGGCAATGATGGTGTCGTTCATCGACTTTCGCAAGATCCCTGCCGCCGGCCTCTTCGAGGAGGCCAACTGGGGCACCTACGCCGACAACCTGTCACACGGCGGGATCAACTTGTGGATCAATCGCCAGGCGCACAAGACCACCGCGACGATCTCCTTCCCGGACAACGCGGAGGCGCGCAAGTCGGTGCACCGCTACCTGGCGGCGCTGACTCAGGCGTTCTCCTACGCCGTCAAGACGACCCCCGACTGGGTGGATGCCGTTGCGCATCACGCCAACTCGAACCACGGCGTGCCGGTCATCAGCGTGTGACAGCGACGTGCGACAGCGAAAGGACAACGAAAATGAGCAACGCACTCGATCTGGTCGACCAGACCTTTTTCCGCGTCGAGCGGGCGGCAGGAGTCACCAATCTGATCCAGTGTTCGTGGGTGTACGACCGCGGCGCCGACGTCCAGGGGCTGCGTCGATTCCATCGGCACCTTCGGTCGGGACGGCTATCGCGCCGCATCGAGCGCTCACCGCTGCCGTTCGGCCGCCATCGCTGGGTAGCGCCCACCGACAAGCCCGACCTCGAGATCGTCGAATCACCCCGGCCCCGTCAGGAATTCGATGCCTGGCTGGCTGAGCAGGCCGAGACCCGCCTCGACGCCGAGCACGGGCCCGGATGGCACCTGGCGGTGCTGCCGTTCACCGACGGCGGCACCGGGGTCAGCCTGGTGGCATCTCATTGCCTGACCGATGCCGTCGGGTTGTGCGAAGCGCTGGCGGACGCGGCTCGCGGCGACGACGGCGCGATCAACTGGCCGGCGGCCGGCTCGCGCCCGCGGTGGCGGGCCCTACGCGAGGACACGCGGCAAGCCGCGCGCGACATTCCCGGCATCGCCCGCGCCGCGGTCGCCGCCTCACGATTCGTCCGGCGCCACCGCGGCGACGCCGCCCTGGCCGCCGCATCCCCGTCGGAGCCCACGGCGGGCACCGACGAAAAAGCCACGCCGCCCGCGGCCACCATCTTCGTCGACGCCGACGACTGGGACGCCCGCGCGCGGGCGCTCGGAGGGACCAGCAACACACTGTTCCTGGCGTTGGCGGCCCGCCTCGGCCAGCGCGTGGGGCGCGCCGGCGCCGACGGCTCGGTCGCCTTGACGATGGCCGTCAACGAGCGCACCGCCGGCGACACCCGCGCCAACGCGATCACCAACGTCGACTTCACCGTGGACCCCGCGCCGGCCACCAGCGACCTGCGGCCTATCCGGGCCATTACCAAGCAGACGCTGATCCGTTCGCAGACGGAGCCGGACGAGCGCTGGACGCTGCTTCCCCTGGTTCTGCTGGTGCCCGAGCAGCTCGGCAAGCGATGGGTCGGCGCCGCCACCAACAGCGCCGCCAGCGTGGGCTCGTCCAACGTAGGTGTGGTGCATCCGGCCGTCAATCGACCCGACGGCACCAACGCCGACCACTTCGCCATCAGGTCGCTCAGCGTAGGGATGACGACGGGCATGTTGCACCAGCTCGGGGGGCTGCTGTCCCTGCTCTCCGGAAGGGCCAACGGCCGGGTCTTCATCTCCGTCGTGGCGTACCAGCCGGACGGCGTGAACTCGGAAGCCGAACTGCAAAGGCACATCTCGGAGATCCTGGGTGAGTTCTCGCTGAGCTCGACCACAGGCTGGCGATGCGACGAGCTGCTGCCCGCCGGATGAGCACAATGCGCACAATCGCGGAATCGCCGCTATCGGCGACTATCGCTCACAAGCGCGACACGCAAGCACCCGTGGCCGTACGTTCGATCTGAAGCAAGTAACACCGCAATTCTCTCGATCGAAATCTCGTGCACTGCAACGATATTCGTTCGATGCCCGAAAAGGACATGGCACATGGACAACACACTCGACCTAGTCGACCAGACCTTCTTTCGGCTCGATGGGGCCGCCGGCGTGGGGCAGGCCGTCTGGGTGTACGACCGGCCGGTCGACATCGACGGTCTGCGCCAGTTTCATCGGCATCTTGAGCAGGGACGGCTATCGCGTCGCATCGAGCGCTCAGCATTGCCGTTCGGCCGCGACCGGTGGGTCTCGGCCAACGATCGACGCGAGCTCGAGATCGCCGCGCCGCGCCGCCGTGCGGAGTTCGACGCCTGGCTGGGCGAGCAGGTCAACACCCCATTGGACGCCGAGCGCGGACCCGGCTGGCACCTGGCGGTGCTGCCGTTCACCGACGGCGGCGCGGGCGTGAGCCTGGTCCTGTCACATTGTGTGACCGACGGCATCGGGGGGTGCCTGGCGATCGTGGAGGCGGCTTGCGGCTACGACGGTGGGGTCGACTGGCCCGCCGCTGGGTCGCGCAAGAGGTGTCGTGCCCTGCGCGAGGACGCCCGCCAAACGATGCGTGACCTGCCCGCGATCGGCCGCGCCGTCGCCGCGGCGGCACGGCTGGCCCGGCGCGACCGCCGAGGGGCGGAATCCGCGGCCCCGGTACCCCCGCAGGCCGCCGGGTCCGACGAACGCATCACGGTGCCGACCGCGACAATCTTCCTCGACGCCGACGAGTGGGACGCCCGCGCGCAGGCGCTCGGCGGAACCAGCAACACCCTGTTCGCCGCGCTGGCGGCCCGCCTCGCGCAGCGGATCGGGCGAGTCGCCGAGGACGGCTCGGTCACCCTTGCGATACCGGTCAACAAGCGCACCGCCGACGACACCCGCGCCAACGCCGTCGCAATGGTCAACATCACGGTGGACCCGGCACTGGTGACAACCGATCAGCGCGCGATCCGGACCGCGATCAAGCACGCGCTCATCCGCTCGGATCAGGAGGACGACGAGCGCCAGACGCTGCTGCCCCTGGTTTCCCTGCTGCCCAAGCGGCTCATCAAGCGGATGGTCGGCGTGGCCACCGGCGGCGTGAGCAACGTCGTCGTCACCTCCAACCTTGGCGCGGCGCCCTCGGAAGTCAACCGGCCCGACGGCACCGACGCCGACTACGTCGCCGTCCGGTCTCTGTACCCGGGCGTGACCAAGTCAGTGATGCACCAGCTCGGCGGGATGCTGTCGTTGCACTCCGGCCGACTGCACCAACAGCTCGTCGTCTCTGTCGCCGCATATCAGCCGGGCGTCGTGGACTCCAATGACGTTCTGAAACAACACGTTACGAGCGTTGTCGACGAATTCGCCCTCGGCGCGACGATCGGCTGGCCACGCAAATACTCCCGCCGCCCAAGCCTTTTCGGCGAAATCGCCTGACCGGACGCCGGATGAAACGACGGAAGGACCGCAGCGAAATGAACAACGTACTCGACCTCTACGACCAGACCGTATTTCTCGGCGAGCGAGCGACCGCGACCACCAACCTGCTGCAGTGCGTGTGGGTGTACAACCGCGCGCCCGACATCGAAGGCCTGCGCCGCTTCCATCGCAACCTGCTGCGCGGGCGGTTGTCCCGCCGCATCGAAACCTCGCCCCTTCCGTTCGGTCGGCACCGCTGGGTGTTGTCGAGCCGGCAGTCCGACCTTGAGATCGTCGAAATGCCGTGGCCGCGCGAGGAATTCGACGCCTGGCTGGCAGAGCAGGCCAACACCCCACTGGACGCCGAGCACGGGCCCGGCTGGCACCTCGCGGTGCTTCCGTTCACCGATGGCGGCGCCGGGGTGAGCTTCGTGATCACCCACTGCCTAACTGACGGTGTCGGACTGTGCGAGGCGTTGTCTGACGCGGCCACCGACCGGCGCGACCCGGTGAGCTGGCCAGCCGCGGGGTCGCGCCGGCGCTGGCAGGCATTGTGGGAGGACGCCCGCCAGACCGCGAGCGACGTCCCCGCGATGGGCCGGGCCGCCGTCGCCGCGGCGCGTTTTGCGCGACGTGACCGCGGTGGCAGCGCCGCATCGCCGGCGACGCCGGCACTGCCCGCGGGGGCGGACGAACCGGCGACGCTACGGTCGCACACCGTGTTCGTCGATGCCGACGAATGGGACGCCCGCGCACATGCCCTCGGCGGGACCAGCAACACCCTGCTCGCCGGGTTGGCGGCCCGGCTTGCCCAGCGGGTGGGACGGCTGGCCGCGGACGGCTCCGTCGCCCTGACGCTGCCGGTCAACGAGCGCACGGAGGACGACACCCGCGCCAACGCCATCACGAACGTCGACTTCACCGTCGATCCTGCGGCGCCGTCGACGGACCTGCGCGGGATCCGCGCCACGGTCAAGCGCGCGCTGGTCCGCTCTAACTCCGAGCCCAACGAGCGGTTCACCCTGCTGCCCCTCGCGCCGCTGCTGCCGCACTGGCTGGTCCGTCGATTGGTCAGCGTCTCCGCGGGCAGCGCCACGAGCGTCGTTTCGTCCAACCTCGGTGTCGTCAACCCGGACGCCAACCGGCCGGACGGCACGCAGGCCGACCAATTCGTCATGAGGTCCCTCGGCCCGGGTGTGACCAAGGCGGTCATGCACCGGCTGGGCGGACTGCTGGTGTTGCTGTCAGGGCGGACGCAGGGCCGGGTGTTCGTTTCCGTCCTCGCCTATGAGCCCGGCCAGCCGAACGCCGACGACGACCTGCGGCGCAACCTGTCGGGCGCGCTCGGTGACTTCTCACTCACCGCCACCACCGGCTGGTCGGATTCCCCACTTCACAAGCTGACAGTCTGAGCGAAAGGTTCTGCAGGACAATGAGTAACGTATTAGATTTCATCGACCAGACATTCTTTCTCGGTGAGCGGGCGACCGGAGTCACGTCGGTCCTGCAGTGCGTCTGGGTGTACGAAAGCGGGGTCGACACCGACGGCCTGCGCAAGTTCAACCAGTGCCTGCAACGGGGCCGGTTGTCGCGGCGCATCGAACGTTCACCCCTGCCGTTCGGCCGCCATCGCTGGGTTTCCCCCCCGAGTCAGTCCGACGTCGAGGTCGCCGGAACACCGCGGCCGCGTGAGCAATTCGATGCCTGGCTCGTCGAACAAGCCAACTCGCCGATCGACGCCGAGCACGGACCCGGATGGCGCCTGGCGGCTCTGCCGTTCACCGACGGCGGCGCCGGGGTGAGCCTGGTCGTCACCCACTGCCTGACCGACGGCGTCGGGCTCTGCGAGGCGCTAGCGGACGCGGCGGCCGGCCGCGAGAACCCTGTCAGGTGGTCGTCCGCCGGGTCGCGCCGGCGGTGGCGGGCCTGGTGGCAAGACGCCCGGCAAACCGCGCGCGACCTGCCGGCGGTCGGCCGCGCCGCGGTCGCCACCGTCCGATTCGCTCGCCGCAACGGCGGCGGTGCCGCGACTCCCCATGCCGGACAACGCGCTTCGAAGGCTGGAGCCGATGAGCGCATCGCGCTGCCGATGGCGACCATCTTCGTCGACGCCTGCGAGTGGGACGCGCGTGCGGCCGCCCTCGGCGGAACCAGCAACACGCTGCTCGCCGCGTTCGCGGCGCGGCTCGCCCAGCGGATGGGCCGCGTCGCGAGCGACGGCTCGGTCACGGTGGGCATGCCGGTCAACGAGCGCGCCGCCTGCGACACCCGCGCCAACGCCGTCACGAGCGCTGACTTCGCGGTCGACCCCACACCGGCGGCGACCGACCTGCGTGAGATCCGCGCCGCGACAAAGCAAGCGCTGATCCGCCATCGGGAGGTGCCCGACGAGAGGACTGCGCTGCTGCCGCTGACCCCCTTCGTGCCCCGGTGGCTGGTCCGGCAGATGATCGGGATGGCCGCCGCCAGGGGCGCCGGGGTCGTTTCCTCCAACCTCGGCGGGATCGACCCCGCCGCCAACCGCCCGGACGGCAGCGACGCGAACCACTTTGCCATCAAGGGCTACAACGTGGGGGCGACCACGTCGATCATGGACCGCACCGGGGGCATCCTGGCGTTGCTGTCGGGAAGAGCACGGGGACGGGTCTTCGTCTCGGCCCTGGCGTATCAGCCGAATCGCATGAACTCGAACGAGGGTCTGCGGCAGGACATTTCGTGCGTTCTGCGGGACTTTTCGCTCTCTGCGACGTCCGATTGGACAGCCACGTCGCCCGAAATGTACGGCCTGCCCGCGTAGCGACTACACCCAGAGGGGACCCAGGAAGATGAGCAACGTACTGGATTTGATGGACCAGACCGCGTTCGCCGGCGAGCGAGCGACCGGGACCACCAACCTGCTGCAGTGTGTCTGGGTGTACAACCGCGCGCCCGACATCGACGGCTTGCGCAGGTTTCACCGCAATCTGCAGCGGGGACGGTTGTCGCGCCGCATCGAACGCTCCGCCCTGCCGTTCGGCCGGCACCGCTGGGTCTCGCCGCGCGGCCAGTCCCAGCTGGAGATCGTGCCGGCGCCGCGCCCACGGGACGAATTCGATGCCTGGCTGGATGAGCAGGCCGACACGCGTCTCGATGCCGAGCGCGGGCCCGGCTGGCACCTTGCGGTGCTCCCGTTCACCGACGGCGGCGCGGGCGTGAGTTTCGTTATCTCACATACCCTTATCGACGGCATCGGGCTGTGCGAGGCGTTGGCGGACGCGGCCGCCGGTTACCGCGACCCGATCAGCTGGCCCGCCGCCGGGTCGCGGGAGCGCTGGCGGGCGCTGCGGGAAGATGCCCGCCAGACCGCGCGGGACATCCCGGCGATGGCGCGCGCCGTCGTTGCCGCGGCACGGTTCGCACGGGACAACCGCGGCGACGTTTCCGGCGCGGCGGCGCTCAGCCGTCCGCTCGCGCCGTCGGCCGGAGCCGACGAACGCATCACGCCCGCGAAGGCAACGATCTTTGTCGACGCCGCGGAGTGGGACGCCCGCGCCCGCGCTCTCGGCGGAACCAGCAACGCATTGCTAGGGGGACTGGCGGCGCGCCTCGCCCAGCGGGCGGGGCGAGTCGCCCGGAACGGCATGGTCACGTTGGCGATACCCGTCAACGAGCGCGTCGACGGCGACACTCGCGCCAACGCCATCACGAGCGCCGACATCACGGTCGACCCTGCGGCCGCCGCGACGGACCTCACCGAGATCCGTTCCTCGATCAAGCGAGCGCTGATCCGCCACCGGGAGGTGCCCGACGAGCGGCTGGCACTGCTGCCCCTGGCTCCGCTGTTGCCGCGGTGGCTGATTAGGCGAATGGTCAGCGTGGCCCTCGGCGGCGCGACGACCAGCGGATCGTCCAACCTCGGTGGGGTGAACGCCGCCGCCAACCGGCCCGACGGGACGGCCGCGGACCACTTCGCCATGAAGTCGCTGTGCCCGGGCGCCACCAAGGCGACGGTACAGCCAACCGGGGGCCTGCTCGGGTTGCTCTCGGGACGGGTGCAGGGACAGATATTCGTCTCGATCTGTGCGTATCAGCCCGAGCGGCGGAACTCGAATGACCAGTTACGCGAGCAACTTTCGAGCGTCCTGAACGAACTGTCCCTGTCGGCCACCATCGGCTGGCCGTGCCCCGAGCCGGTTGCCGACACCCTCTGAGCACAACGCGCAAAACCGGGGAATCGCGGCTAATGGCGACTATCGCCGACAAGCGAGACCCCGCGCTGAGGCCGCCATAGGTTCGATCTATCGAAGACGGTCCTACACACCATAGAGGGGTCTCACCATGTTCAAGCCTGCCGCCGCAACCAACGCCGCCGGCGCTTCGGCCCCCGCGACGGGTGTGTTCGGGGGACTAGGGCTCCTCGTCGTGCGCGCGCCCTGGCTCATCATCGCCGCCTGGGCCGCGGTGGTTGCCGTGTTGGCGGTGGCGTTCCCTCCCCTGACCAAGGTCGTGGAAAGCAAGCCCCTACAGCCGTTTCCGCCCCAGGCGATGGCGGCTGCCGACCAGATGGCCAAGGATTTCGGTGAGTCCGCACAGAACATCCTGGTCGTGGTGCTGACCGACAACCGGGGTCTGCAGCCCGTCGACGAGCAGACCTACGCCAAGCTGGCGGCCACGTTGCGCGGCGACGCCCGCGACGTGAGCGGCGTACACGACGTCGTGACCACCCCCGCGCTGCGTCCACTGATGGCCAGCGCGGACAACAAGGCGTCCTACATGGCGGTGAGTCTGCGGGCGCCGGCCGGGACTCCGGAGTCCACGCGGGCATACCAGCGGATCATGGAGATCGCCAAGCGTTCCACCGCGGGGTCGACGCTGACCGCGGAGCTGACCGGCCAGGGCGCCATGGCCGGCGACCTGACCATCGTCAGCACCCGCGACATGCACATGATCGAAACGGTCACCGCGTTGCTGGTACTGGCCATCCTGCTGGCGATCTACCGGCGGCCGGTCATGGTGGCGGTGGTGCTGATAGTCCTCGGTATCTCGGTCACGTCGGCACAAGGTGCGGTGTCGGCGCTAGCGCAGGCCGGGCTTGGGGTGTCCTCGCTGACGATCGCGTTGATGACGGCCATGATCTTCGGCGCTGGCACCGACTATGCGGTGTTCCTGATCAGCCGTTACCACGAGTACATCCGGTCGGGGATGAACTCCGATGTGGCCGTGCAGAAGGCGCTGAGTTCGATCGGTGAGGTCATCGCGGCATCGGCGGCCACCGTCGCCGTCACGTTCCTGGGCATGGTGTTCACCCGACTGCCCGCGTTCACGAGTATTGGTCCGGCGCTTGCCGTTTCGGTCGGGATGGCGTTTGTCGCCGCCGTCACGCTGTTGCCCGCCATGCTCGTGCTCACCGGCCGGCGCGGTTGGGTGAAGCCACGACCGCCGCTCACCGGCCGCATGTGGCAGCGCTCAGCCGTTCAGCTGGTGCGCCGGCCGAAGGCACACCTGCTGGCCAGCGTGTCGGTGCTCATCGTGCTGGCGAGCTGCGCGGCGTTCCTGCGGCCGAGCTTCAACGACCGCCTGCAGTTGCCGCAGTCGTCGCCCAGCAACGTGGGCTACTCGACGATGGCAGCTCACTTTTCGACGGGCACGCTGCTGCCGGAGTACATCTACGTCCGGTCGCCGCATGACCTGCGGACGTCGCGGGCTCTGGCCGACCTGGACCAGATGGCGCAACGCGTTTCGCAGCTGCCCGACATCGCCGCGGTGCGCGGCATCACGCGGCCTACCGGGCAGCCGCTGGATCAGGCCAAGCTCAGCAACGAAGCCGGCACGGTCGGCTCCAAGCTCCAGGACGCGTCGACCCAGATCAGCGACCGGACCAGCGACCTCGACGCGCTCACCAACGGCGCCGACCAACTAGCGGCCAGCCTCGCCGAAGTTCGCGACCATGTCCGCGCCGCCAGCGGGCCGATGACCCGGCTCGCTGCGACGGTGGGCCAGGCGCAGCAGCAGCTCGGCGCGGCGGCCACCGTCCTGGACAACGTCCGTCAGCTGGCGAACGGGTCCATTGCGACGCTCACAAACAGCGTCGCCGCGGCCGCGGCCCCGATGCTCGGTGGTTCGATCCCGCGCCCCTCGGTTGACGCCATCCAGGCGGCGGTGCAGAACCTGACCGGACTCTTGGCCACGACATCGAACAGCCTGCGGGCGGCGGGCGGCAGCACCGCCGGCATGTCGCAGAAGATCGGAGCCATGCAGGCGGCCGCCGACCAACTGGCCGACGGGAGCCGCCGGCTGGCCGTTGGCGTGCGCACTCTCGTCGAGCAGACCAAGAAGATGGGCTTGGGCATGAGCCAGGCGGCCGACTTCCTGCTGTCGATGAAGCGCGACGCCACGACGCCTTCCATGGCCGGCCTGTACATCCCGCCGCAGGTGATCACCTCCGACGACTTCAAAAACGCAGCCAAGATGTTCATCTCACCCGACGGCCACGCGGTGCGCTACATGGTCGAGACGAAGTTCGACCCGTTCAGCACCGCCGCGATAAACCAGGTCGAGTCGGTCCTGGACACCGCGCGCGGGGCGCAACCGAACACCACGCTGTCGGACGCGACAATCTCGATGGTCGGCATGACCCCGATGTACACCACGCTGCGCAGCTACTACAACAACGACTTTCGGTTGATCGTCATTATGACGCTGCTCGTCGTGTTCGTCATCCTGGTGATCTTGCTGCGGGCGCTCGTGGCCCCGCTGTATCTGATTGCCTCCGTGGTGATCTCGTACCTCTCGGCGGTGGGGCTGGGTGTCGTCTTCTTCCAGTTCGTGCTCCACCAGGCGATCAGCTGGAACGTGCAGGCGACCGCGTTCATCGTGCTGGTGGCCGTCGGCGCCGACTACAACCTGTTGTTGATCACGCGCATTCGCGAAGAGTCACGCTTCGGCATCCGATCCGGCATCATCCGCGCCGTGCGTTCGACGGGTGGTGTCATCACGTCTGCCGGCATCATCTTCGCCGCCTCGATGTTCGGCATGCTGACCGGCAGCCTGTCGACCATGGTGCAAACGGGGTTCATCATCGGCATGGGCTTGTTGATCGACACCTTCGTGGTCCGCACGGTCACGGTGCCGGCCCTGGCCGCTCTGGTAGGGAAGGCCAACTGGTGGCCTGCCAGGCCGGCCAAGGTCGCCAAGCCGGCGAAAGCCGTCCCCGCTGCCACCGGGCCCGCCCCCGCGGCGCTCACCTGCATCCACGGCGACATGCCGCATGCCTTGGTGGCCAGCAACATTCGCCGCTCGGCGGCCCGGCGCCGGCGGGCGCTGGCCCAGCAGGACGCACGGGCTCGTCGCGCGTCGATCGCCGGCGCCGGGCCACTCGCCCGGCGAGCCTGCGCCTGGGGCGTCGAGCCTGCGCGCGAATCGCCGCTCAGCGCAGGGGACGCGCCGACTTGGCGTTGGCGGCGAATTCCTGCTCCGGGCGGCCCGTCGTGCCGTAGCGCAACCCGACGGTGACGTCACCGTCACCGGCCAGCGCCGCCAGATACCGCTGGGCGGTTGCCCGCGAGATCCCGATGGCCGCGGAAACCTCCGCCGCCGACTTGGGCTTCTCTGATACGCGCAACGCTTGCAGCACAAGCTGTTTGGTGGATGAAGCCGCGATGGTGGCCTGCGCAGGGGGAGCGATCCTGGGGCGCAGGGCGTCCAGCGCCGCATCCACGTCGCTCGCGGTGAGGTTTTGGCCGGCCAGGATCTTGCGGTAGCGCGCGTAGCCGGCCAGGCGCGCGGCCAGCTCGGTGGTTGCGAACGGTTTGACAAGGTAGTTCACCGCACCCGCCGACATCGCGGCGCGGATCGTGGCCGCCTCGGTTGCCGCCGTCAAAACGATGCTGTCGCAATGCAATTCACGGATGAAGTCGATGCCGGACCCGTCGGGCAAGTAGACGTCGACCAGCGCGAGGTCGACGGCGGGCGCCCCCCGCACGGCCTCGCGAGCGGCCGAGAGCGTGTTCACGGTGGCTGTCACCGTGAAGCCCGGTAGCGTGTTGACGACCTCGGCGTGCAGGTTGGCGACGCGGAAGTCGTCATCGACCACCAGGACGGTCAGCTCTGCGTCACCCATTGCGCCTCCTCAACCATTACGCCCGGGAGCCGGGCCATGAACTCCGCGCCGCCCAGCGGCGCCTCCGGACTGCCCGCACTGGCCAGCCACAGGTCGCCCCCGAGGGCGCGGCTGATCTGCCGCGACAGCGCAAGGCCGATACCGCGGCCGCCCGGTATACCGGAGTCCGGCTTCGTGGTCCGGCCCTCGGTGAACAAATCCTCGACGAAGTCTGGCGCCACGCCGTCGCCGCTGTCGGCTACCGTGATGTGCAGCGTCGAACCATCTTGCAGCAGTTCGACTTCCACCTCGTTGGTCTCGTTGTCGCTCAACCGAACCGCGTCGATCGCGTTGTCCAGCAGATTGCCCACGACGGTGGTGACGTCGACTGGCAGCACGAGCCGGCCGGGCACCCAGGTGTTCTCGCCGATCGTCAGCGTCACGCCCGCCTCGCGTGCGGCCGCGGCCTTGGCGGCCAAGAATGCCTGCAGGTAGGCATCGCGGATGGAGTCGATACCGGGTAGCGCGGACCCAAGCGGTCCCGATCCGAGGAGTTCTTCCAGGTATTGCAGTCCCTCGTCAACGTGACCGCCATGCAACAGGCCGTTCAGCAAGTGCAGACGGTTGGCGAACTCGTGGCGTTGTGCGCGTAACACCGTGCTCATGACCTGCACGGCGTCAAGCTGCCGGGTCAGCGATTCGACGTCGGTTCGGTCCCGCACCACCAGAACCGTTCCCAGCTCGCGTCCTTCGCGCACCACCGGCCGAGCCGAGACCACGACGATGCGTTCGCCGACGGTGGCCAACGTGGGTGCCGAATCGGCGGAATTCAACACGTCGAGCACTCGCGGGGTCAGGCCGATCTGGTCAATGGGTCGGCCCGTTTCGTTGCCGATCTCGAGCAGCCGGCACGCCTCGTCGTTGACGAACGTGGTTTGTCCGGATGTGTCCACCGCTAGCACACCCTCGCCGATGCCCTGCAGCACCGCCGCCTGACTGCGTACCAGCTCGGTAATCTCGGCCGGCCGCAAACCCAGCGTCAGCCCTCGCCACCGCCGGGCAAGGGCCAACGAAGCGCCCGCGCCGATCAGCAGGAGAACGCCTCCCATCGCGCCCAGCACCTGCAGATTTTTCGAAAATTGATCGTCGAAGGCCTTCGTGGAGATGCCGACGATGACCACACCCAACACCCGATTGGAACCCGGCTCGAACACCGGGACTTTCGCAACGATTGCGCGTCCGAAAACGGTGTCGTCATGCGACGTCATCTCCTGCCCGGCCAACGGTGTCGCGATGTCGGCGAGGACATGATGGGCCAACCTGTCGCGCTGCGGAGACGCGACCCTGATGCCGGCTGCATTGGCCACCACGACGAACAACACGTGGGTGCGCTGTTCAACCCGTGACGCGACGCCTTGGATCGGACCCCCCGCCAGTTCGCCAACCACTTCCGGGCTCGGGGTCAACGGTGCAGCGTCGTAGCGCGCGATGTTCGTGACCACCGTCGGCGATGAGGCGACGACGCGGGCGATATCGGTGGCATGGACGTGGTATTGGCTGTCCAGGCGCTGGCGGTTGAATAGGGCAAAGAGCACGAACGCGATGATCAACGCCAGCGTCACCACGACGAGCTGCAACACCAATACCTGGGTGGCGAGTCGCAAGTCGATGCGACCCTTGGCGGCCATGAGGGGACCGTACCACCGAGCTGAGCAGAATGCGCAAAAGTCGGGCGGGCGGGCGCCGGCTTGATTTACAGATGAGCCAAAAGCCGCGCGGCGAACACCTCGGGATGCTCCCGGTGCATGAAATGCCCGCCCGCGACCTCCTCAACGATGTACTCGTTGTCGAACATCCGGGCGGCGGATCGATAGTCGGAGGGCTCGACGACCGGATCGTCGAGTCCCGCGAAGACGACCGTCGGCACCGTGATCCGCGCCCGCAGCGACGCGCTGGGGATGGGGGAGAGCTTGCGGTAATAGCCGAACGCCGCATCCAAGCTCGCCCGGTTGGAAAAGCACGCGCGCACGGCGTCGAACTCTTTGGGATCGGGGTTCCATGTTGGCGACCAGCGCCGATAGATGGCGGGCAGGGCCGCAAAGTCGTTGCGCGCGAAGCGGTTCGCCGCTCCCGGCAGCTTGTACGCCACGAAGTGACGAGCGCCCCAAAGCTTCTTCGGTGACGGCTTGAGCGTCGCCGGATGTGGAATGGCCACGACGATTAGCTTCGTCACACGCTCCGGGCCCAGGGCCGCCGCGCCGTACACGGCCGAGGCACCCCAGTCGTGCCCGATGACGATCGCGTCGCGTGCGCCTAGCGCGTCGATCAGCGCGAGCGGGTCACGCGCCAGGGTCTCTTGGTCGGTGTCGCGATCGGGGATCGCGCTGGGGTGATAGCCGCGCAGGAACGGGCTGACCGCGCGGTAGCCGCTGGCGGCGATGCGCGGGCGAAGATCGTCCCACGTGTGCGCCGTATCCGGAAACCCGTGCAGCATCAGCACAAGAGGCCCGGAACCCTCCTCGAGATAGCCAAACTTCAGCCCATTCGCCTCGACGAAACGAATCGTTGTGGCCATGGCCTCTGGACACTACGCCCGTTTAGTGGCCGGTTAGTGCTCGGCGGGATAGGCGTGGATCAGCGCGCTGGTGAGTTTCGGGACGGCATGCGTCAGTTCGTGTTCGGCGTCGTGGGCGATGCGATGCGCCTGCGCCAGATCGAGATCGGGATTGACGTCCAGTTCGGCATCGGCGTGCAGGCGGTGGCCGATCCAGCGCATCCGCACACTGCGCACCGCGTGCACCCCGGGGCGGGCCGCCAACGCGTGTTCGGCGGCGTCGACCAGCGCGGGGTCCACGCCGTCGAGTAGACGACGGAACACGTCGCGTGCCGCCGTGCGCAGTACGGCCAGGATCGCCACGGTGATGACCAGGCCGACGATCGGGTCCGCCAGCGGGAACCCAAGCGCGACACCGCCGGCCGAGCACAGCACCGCTAGGGACGTCAGCCCGTCGGTGCGTGCATGCAAGCCGTCAGCGACCAACGCGGCCGAGCCCAGCCGGCGCCCGACCCTCATCCGGTAGAGGGCCACCGATTCGTTTCCGACGAACCCGATCAGCCCGGCCAGCGCCACCCATCCGATGTGCCCGATCGGTTCGGGATGGGTCAGCCGCACGACGGCTTGGTACCCGGCGACGATCGCCGACAGCGTGATCGTCGCGACCACGAACAAACCGGCCAGATCCTCCGCTCGCCCCAACCCGTATGTGTAGCGGCGCGTGGCGGCCTTGGTGCCCAACGCGAACGCCATCCACAACGGCACCGCAGTGAGGGCGTCGGAGAAGTTGTGGACGGTGTCGGCGGCCAGTGCAACGGATCCGGAAACCATGACGATGGCGAGCTGGGCGGTCGCGGTCAGCCCGAGTACCACCAGGCTGATCTTGACCGCCCGGATCCCCGCGACGCTGGATTCCAGGGCATCGTCAATGCTGTCGGCGGCGCCGTGGGAATGCGGGGCGAAGATCTCCCTGATCGCCCCACGCAGACCCCCCGAATGGTCGTGGTCGTGGTCATGGTCATGGGGGTCGACATGGGCAATACAGCTATCTGCATGCATACGCAAATAGTAGGCATTGACTCTGGCGTCTCGCCACCCGACGGTCGCCTACCATTTGCGCATGCGCGGCGAGAAAATCCTCATCACCGGTCCCACCGGGCAGGTGGCCAGTCCCATTGCCCAGGCCCTGGCGGTCGACAACGAGGTTTGGGGCATCGCGCGGTTCACCAATGCCGCGGCCCGTGAAGCACTCGAGAAATCCGGCGTGCGGTGCGAGACCGTCAACCTGGCGGCTGGAGACTTCGCCGCGATCCCGTCCGACTTCGACTACGTCCTCAATTTGGCCGTCGCCAAAAGCGGCGACTGGGACAAGGATCTGGGAGCCAACGCGGAGTCCGTCGGTCTGCTGATGGCCCACTGCCGCAACGCGAAAGGATTTCTGCACTGCTCGTCGGCGGCCGTCTACGACCCGCCCGACGACGAACCGCGGACCGAGCGCGCCGCCCTGGGCGACAACCACAAACCGTTGTTCCCGACCTATTCAATCTCCAAGATCGCCGGGGAGGTCGTCGCCCGGACGATGGCGCGCGCGCTCGGCATTCCCACCACCATCGCGCGGCTCAACGTCCCGTACGGCGACAACGGCGGGTGGCCGTTCTACCACATGGAGATGATCCTGGCCGGTATCCCGATCCCCGTCCCGCCCGGCGCTCCCGCCCGCTACAACCCGATCCACGAGGACGACATCATTGCGACCATTCCGAAGCTGCTCGAAGCGGCGTCGGTTCCGGCGACCACGGTCAACTGGTGTGGCGATCAAGCCGTCAGCCTCCAGGAGTGGTGTGGTTACCTCGGCTCGCTGGTCGGCAAGGAGCCGGTTTTCGACGAGAGCGCCCAGGCGCTGCGCGGCAATCCCACCGACGTGACGCAGATGCACGAATTGATCGGGGGCACGACGGTGGACTGGCGCGACGGGCTTCGCCGGATGGCGACCAAGTTCCACCCGGAGCTGGTGGCGTAGACACTCGCCGAGCAACCCTGCGGCCGGACGTGGCAGCATCGCCCAGGTGACCGACAGCTCGGCCGAGCAGCGCCTGCGCGACCTCGCGCGGTTACGTCGCGTCCGCGACCGCATCG
The DNA here is from genome assembly GCF_001954215.1 of Mycobacterium sp. IS-2888. Classification (NCBI taxonomy): domain Bacteria; kingdom Bacillati; phylum Actinomycetota; class Actinomycetes; order Mycobacteriales; family Mycobacteriaceae; genus Mycobacterium; species Mycobacterium sp. IS-2888. The sequence goes on from NZ_MBET01000041.1 coordinate 92,294, forward strand.
ACCGTGACTACGCGCAGCCCCTCAACGTCGAGGCGCTCGCAAGAGGGGTACACATGTCCGCCGGGCACCTCAGCCGCGAGTTCCGGCGCGCCTACGGGGAGTCGCCGTACTCGTATCTGATGACGCGGCGCATCGAACGCGCCATGGCGTTGCTGCGCCACGGCGACCTCAGCGTCACCGAAGTCTGTTACGCGGTCGGCTGCTCCTCGCTCGGGACCTTCAGCACTCGGTTCACCGAGCTTGTCGGCATGCCGCCCAGCGCTTATCGGGAACTCACGACGGGCGGGACGGCCAGCCTGCCGCCATGCGTGGAAAAACAGGTCACCAGACCGATCAGGAATCGAGAAGCGCCCGCCGCAGACGCCCACCTAGCCTGACGGTCATGGACGTCACCATTCATTCGAGCTTCCTTCCGCACGACGACCCCGAAGCATCGCTCGCCTTCTATCGCGACACCCTCGGCTTCGAGGTCCGCCTCGATGTCGGAAAGGGAAAGATGCGCTGGATCACCGTTGGCCCTCCCGCCCAGCCCGAGACATCGATCGTGCTGAACCCGCCGGGCGCCAACCCCGGCATTACCGACGACGAGCGCCGCACCATTGCCGAAATGATGGCGAAGGGCACCTACGCGATGCTCCTGCTGGCCACCAAAAACCTCGACAGCACCTTCGAGCAGCTACAAGCCGGCGACGCCGAGATTGTCCAGGAGCCGACGGAGCAACCGTACGGAGTTCGCGACTGCGCGGTGCGCGATCCCGCGGGCAACCTGATCCGCATCCAGGAATTGCGCTGACGGCAACCGCCCAAACGAAAAGTTCCGAACCTGCTTGAGGT
>NZ_MBET01000042.1:0-3118 GCF_001954215.1 Mycobacterium sp. IS-2888
TGGCGGCCGCGATGCCGGTGGGGGTGGTGAATCTGCTTGCGGGGGTGGAAGAGCTGGCGGTGGGAGTGCCTGTGCGAGAACGACACACGTATCGGATGGCGCGTCATAGACGGTTCCTTCGCCGCACTCCGCTGCGCTACTGACTGCCGGCGACAGCGAGGTCGCGATTACCAGCGGCCCGAGGACGGCCGGGACAATGAGCATCAAATGATTAGCTGCGCTGCGCATTTCAGATCTCCGTGCAGGGCAATCGTAACCTCAGCAGCGTTGCTGTAAAAGGGCCTATGGCGAGGCTATTTGTCAAACGTCAGATAGTGGTGATGAATCCGCCGTCGATGCGGTGGTCGGATCCGACGATATTTCCCGTGCGGCTGGCGGCCAGGAAGACAACGAGATCAGCTACCTCTTCAGGTGTGGTGAACCGCCCCGTCGGCGGCTGGTTCTGATGGTTGCTGAAAGCTGCCCGTAATTCTCCTGCGTACTGGCTGCGTACTAGCCACGTCACGCCGGGCGGCAACGTCACAAAGTGCGACAATGTGTAGGTGACGACAACACGGCTAGTAGGGGGGCGGAAAAGGAACAACTAATTTGAAGAGGGCAATATTTGGCGTGTCAGCGGCAGCAGCCATAGCACTGACACCCTTCCGCATTCCGCCAGCACAAGCGCACGCCGACGATCCCTGTGTCAGCATCACCGATCCCGCCGCCCACCATGCTTGCGTCGACAAATCCCTGCGCGAGAACCCCCTGCACAGATACCAAGGCAATTGCGATGCCACCGCCCTCTATGGACAGATGGGCCAACTTTGTCGGGACTCCTGGGTCCGAAAGTCTGCGCCCCAATGGAGGGTGGGCTGAAGTCAACCCACCGCCCCGGCTAATCAGGCGATCAGGCCCCGGCGGGAGCTCTGGGGCAAGCCTCGTCACGTTTTGCGGCCAGCGGCCATTCTGATGCTCGGCTAGTTTGTGGCGGTGGCGGAGGGATTTGAACCCTCGGACGGTGTTAGCCGTCACACGCTTTCGAGGCGTGCTCCTTAGGCCGCTCGGACACGCCACCGCCGAGCAGCTTACCGAACCGTCCGCCGCTCAACCCAATCGCTGGCGAGCGAAGAAGGCCTCCAACGGTGCGGCGCATTCTTCCGCGAGTACCCCGCCCCGCACGGCCGGGCGGTGGTTGAGTCGTCGGTCGCGAACCACATCCCACAGCGATCCAACCGCTCCCGTCTTGGGCTCCCAGGCGCCGAAGACCAGCCGCTCGATGCGAGCCAGCACCAGCGCGCCCGCGCACATGGTGCAGGGTTCGACGGTCACCGCCAGCGTGGTGCCCTCCAGCCGCCACCCGTCGCCCAGCACGGCGGCCGCCGCCCGCATCGCCAGGATCTCCGCGTGCGCGGTCGGATCACCAAGGGCCTCACGGGCATTCACCGCCCGGGCGAGTTCGGTTCCGTCGGCGCCGACGACCACCGCACCAATAGGAACGTCGCGGGGACCCGCCGTCGCGGCAACCGACAGCGCGGTACGGATCAGATCTTCGTCAGCGATCACCGACTGTGGTCACCGACCGAGGCGGTCGATCACCGCCGACAGCTCGTCGGCGAAGCCCATCTCCCGGGCGATGCGCCCCAATTGCTCGTCGGCGTAAAGGTCGGACTCATCGAGGATGACACCCAATACCGCGTCGGGCAGGCCGATGTCGGCCAGCAACCCGAGATCGCCCTCCTCGAACGGCTCTACGTCCTCGAGGTCCTCGGGGTCGATGTCGGCGTCGAGATTGTCCAGCACTTCGGCCGCGATGTCGTAGTCCAGCGCGGCGGTGGCGTCCGACAGCAGCAGCCGGGTCCCCGAGGGTGCCGGGCGCACAATGACGAAGAATTCGTCGTCGACGTCGAGAAGCCCAAACACCGCTCCGGCGCTGCGTAGTTCACGCAGCTCCGTCTCTGCCGCCGAGAGACTCGTCAATGACTTCGCGGCCATCGGGTAACAGCGCCATTGGCCCTCTTCGCGCACGACCGCGACACCGAAGCCGTCCGGCACGTCCGCGGACGGGCCCTGTGCAGAGGCCCGTTGTGCTCCCATGGCCGCATACGCTAGTCGCTGACCAGGCCCCTTGACCAGACAGACGCACGCGTGCGAGCGAACCTGAACCACCACGTCGTGCGGAACTGTGCCAACCTTGGACTGTGGCTCGGACGGCAACGAAGACACCGATATGCGTGCTCGGTCTGGGACTGATCGGCGGCTCGATTATGCGGGCCACCGCAAAAGCCGGCCGCGAAGTGTTCGGCTACAACAGGTCAGTGGAAGGCGCGCAGGGAGCCGTCGCCGACGGCTTCGACGCCAGCACCGACCTCACCGAAACACTGACCCGCGCCGCCGACCTCGGCGCGCTGATCGTGCTGGCCGTGCCGATGCCGGCGCTGCCCAGCATGCTGGCCCACGTCAGCGAGTTGGCCCCCGACTGTCCGTTGACCGACGTCACCAGCGTCAAGAGCGCGGTGCTCGACGAGGTCGCGGCGGCCGGTCTGCTGCAGCGCTTCGTCGGCGGTCACCCGATGACGGGCACGGCCGAGTCCGGTTGGCCCGCCGGCCATGCCGGGTTGTTCACCATGGCCCCGTGGGTCGTCAGCGTCGACGACCATGTGGATCCCGAAGTGTGGTCGATGGTCATGACGCTCGCGCTGGACTGCGGCGCGGCGGTGGTGCCGGCGAAGTCCGACGAGCACGACGCCGCCGCAGCCGCCATCTCGCACTTGCCGCACCTGCTCGCCGAGGCCCTCGCCATCACCGCCGCCGAGGTGCCGCTGGCGTTTGCCCTGGCCGCAGGGTCTTTCCGCGACGGGACGCGGGTGGCCGCGAGCGCGCCGGACCTGGTGCGTGCGATGTGCGAAGGCAATTCCAGCCAGCTGCTGCCGGCCCTCGACCGGGCCATCGAGCTGCTGAGTCGTGCGCGCGACTCCCTCGACCGCGACATCTCGGTGGCCGAGCTTGTCGAAGCCGGCCACGCGGCGCGGACCCGCTTCGACAACGTGAGCAAGGTGTTCGGTGGCGGCGGCACCGCGGTGGGCCGGCTCAGCCTCGACGTGCCCGAGGGCACGCTGCCGGTCTTCGTCGGCTCCTC
>NZ_MBET01000043.1:0-715 GCF_001954215.1 Mycobacterium sp. IS-2888
CCCGCGCCCGCGACATAGAACTCACCAAGCACCCCCACCGGAACCGGAGACAACCCCGCATCAAGCACAAACACCCGCATATTGCCCAACGGCACACCAATCGGCGACGGTTTGTGTCCGGCGTGCTCGGTTTTCAGCTCCAAATACGTTAAATGCACAGTGGTTTCGGTAGTGCCGTACATGTTGATCAAGGCCGGCGCGTGCGGGCGTTCATCCGGATACCAGCCTCGCAGTCGCGATGTATCCAATGCCTCCCCGGCGAACACCACCATTCGCAAAGCGGAACTCTTTGCGGTAGAAGGGCATTCGTGCTCCGCGCGCATCAGCTCGTAAAATGCCGACGGAGTATGGCTGAGTACCGTAATACGCTTCCGAAGCAGTAGTTGCCACATTTTCAGCGGCGACCGCACCGTATCCCATGGCACCACCACGACCCGTGCGCCGTGCAGCAGCGCTCCCCACAACTCCCACACCGAGACGTCGAACGCCGGTGAATGGCACCAAGCCCAGACATCGGTGGGTGGGAAACCGATCCACTTCTTAAGGCCCGCAAACAACGCCACCACGTTGCGGTGGGTGATGGCGACGGCTTTGGGGCGTCCGGTGGAGCCCGAGGTGTACATGATGTAGGCGAGGTTGTCCGGTGTGGGCAGGTGGTGTGCGCCGGGGAGGCATTGGATACATCGCGACTGCGAGGCTGGTATCCGGATGAACG
>NZ_MBET01000044.1:0-38737 GCF_001954215.1 Mycobacterium sp. IS-2888
TGCCGAAGCGCAGGCACTCCAGCTCGAGGACGGGTTGCTTGCCCAGGAAGTGGTCCCCCCCCCCGGCCGGGTCTTCGAGGGCTTCGTCCGCAAACCGGTCGAGCGGCCCGCGCATCGCTGGGTCGTGGTGGAGCCCGATCGGCCCGCGGGCGCCGGGTCGTCCGGTCAGGTTGAGTTGCAGGGGCAGGAACCGGCAGCATAGGGGTATGACGTGGGCCGACGAGGTGCTCGACGGGCATCCCTTTGTCGTAGCCCATAGGGGGGCGTCGGCCGCTCGTCCCGAACACACGCTGGCCGCATACGATCTCGCGCTCAAGGAAGGCGCCGACGGCGTCGAATGCGATGTGCGGCTGACCCGCGACGGGCATCTTGTTTGCGTGCACGACCGTCGGCTGGATCGGACCTCGACCGGAGCGGGTCTGGTCAGCACGATGACCCTGGCCCAGTTACGCGAGCTCGAATACGGTGCGTGGCACGACAGCTGGCGTCCGGACGGCACGCACGGCGACACCAGCCTGCTGACGTTGGACACGCTCGTCGGCTTGGTTCTGGACTGGCACCGGCCGGTGAAGTTGTTCGTCGAGACCAAGCATCCGGTTCGTTATGGCTCGCTGGTGGAAAGCAAGTTGTTGGCGCTGCTGCACCGCTTCGGCATCGCCGCACCCGCCTCGGCCGACCGGTCCCGCGCGGTGGTGATGTCGTTTTCGGCGGCTGCGGTCTGGCGGATCCGGCGGGCCGCGCCGATGCTGCCCACGGTGCTGTTGGGAAAGACCGCCCGGTACCTCGCCAGCAGCGCGGCCACCGCGGTCGGGGCCACCGCCGTCGGCCCGTCGCTGGCGGCGTTGAAGGAGTATCCGCAACTCGTCGACCGCTCCATCGCCCAGGGCCGCGCGGTCTACTGCTGGAATGTCGACGACTACGAGGACATCGACTTCTGCCGGGAGGTCGGGGTGGCGTGGCTGGCCACGCACCACCCGGGCCGCACGAAGGCCTGGTTGCAGAACGCCCGCACCGACCGAGTCGGCGACTAGTCCGACCGGCGACGGTCGCTACTGCTGTCCCTGCAGCGCCTCGTCGGGCACCGGACGGTCGGCGGCCAGCGCGTCGAACAACTTGGCGGCCACGTCGTGGTTCCACACCACCACCGCCCCGGCGTCGCCGCTGCTGAACTGACCGATCGGGACGGTCACCGAGGTGATGGTCCCGTGCAGCGCCCACCCGAGCCGGGCAAGGTCCCACACTTGATCCCCCTGATCAACGGTCAGGGCGTCGGCGGCCGCGCGCGGCACCGAGTACCAGCGCACCGGATTCAGCCACACCGCGGGGCTGGACGCGCGGCGCAACAGCGCCGACATGAACTGCCGTTGGTTGACCATCCGGTCCAGGTCCGCCCGCGGTGTGGCGCGCGACCTGACGTACCCCAGCGCGTTGCGACCCTCCAGCTTCTGACAGCCGGCCGGCAGGTCGATGCCGGACAGCGGGTCGGTGATCGGCGCGACGGGGCACACGGTGATGCCGCCGAGCGCGTCGACCAGCGCGGCGAAGCCGCCGAACCCGATCTCGACGTAGTGGTTCAGGCGCAGGCCGGTGGCTTGCTCCACGGTTTGAGTCAGCAGGGGCGCCCCGCCCGTCGCGAACGCGGAGTTGATTTTGTCCTTGCCGTGGCCGGGGATCGGCACATACGAATCGCGCGGTATCGAGACCATCGTCGGCGGGGTGCTCGAGCCGAACGACGGCACATGCACCAGCAGGATGGTGTCGGTGCGACCGGCGCCGACGTCGCCGCCGGTGGACAGGTCCTGTTGCTGATCGGCGGTAAGGCCCTCGCGGCTGTCCGAGCCGACGAGCAGCCAGTTCGTCCCGCGCCCGGCCGCGGGCCGGTCGGTGTAGTCCGCGAGCACCGCCGCGCGGTGCAGAGTTTTGTCGAACCAGATGGCCCCGCCGATGAGGCCCGCGCCGGCCATCAGCGCGGCGATCAGCAGACCCAGTGCCACCCTCCGGCCCCAGCGGCGCTTGCCGCGCTTGCGGCGGGTCCGCGGCGCGACGGGACGCGGTGGGGGCTGGGATGGGTGCGGCGAGACGCGTTGCGGTACGGGGACATTGACACGGGAGACCGGCGCCGATACCCGGCGCTGTGGCACCGTCTCGGCGCTCGCGGGCGGCGGACCGCGGTGGATTAGCTGCGGTGGCTCGGGACGCGGCGGGCGCGGCGGGACCGGGTTTTCAGGCCGTCGACGTTTCGGGGAGCGGTCGCCGATCACCCAAATAACTTACCGGCGGGCGCGCAGCCCGTTGATGAACGGGCAGCCCATCAGCACCCGGATCGCCTGTCTCAGCCCGACCATGTCGTCCACCGGTTTGTGGAAGGGCAGCCGGACGTCATGGTCGCCGTCGTTGCCTTCGATGCGAAACCGCATGCCGTAGCGGTCCAGCCCGAGCGGCCGGACGCGGCCGCGGCGCAGCGGCGCCGGCAGCCGGGATACCAGCCGCGCGACCACGTCGCCGTGGGCCTTGTCCAGGTGCCACACCAAGCTCGACTCGACCTCGCAGAAGGGGTCGGGGCGAGCAGCCAGCAGGTCCGCCACGCTGATGGCCTCGGCCCCGGTCGCGTCGGTCACCACCACGGACGCGATCTCGAGTCGCAGCAGCGCGTATCGCTGCTCCGTGCCATCCGAAGGCATCGACCGGGGGGTGTCGATTTGCAGCAACGCCGGATCCGGACACTCGGTGGCGATCAGATCGAGCATCTTCGTCACCGCGCCCGGCGGGACCTGCTGCAGGCGGCCGCGGACCCACACCAGGGAGCGAACGGGTTCGCGCAGCGGTAGCGGCGCGTAGTCGGTCAGCTCGAGCAGCGCCTGCGCACCATCGACGCCGGCGGCCCCGCCGTCTCGGTCGGCCGGCAGCGCCACGGCGAAGGACCCGTCGTGCATGAGGTGGTGCACCGGTGTGGCGACCGGTTCCTCGCGCGCGTTCTCGTTTTCGATGGCCAGGAGCGCGCCGCCGGCGCGGGTGCAGGCGCTGCGGATGCGTTCGGCAGTCGTCGGCGCGGCGCTGGTCAGCGGTAACATCGTTCTCCAATCGAATTAGGCAAGCCTAAGTTAACTTAGATCACGGGGCGCCGCAAGCCTTGTTTGGCGGCGGCCGCCGTTAGGGTTGGAGCGTGGTCCGCATTGCCTATCTGGGTCCCGAAGGGACCTTCACCGAGGCGGCGCTGCTCCAGATGACGTCGGCGGGGCTGGTTCCCGACCAGGGGCCGGATGCCTTGCGCCGGTTGCCGATCGAGAGCACGCCGACCGCGCTGGACGCCGTCCGCAACGGCGACGCCGACTACGCGTGCGTGCCGATCGAGAACTCGATCGACGGGTCGGTGATGGCAACCCTGGACAGCCTCGCCATCGGTTCGCCGCTGCAGATTTTCGCCGAGACCACGCTGGACGTCGCGTTCAGCATCGTCGTCAAACCCGGGCGCAGCGCCGCCGACGTGCGGACGGTGGCCGCGTTCCCGGTGGCCGCGGCCCAGGTGCGGCAATGGCTCACCGCGCACCTGCCCAACACCGAACTGCGACCCGCCTACTCCAACGCCGATGCCGCGCGGCAGGTGGCCGAGGGCAACGCCGACGCCGGGGTGACCTCGCCGCTGGCCGCCGCGCATTGGGGGCTCGCGGCCCTGGCCGATGGTGTGGTCGACGAGCCCAACGCCCGCACCCGCTTCGTGCTGGCCGGACTGCCGGGGCCGCCGCCGGCCCGCACCGGCGCCGACCGGACGTCGGTGGTGCTGCGCGTCGACAACCAACCCGGGGCGCTGTTGGGCGCGCTCGCCGAATTCGGCATCCGCGGCATCGACCTCACCCGGATCGAATCCCGGCCGACCCGCACCGAGTTGGGCACCTACCTGTTCTTCGCCGACTGCGTCGGCCACGTCGACGACGACGCCGTCGCCGAGGCACTCAAGGCGCTGCACCGTCGTTGTGCCAACGTGCGATACCTGGGTTCGTGGCCGACGGGCGAGGCCGCCGGGGTGCTGCCGCCGCCGGCGGACGAGGCGTCACGCTGGCTGGCGCGGCTGCGGGCGGGCAAATCGGAGCCGGCCCAGGATGCGGCGTCGGGGTTTGCGCAATGAGCGGTCGTCTGGTGCTGGTGCGGCACGGCCAGTCCTACGGGAACGTCGAGCGCCGGCTGGACACCCGGCCGCCCGGCGCCGAGCTGACGCCGAAGGGTCGTGACCAGGCCCGGGCGTTCGCCCGCGGCTCCGGCCGGCCGGCGATGCTCACGCACTCGATCGCCACCCGGGCGTCGCAGACGGCCGCGGTGATCGGTGCCGCGCTCGACGTCGCCGCCCACGAGGTCGTCGGCATTCACGAGGTGCAGGTGGGGGAACTGGAAGACCGCAGCGATGACGACGCCGTCGCGGAATTCAACGCCATCTACGACCGGTGGCACCACGGCGAGCTCGACATACCCCTGCCCGGCGGCGAGTCCGGCAACGAGGTGTTGGACCGCTACGTGCCGGTGCTCACCGACCTGCGGATGCGCTACCTCGACGACGACGAGTGGGACGGCGACATCGTCGTCGTCAGCCACGGCGCGGCGATCCGGCTGGCCTCCGCGGTACTGGCGGGAGTGGACGGAAACTTCGCGCTGGACAACCACCTGGGCAACGCCGAGTCGGTGGTGTTGGCCCCGATCACCGATGGGCGGTGGAGTTGTGTGCGGTGGGGAACGCTGACGCCGCCGTTCTACCCACAACCCGCTGCCACGCCCGTTGCGGACGCGGTGCGGTCAGGCACCGACCCGATGGGCTGACGGGGCGATCAAACGGCCAGCGCGACCGAGTCGGCGGTGCAGCCGCAGCCCACGGCGTCGCAGTCGATGACGAACGCGTGCGGCAACAGCTCGGGACTGGCGCAGTCCGGCTCGGTGCACTCCGACCGGTGCAGCCAATGGCGAATGATGGTGCCGTGGCAGTGATCTAGTCCTGCCCGGCAGTCGCGGCAGTCCGTGTTCATGAGTGAGTTCATAGCACCCGGCGCGGACAAATCCGGGATGCCGCGCCCGTCAGGCCCAGCCCAGTTCGTGCAATCGGTCGTCGTCGATGCCGAAGTGGTGGGCGATTTCGTGGATGACCGTGATCGCAACCTCCTCGACGACCTCCTCGTCGGATTCACAGACGTCCAGCAGCGCCTCGCGGTAGATCGTGATGGCGTCCGGCAGCGCTCCGCCGTAGTCGGAGTCCCGCTCGGTCAACGCCACGCCTTCGTAGAGGCCGAGCAGTTCGGTGTCTTCGGGATGGCGGTCTTCGACGAGCACGACGACGTTGTCCATCGCTGCCGTCAACTCGGGCGGGATGAGGTCGAGCGCGTCGGAGACCAACTCGTCGAACCGCTGCGGATCCATCCGCACGGCCACCGGTTACCCCGCGGGTGGTGCGGCCGGCGCGGGCGGCGGTTCCGGTGCGGGCGCCGGTGGCGGTGCTCCGCCGTCCGCCGGGGGCGGCGGCCCTTCTGGAGGCGGTTGCGTGGCCGGAGCCTGTGACGCCGGCTCGCGGGGTGGGGTCACGACCGGCTGTTGCTGCGGAAGGTGCTGATTGTTCGGCGGGATGGCGTCCGGCGGCGAGCTGGGCTCCGGGGCCTGAACCGGAATCGGCGGCATCGTGAGCCGCTCCTCCGGGATGTCCGGCGGTGGGATCGGGGGCTGACCGTTGATCAGCAGCTGCCCCTTGGCGTGGTTCACCAGCGTGGCCCAGCCCCCGTTGCCCAGGCTGGCGCCGATGCTGCAGGCGACCTCACGGCTGCCCGCCTGCCAGCTGGGCAGCGACACAGTGGGGTAGATCAGCGTCAGGGTGGTGGTGCGCAACTTGACGGGCGCGAGGAAGGCGTCGGTCATCTTGGTGCAGGAGTCTTTGATGAAGCCATCCTGCTCGGGCTCGGCGGGCAGGGGACCGCGGAACCGCTCACCGAGGTTGACCGTGCCGGTGATCTCCATCGCGTGCGGCGCCGCGCAGTCGACGGGAACGTCGATGGGTTGGTTGGTCGCCGGGTCGATGCTCAGGCAGGTGCCGGCGGGCCAGACCTTGGACTGGTCGATGTCGGCGACCTTGCCCTTGAACGCGGCCTGTTGGTTGTTCAGCCCGGGCAGCTGCAGACCGCACAGCATGCGGCGCTCGCCGGCCTGACGCCACGCCCGGTCACCCGACCACAGCATGCTGACGATGAACTTGCCGTTGGGATCGAACTTGGGCCCGAGGTAGCGACGCGCGGCGGCCTCGCACTGTTCCTGGCTGATCTGCTGAATACGCGCGGGCGACGGCGGGGCCGCGTTGGGCCCGTACTCCGAGCCCGGGAACGTCCGCATGTCGACGGACTCGGCGACCTCGAACTTGTGGTCGTCCGCGCAGTTGACGATGCTCGCCGACTCCGGCGTGATGTCGGGCCACATCAGGCAGTCGCCGCTCTTGGCGCGGTTGAAGGCGGCGTCGCTCTTGGCCCCGGTGCTTGGCACCGGACCGCTGTCGAGGTAGCCGGCCAGCCGCCCCTGTCCGCCGCCGACCGGGATCGCGGTCACCAGCCCGGCGATCAGCAGGCCGCCGAGCGCGAAGAGGAGCAATGCCCGCCTGGTCGCGGTCGCCTGCAAGCCGCGCGGCCACGGGAACGCGGCCGCCGGCCGTCCCGCCTCCCCGGCTGCGGGGCCGGGCGGGGAAACTTCCGCTTCGGGGGTATCCAACATCGGCTCCATTCTGACAGGAGCCGCGGAGCCGCGTGACGGATGTGGCGCATGTGCGTCGTGTTATCGCCTGCGGCGGTGCTGCGCGACGCGGTCGCGCGGGCCAAAAGTAGTCTTCAGGCCGTGATCGAGCTGAAGCTGCTTCGCGAGGACCCCGACGCCGTACGCCGTTCCCAACTCAGCCGTGGCGAAGACCCGGCGCTGGTGGATGCCCTGCTGACGGCCGACGCGAATCGCCGGGCCGCGATTTCGAAGGGCGACGCCCTGCGCGCCGACCAGAAGGCCGTCAGCAAGGAGGTGGGCAGGGCGTCGGCCGAGGAGCGGCCGGCCAAGCTCGCGCGCGCGAAAGAACTCGCCGAACAGGTGAAGGCCGCCGAAACCGCCCAGAGCGAAGCCGAGGCGGAGTTCACGGCGGCACACATGGCGATCTCCAACGTCATCATCGATGGCGTCCCGGCGGGCGGGGAGGACGACTTCGCGACCCTCGACGTCGTCGGCGAACCCCGGGCGATCGAAAACCCCAGGGACCACCTGGAACTCGGTGAGGCACTGGGCCTCATCGACATGCAACGCGGCGCCAAGGTGTCCGGCTCGCGGTTCTACTTCCTGACCGGTCGGGGGGCGCTGTTACAGCTGGGCGTGCTGCAGCTGGCGCTGCGGCTGGCCGTCGACAACGGGTTCATCCCGATGATCCCTCCGGTGCTGGTGCGCCCAGAAGTGATGGCAGGCACCGGATTTCTGGGCGCCCATGCCGAGGAGGTGTATCGGGTGGAGGCCGACGACCTGTACCTGGTCGGCACCTCCGAGGTGCCGCTGGCCGGCTACCACGCCGACGAGATCCTGGATCTGTCCGGCGGGCCGCTGCGCTACGCGGGCTGGTCGTCGTGCTTCCGCCGCGAGGCCGGCAGCTACGGCAAGGACACCCGCGGCATCATCCGGGTGCATCAGTTCGACAAGGTGGAGGGCTTCGTCTACTGCGCACCCGCCGACGCCGAGGCGGAGCATCAACGGCTGCTGGGCTGGCAGCGCGAGCTGCTGGCGCTCATCGACGTGCCGTATCGGGTAATCGATGTCGCCGCGGGCGATCTCGGCTCGTCGGCGGCGCGCAAGTTCGACTGCGAGGCGTGGGTTCCCACGCAGGGCGCCTACCGCGAGCTGACGTCGACGTCGAACTGCACCACGTTTCAGGCGCGCCGGCTGGCCACCCGCTACCGCGACGACAACGGCAAGCCGCAGATCGCGGCGACCCTCAACGGCACGCTGGGCACCACCCGGTGGCTGGTCGCGATCCTGGAGAACCACCAGCAGCCCGACGGCAGCGTCCGCGTCCCCGACGCGCTGGTTCCCTTCGTCGGCACCGAGGTGTTGGAGCCCGTCGGCTAGTGGCGGGTCGCCACCACTGATCAAGCGCGGCGCGCGCCCGGGGTGTGTCCGAAGGCGCGCCGGTAGGTGTCGATGAAGGCGCTCGGTGTGGCCCACCCGCACTGCAGGGCCACCGAGGTCACGTCGTGGCGGTCGGCGAGCAGCATCAGCGCGTGTTGCAGGCGTAGTTGCGTGCGCCATTGCGGGAACGTCATGCCCAGCTCGTCGCTGAACAGGCGGCTCAGCGTGCGCTGACTGACGCCGATCCGACGGCCGATTTGCTGCAACGTCAGCGGCTCGGTCAGGTTGGCGGTGATCAGCGCGCACGCTTGGCGCAGGCGGCCGTCGACCGGTGTCGGAATCCACAGTGGCTCATGGATGTTCGAGTCCTGCACTTGATCGTGCAGCACGGCCAGCATCCGGTGGTGCTCGTCGGTGTCGGTGCCGTCGGTTTGCGAACACGCGATGATGAGTTCTCGCATCAACGGATTGACGGCGAGCACGGTCGGTGTTGCCGGACCGCCACGGTAGCGCTGCGGGTCGAGGGCGACGCCGTGGAATTGCGTCTGGCCGTGAAACTTGTGCTCGTGCCAGCAGCCCGCGGGTATCCAGATGGCGCGATTCACCGGCGTGATCCACGTTCCCGCGGGGGTGGTTACCGAGACCGCACCGGAGGACGGGTAGACGATCTGGTGCAGGGGATGACGGTGGCGCTCGATTCGCGCGCCGGGCGCGAGCGACTGCGACGACGTGGCCCTCCCGTGATGGCGGTTTTCCGACATAACTCGACAGAATATCGGAAGCCCGCAACCCCGGCGTCCGCCTAGCGTTCTGTGTATGGCAATGAATCTCCTTCACCGGCGCCGGTGTAGCTCGGCGGACTGGGCGAAGATGGTGGCCGACAAGTTGCTGCCCTGGTCGCTCGGCGACGTCGAATTAGGCTCGCGCACACTGGAAATCGGCCCAGGCTACGGCGCGACGACGCGCGCCCTCCTGGACCGGACCGACTCGCTGACCGCCGTCGAAGTCGACGGTTCGATGGCCGATGACCTGAACCGCCGCTATGGCGAACGGGCACGCATCATCCACGGCGACGGCACCAGCACCGGGCTGCCCGATGACCACTTCTCGTCGGTGGTGTGCTTCACGATGCTGCACCACGTGCCCAGCGCAAAGCTGCAAGATCAGCTGTTCGCCGAGGCGTTCCGGGTGCTGCAACCCGGGGGCATCTTCGCCGGCAGCGACGGCGTGCCGTCACTGACCTTCCGGCTGATCCACATCGCCGACACCTACAACCCGATCGCGCCGCCAGATCTCCGCCGGCGGCTTCGAGCGGCGGGATTCACCGACATCCGGGTCGACGCCAAGGGCGGCCGACAGAGATGGCGGGCGATCAAACCGCTCGCCGCGTAACGGGGGCCTAAGCGCTCACCGGCTCGCGGGCCTGCTCATGGCGGCGCTGGCGCTCGATGGTCGCGAAGTAGAAGGCGAACGCGAACGCGAAGCTGGTGAACAGGCTGGACACGAAGTACAGCCACGGGTGCCGCAGGCCCCGGCGATAGCCGTCGACAATGGTAAAAAGCGGCAGCAGAATGACATTCGCGATCGTGTAGTCCTGGCTGGCCGAGCTGGCGGCGGGGTTGGTGAACATCAACTTCATGTATTCGACCCAACTGCCGTGTTCGCCCCACAGCGGATTGGTCGATCCCCCGTGCGAGTATTCCTCCACGTAAGTGATGTTGAAATACCAACCGAGCCCGACCGACGCGATGCCGACGACGTAGTACACGATTTCCATCGGCGAGAAGACCGGGCCGGTGGCGGGGCGGGCGAAAACCTTTGAGTTGGCCCTGACGATCCAGACGATGACCGCCAGTCCAAGTACCGCGTGCGAGAGTAGCGAGACCATAGGCGAAGTCTCGCTCGTGTTCCGAAGTTTTGTCAATATTGACACAACGTGAAGGGGTACCTTACTGGCATGGTCCGGCCCGCTCAGACGGCGCGCAGCGAGCGCACGCGCGAAGCGCTGCGCCAGGCCGCCGTGGTCAGATTCCTGGCCCAGGGGGTCGAGGAAACGTCGGCCGAACAGATCGCGGCGGACGCCGGGGTGTCGCTGCGGACGTTCTATCGCCACTTCCGCTCCAAGCACGATCTGCTGTTTGCCGACTTCACCGGGCTGCACTGGTTTCGCGCCGCGCTCAACGACAGGCCGGCCGGCGAACCGATCATCGATTCGGTGCAGGCCGCTATCTTCGCGTTTCCGTATGACGTTGAAGCGGTTACCAAAATCGCCGCGCTGCGGGGCGGCGAGCTGGACCCGGGCCGCATCGTCCGGCACATCCAGGAAGTCCAGGCCGATTTCGCCGACGCCATCCAGGCGCAGCTGCAGCGCCGTGGCCGGACGGGGCGCGGGACGACGGACGAGCGGCTGCGCATCGCGGTGACCGCGCGCTGCATCGCAGCCGCCGTCTTCGGTGCGATGGAGGTCTGGATGCTCGGCGACGACCGGTCCCTGGGGGAACTAGCGCGGGTCTCCCACGCGGCGCTGGAATCGCTGCGCGCCGGCATCACTGACGCCTGGGCGCCCGACAAAGTTTCGTCATAATTGACAAAACATTGCGTCCGTGCCAGCCTGCGTGCGGAGGGACGGACATGACTGGATATGACGCGATAGTTATCGGCGCGGGGCACAACGGCCTGGCCGCGGCGGTGTTGCTGCAGAAGGCGGGCCTGCGGACCGTGTGCGTGGACCCCAAGCTGTACGCCGGTGGGATGGCCTCGACGGTGGAGCTGTTCGACGGGTATCAGTTCGAGATCGCGGGCTCGGTGCAATTCCCGACGGCTTCGGTGGTCGTCGAGGAACTCGGCCTGGACACCCTGCCGACCATCGACCTGGACGTGATGTCGGTGGCGGTGCGCGGAGTGGGCGACGACCCGCTGGTCCAGTACAGCGACCCGGTCAAGCTGTTCACTCACCTCAACGAGGTGCACGGGGCCGACGCGGTCAACGGCATGGCGGGGCTGATGGCCTGGAGCCAGGCGCCGACGCGGGCACTGGGCCGCTTCGACGCGGGTGCGCCGCCCAAGACCCTCGACGAGATGTATGCCTGCGCCACAAACGAATTCGAACGCTCGGCGATCGATGACATGCTGTTCGGTTCGGTTACCGACATCTTGGACCGCTATCTCCCCGATCGCGAGAAGCACGGCGCCCTGCGCGGCTCGATGACGGTGCTGGCCGTCAACACCCTCTACCGGGGGCCGTCGACACCGGGCAGCGCGGCGGCACTGGCCTTCGGGCTGGGCGTTCCCGACGGGAACACCATGCAGATGAAGAAGCTCCGCGGCGGCATCGGTGCGCTCACCGCGCACCTGTGCACACTGCTCGAGAGCCACGGCGGCGAAGTCCGGCTGCGCACCAAGGTGACCGAGATCGTAGTCGCCGACGGCCGCGTGAGCGGGGTGCGAACCGAGGCCGGGGAGACGCTCACGGCTCCGATCGTCGTCTCCGGCATCGCGCCCGACGTCACGATCAACGAACTGATCGATCCGGCCGCGCTGCCGGCCGACATCCGGGAACGCTATGCGCGCATCGATCACCGCGGCAGCTATCTGCAGATGCACTTCGCGCTCGACGAAGCCCCGGCGTTCAGCGCGCCGTACGAGGCCCTCAACGACCCGGCCATGCAGGCCTCGCTCGGTCTGTTCTGCACGCCGGAGGAAGTCCAGCGGCAGTGGGAGGATGCCCGGCGTGGGATCGTTCCGGCCGACCCGACGGTGGTGTTGCAGATCCCGTCGCAGAACGATCCGGACCTCGCGCCCGAGGGCAAGCACGCCGCATCGGCGTTCGCGATGTGGTTCCCCATCGAGGGCGGCGCCGACTATGGCAAGGCAAAGGTCGAAATGGGCCAGCGGGTGATAGACAAGATCACCCGGCTCGCACCGAATTTCGAACGCAGCATCATCCGGCACACCACGTTCACGCCCAGGCACATGGGCGTGATGTTCGGCGCCCCGGGCGGCGACTTCTGCCACGGGCTGCTGAATCCCAATCAGATCGGCCCGAACCGGCCCGGCCCGAAAGGCTTTCTCGGTCAGCCGATTCCGATCGAGGGACTGTACCTGGGCAGCGCGGGTTGCCATGGGGGGCCGGGAATCACGTTCATCCCGGGCTACAACGCCGCTCTCGCTGCGCTGGCCGACCGCTAGACGCTCGGCGAGCGTGTACTCAGTGCGAAAAAATCGGGGAAATCTCGCCGTGAGTGCACGCTCGGCGCGGGACTAACCGAAGTCGGCAAGCAACACGTCGAGCAGGGCGGTGAACTCGTCCGGTCGCGCCGGCGTGAACGCGGGGGCCGGCCAGGTCCCCGGGACGTCCAGGGTGATCAACGTCGACTTGAGTGGCCGATGTACGTCCAGCGGCAGCCAGCGACGAAAGTCCGAGCTGCCCCAGATGCGGAAACGCTGCATGAACATGCCCAGCGATTCGGCTTTGTATCCGCGGATCGTGTCCAACGCGATCACCTTGGAGGTGCCGGAGGGAAAGTGGTAGCGGCGCAACGTGATCGCCCTGCGGTCCAGCTGTACCAAGCCGTCGTCGTACGTCTCGCTCATGCCCGGGAGCTCCGCAGCTGATGACCCCGCGAGGTCAGGCACCGGCCGTCGTCCAGCCGCCACTGCCATCCGTGCAGGTTGCAGGTCAGCGTGTTGCCTTCCACCACACCGAATTTCGATAGGTCGGCCTTGAGATGCGGGCAGCGGCGCTGAATCTCCCAACCGTCCAGCGTGACCGAGGCGGAGTCGTCGTGGGTCTCGGCGAACCAGCCGTCGGCGTAGGCGATCCGTTCGTCGGTAAGGCACTTAAAGAACGTGTACAGGTATTCGTTGTAACCGCCGACCCGCCACGCGGTGAAACGGGTCGACAGGAAGATGGTGTTGACCCAGTCCGGCTCGCGGTCGCGCAGCACGGTGCGCACCAGCTCGGGCGCGATCGCGAAACCATAGCGGACCTTTTCGTCGGGAATCCGTTCGCGCACAGCTCGTTTCGGAAAGTCGAGGATCACGGTCTCCGGGCCTATCACCAATTCGACGGGGTAGCCGATGCCGTCGCAGATTTCGTCGCTTTGCAGCATGATCGGCTCGAACAGCGCGCGCAACCCTTCCAGCAGTGGCTCGCCGGTGGCGGGGGCCCAGCTCGCCCGCTCGGCTGCCAGGACCGGCGCCATCCGGTCGGCGTAGTCGGCGATGTAGGCCGCCTTGCCGGTGGTGAAGATGGCCTCCACGTCGGCGGTGGGTAGCGGGTGGCGCAGCGAATTCAGTTCCGTGCCGGTGAAGTCCGCGGTCGATCCGGGAATCATCAGCAGGCCGCCCTCGTGCCCGTGGCTGCGCAGCTGGTCGAGGAACACCATTTGATCGGGGAAGATGTTGGCCGGATCGCCGTGATCGTCGTTGAGGTGGCGCAGCTCCGGGTCCAGAAAGCACGGCGGCCCCGCCGACGGCACCACCCAGGTCGCCCCCACCTGGGCGATGTATTGGCGGGCGCGGTCCATTTGGCGCTGCCGTTTCTGGGTGCCGAACGACTCCTTGGCGCGGGCCGGCATGTCGTACACCATCGGGTACCAGATCGCCCCCGAGTACTGCAGCAGGTGCACGTCGACGTGGCCGAACTCGGAGGTCAGCACATCCAAATCCACCGGCCGCGCATCGTTCATGTTGAAAACCGTTGTGGCGCCGTCGGAAACCACCAGCGCCGAATCGCCGATCGGGCCGTCCGCCGGTGCGCGCAGGGCGATGACCATGACGTCGAGGTCACCCTTGGGGCCGCTGATCCGATGTTTGACCGAGTCGGTGGTCTCGAAGAATCGGTGAAAGCCCAACTCCTGCAGCGCATTCCGAAGGTCGGGCACCGGGTAGTCGGGCAACAGCACCATGGCGTCTTTGTTGACGTGTGCGCTGAGGTGTTTCGCGTCGAAGTGGTCCTTGTGCAGGTGTGACACGTAGAGGTAGTCGCAGTCGCCGAGCGTGTCCCAGTCCAGTGCGCTGTTGTCCGGGAAGGGGAACCAGGATGCGAAGTAGGCCGGATTCACCCAGGGGTCACACAGGATGCTGCCCGCATGGGTCTGGATCAGAAATCCGGCGTGACCTACGCTCGTGACCTGCACAAATGCCTTTCTCAGGGTTCTTGGGATCGTCCCAAGTTTAGCGTGGGGCGGCTGCCGCAGCCCGGCACACAGCAGGGAGCATTACGCTGAATGGCTGTGGAACCGGTATACGGGACTGTCATCCAGCTTGCCCGGTTGGTCTGGCGCATCCAGGGCCTGAAGATCACCGTGTCCGGGGTCGAGAATCTGCCGACCAGCGGCGGGGCGGTCGTCGCGATCAACCACACCGGCTACCTCGACTTCACCTTCGCCGGTTTGCCCGCCTACAAGCAGGGCCTGGGCCGCAAAGTGCGGTTCATGGCCAAGCAGGAGGTCTTCGACCACAAGATCACCGGGCCGATCATGCGCAGCCTGCGGCACATCTCGGTGGACCGGCTGGACGGGGCAGCGTCGTACGAAGCCGCCGTCCGGATGCTGAAGGACGGCGAGCTGGTCGGGGTGTACCCCGAGGCCACGATCAGCCGCAGTTTCGAGATCAAGGAGTTCAAGTCGGGTGCCACCCGGATGGCGGTCGAGGCGGGCGTGCCGATCGTTCCGCACATCGTCTGGGGTGCGCAACGGATCTGGACCAAGGGCCATCCCAAGAAACTGCTCCGCCCGAAGGTGCCGATCACGGTGCTGGTCGGCGAGCCGATCGCACCGACACTGGCGATCGAGGACCTGAAGGGCCTGCTGCACTCGCGCATGCAACACCTGCTGGAACGGGCGCAGGAACAATATGGGCCGCATCCCGCCGGGGAGTTCTGGGTGCCGCACCGGCTGGGCGGTGGCGCTCCGTCGTTGGCCGAGGCGTCCCGCATCGAGGCCGAGGAGGCGGCCGCGCGCGCGGCCCGTCGCGCCCAGGCCGCAGGAGCGTCGGAGTCGTAATCGATGGTGGAGCCGACCTTCCGCACGCTCGAGATCATGGCGCAGCTGGTCGTGATGGCGACCGGCACGCAGATCACCTACCGCGGCGAGGAGAACATTCCCGCCCGCGGCGGCGCGGTGGTGGCCATCAATCACACCAGCTACGTCGACTTTCTGCCGGCCGCGCTGGCCATGCACCGCCGCGGCCGTCGACTGCGGTTCATGATCAAGGCGGAAATGCAACGGGTGAAGGTCGTCAACTTCCTGATCAAGCACACGAAGACCATCCCGGTGGATCGAGACGCCGGCGCCGCCGCCTATGCGGTGGCCGTACAGCGACTCCGTGAGGGGGAGCTGGTCGGGGTCTACCCCGAGGCCACCATCAGCCGAAGCTTCGAGCTCAAGGAATTCAAGACCGGCGCCGCCCGCATGGCCCTCGAAGCCGATGTCCCGATCGTTCCCGTGATCGTCTGGGGCGCGCAGCGGATCTGGACCAAGGACCACCCACGACACATCGGCCGCAACAAGGTGCCGGTCATCGTGCAGGTGGGCCCGCCGCTGCGAGCCGCCGACGATATGGCGGGAACCAACGCTGCGCTACGCGAGTCGATGAGCGCGCTGCTGGAGCGAGCCCAGGCGGGATATCCGCGTCCGCCGGGCGCCTATTGGGTGCCGCGCCGGCTGGGCGGCGGCGCACCGACGTTGGCCGAGGCTGCTCAGATCGAAGCCGACGAGGCCGCGGCCCGACTGGCCGACAAGGCCGCAAACCATACCCCGCATCGATCGCGGTAGGGCGAAGGAGAAGGACATGGCAAACGCCTTTTACCGGTTCGGCGAGTTGATCGTCCCACCGGTGGTCGCAATGCAGGGAACCAAATTCACCTACCGCGGCCTGGAGAACATCCCGCAGCGCGGCGGCGCGATACTCGCCCAGAACCACACCAGCTATCTGGACTGGCTTCCGACGATGCTGGCCGTAAAGGAACGCGGCCGTCGCATGTACTTCATGATCAAGGCCGAGATGGGCGAGGTGAAGTCGGTCAACTACGTGATCAAGCACGCCCGCCTCATCCCGGTGGACCGCCGGAGCGGACACGGCGCTTTCGACGTCGCCGTGCAGCGGCTGCGCGAGGGCGAACTCATCGGTATGCACCCCGAGGCGACCATCAGCCGCAGCTTCGAGCTCAGGGAATTCAAGACCGGTGCCGCGCGGATGGCGCTGGACGCCCAGGCGCCAATCCTTCCCGTGGTCGTGTGGGGCGCGCATCGGATTTGGCCCAAGGACCATCCAAAGAAGGTGTGGCGCAACAAGGTTCCGATCACCGTGGCGATCGGCCGGCCGTTACCGCCCCGCGGCACCCCGGAGCAAATCAACGTCGCGCTGCGCACCGCGATGAACGAGTTGCTCTATCAAGTGCAGGAGGAGTATCCGCACCCCGAGGGCGAGTACTGGGTTCCGCGGCGCCTCGGCGGCAGCGCGCCCAGCCGGGAAGATTCCCAGGCCATCCGGCTGTCCGAATTGCAGGAGCGGATCAAGCGGCACGGAACTGATGGCGTGACCCGTCCGGGGCAATCCCAAAGCGGATTGCATTGACCGACCCGATATTGCCGGCGCTCATCGCATGCGACGTCGACGGCACCTTGTTCGACGGAAACGAAACCATCTCCCCGCGCACCCGCGCTGCGATCCGCGCCGCGGTGGCCGCGGGCGCTCAGTTCGTCGTCGCGACCGGCCGCCCCCCGCGCTGGATACGCCCGGTCGTCGACGCCCTCGGGTTCGCGCCAATGGCGGTGTGTGCCAACGGCGCCGTCGTCTACGACCCCGAGTCCGACCGGGTGGTGTCCGCACGCACGCTGTCGGTCGACACCCTGGCCGAGTTGGCCGAAATCGCGACCCGCTCGATCCCGGGCGCGGGCCTGGCCGTCGAGCGGATCGGCGAACGCGCGCATGACACCGCGACGCCTCAGTTCATCAGCTCGCCGGGCTACGAGCATGCGTGGCTGAACCCGGACAACACCGAGGTGTCGATCCAGGACCTGCTCAGCGCGCCGGCGATCAAGCTGCTGATCCGCAAGGCCGGTGCCCGCAGCGAGGACATGGCCGCCGAACTGACCAAGCACGTCGGGATCGAGGGCGACATCACCTTTTCCACCAACAACGGGCTGGTGGAGGTCGTCCCGCTGGGGATCAGCAAGGCCACCGGCGTGGAGGAGGTCGCCAAACCGCTGGGCATCGCCGATCACGAGGTGGTGGCCTTCGGCGACATGCCCAACGACGTGCCCCTGCTGCGGTGGGCGGGCCGCGGCGTGGCGATGGGGAATGCGCATCCGGACGTGCGAGCCGCCGCCGATGAGGTCACCGCAACCAACGACGACGACGGCGTCGCGCGGGTGCTGGAACGCTGGTGGCACTAGCGACCGACGGGCCAGGGAAGTTCACTGCCCGCACGGGTAGCAAATGTGGCAGACTGCCCGCGTGCCCGCGGATCAAAAGCCGCCCAACGGCGGCGAGCCCGACGGCGATAAGCCCGCGCCGGTCGAGCCACCCGAGGGCGACGACGCCGGCTCGGAGGTAGACGACTCCGAGCAGTTCCCGTCCGGCGGCAGCATGGAGTTCCAGGACGCGGCCACGACCAAGCCGCGGCCCGCAACGCCCGCCGAATTGCGCGCGCGGGAGAAGTTCGCCAAAAAACAGCAGGAGGCCGAGGAGGCGCGACTCGAAGCGGAAGCTAAGCGGCGCCGGCAGCGCCGGGTGCTGATGGGTTCCGCGGCCGCCGTGGGCGTGGTGGGAGTCGTTGCGGCTCTGGGGTATTGGGCGTTGTCGGCGCCCACCGTGACCGCCCAATGCGTCCGGGACGACCCGAACGGCCAGCCGGTGATCGTGCCGGACAGTTACTGCACCGATCACACGGCGGGCCTCAACGGTTTCTTCTTCTACGGCGGACACCAGTACCGCTACTACTACGGCAGCTCGGGACCGGTGGGCTCGCGCCCGATCGGCGGGACGACGAGCGCGCCCAAGGGCGCAACGATCAAGACCAAGTCGGGCTCCACCATTTCCCGTGGCGGGCTGGGCGGCAAGCTCGGCGGCGGCAAGGGCAGCGGTTCGTGAAGCGCGGCAGGGAAAAGCCGCGGCCGAACTGGCGGTCGATCGTCGAATCGCAGGGGCTGGTGTACGGAACGCCAGCACGCGACGCCCGCGGCGCGGACCGCCCGTATTGGGACGAGTCGGTGTACTACGAATTCGACATGGACGAGATCCTCGCGCTGGAAGCCGACGTCGAGCTGCTGCACTCGATGTGCCTGAACGCCGTCGAGCAGGTGGTGCTGATGGAGCGGTACGCGGATTTCGGCCTGCCGGAATGGAGTTGGCAGCCGATCGCCGAATCGTGGCGCCGTTCCGACCCCCATGTGTACGGGCGCTTCGACCTGCGCTACGACGGGAGACGCCCGGCGGTGCTGCTCGAGTACAACGCCGATACACCCACGACGCTGCTGGAAGCCGCCATCCTGCAGTGGTATTGGCTGAAGGACAAGTTCCCCGGCGACGACCAGTGGAACTCGCTGCACGAACAGCTGGTCGCCCGCTGGAAGCAGTTGCGGGACCTGCTGCCCAACAACGAGCTGCACTTGAGTTGGTCCGGGGTGGAGGCCACCGGCGAAGACCAGATCACGACCACCTACATGCAGGAAACCGCGGCCGAGGCGGGCTTTTCGACCGTCGGCTTGATGATCGAGGACCTGGGTTGGGACTCCGCCCTGCAGCGTTTCGTCGACCTGGAAGAGGATCCGATCCACGCGATCTTCAAGCTCTACCCGTGGGAATGGGTGCTCGACGACGAGTTTGGCCACAACGTCGTGTCGAGTCTGCCGCAGACGATGTGGATCGAGCCGCTGTGGAAGACGCTGCTGTCGAACAAGGCGATCCTGGCGATGTTGTGGGAGATGTATCCGGGCCACCCGAACCTTTTACCCGCATACATCGACGACCCGCACGAGCTCACCGAGTACGTCCGCAAGCCCAAGCTCGGCCGCGAGGGAGCGAACGTCACCGTCGTAGGCGCGGGATTGGAGACCGCCACCGGCGGGGTCTATGGCGAAGAGGGGTTCGTTTACCAATTGCTGGACCCGCTGCCGGAGTTCGACGACATGCGGCCCGCGCTGGGTGCCTGGATCGTCGGCGATTCGGCGGCCGGACTGGGCATCCGCGAGACCGGCGGACTGATCACCGACGACGGCGCAGCCTTCGTCCCGCATCGAATCCTGCAGAAATGAACGGAGTTGATCATCGATGACAACAATCGCCGCGCTGAATTCGAGCTACTGGGATGCGGGCTACATGAGCGTGCTCGGCCGCGGTGCCGGGGCGATCTTCTTGTACGCGATCGTCGGCTTGGTGCTGATGATGATCGGGTTCTATGCGATCGACCTCACCACACCGGGACCGCTGCGCAAGATGGTGGACGGGGGAAAACCGAACGCCATCATCGTCGCGGCGGCCGGAATGGTCAGCATGGCGCTCATCGTCGTGCTGGCCATCTACTCGTCGTCGGGAAAGCTGCTCGAGGGGCTGGTGGGCTCGGCGGTCTTCGGGATCGTGGGGATCGTGGCGCAGGTGGTGATGATGCGGATCGCGGCGATGGTGATCGGGATCGACATGGACGCATTGTTCGCCTCCGAGGAGTTCAACTACGAGGCGCTGATGGTGGCCGCGGCTCAGTTCGCGCTGGGCATCGTGGTTGCCGTCGCGATTCTCTAACGCTAGCGGGCTGGCTTGTCGCGCAGCGACTTCGGCGGGATCGTGGCTCCGACGAGCGCGTCGGCGTCGATGGTGCGGGGTCGGTAGGCCAGCGACGGCAATCTGGCAGACATCACGGCGACGGGATCCTCGCAGACGTGGTCCAGCCCCGATAGGAATGCCCACTCGTGCTCGTCGCTACCGAAATATACGACGGTGTCGAATGTTTCGTGAAAGCGCCGCCACGACGCGTGCAGCGACTGGTTCCGCCACAGCGTCGGGCAGCCGGCCTGGCCGATGACGACGCGGCCGATCTTGCGGCATCGTGCCAGGAAGTCGGCGTCATACAGCCGGTTGTGCTGCGCGGGCGCCGTTCGCTCGTCGGGAAGGTCGACGACCACGATGTCGTACGGCGTACCGCACCGGGCGACGAAGTCCCAGCCGTCGCCGTAATGCATCGCGACCGGGCCGAGTCCGCTTTCCGCCCTCCGCAGTTCGTCCACCGTGTAGCCGTAGGGCAGATGCGCCGCGCATAGCCGGACCGCTTCGCGATCGATGTCGACGTGGTCGACGTGCGTCGCCCCGGCGGCGACGGCCAGCTGGCTGACCACCCCCTCGCCGGAGCCGATGACGAGTACCCGCTCGATGCGGGCCGCCAGCAGCAGCGCCGGCACCAGCAGCGCCTCGTGGTAGACGAGCTGACTGAGCTCGGTGCTCTGCCGCTCGCCGTCGGCGAATAGGGTGACGCCCTGTTCCGTGCGTCCGATCACCAGATGCTGAAACTCGGTGCGCACGTCGCAGCGGACATCCGACAGGCGCCAGTTTCGGGTGAGCCCCGGGGCCAGCGGCTCGATGATTTCGCGGCCGGGTAAACCTTCCTCAGGCGCATTCACGAAATAGGTTGGCAGCGGCGGGAATCCGTTGAAGGCAACCGACGCGTAGCTCGCGGTATACGCGCCGGCGTCGTCGATCTCGACTCGGTCGCCGGGCCGCAGCGTGACGGGAAGCGGGTAGTGCCGGTAGAGCACGTCGTCGCCGTCGCACGTCGGTCCCGCGACCACGGCGTCATCGAGCGGATCGCCGTCGCGGCCGGTCCGCAGGCGATACCGGATGTACTCGTTCTCGGTTTCGGCCAGACCCCCGTAACGGCCGACGTCGAGGTAGACCCAGCGCCGGTCGTCGGTACCGGTCCGGACCGCTGCCACCTCGCACCGGATCGTGCCGGCGGAACCCACCAGCGCCCGTCCCGGTTCGACCACGAGCCGCGGCGGATCGGCGCCGAAGTGGCGTGCCAGGGCCGACATCAAGGCCTCGGCGAACGTCTCGAGGGGCGGCGCGCCGGCCGCATACGCGACGGGGAACCCGCCCCCCACGTTGACCGTCGTGAGATCGCCCACCGCATCGAATACCGTTGCGGCGGCGCGTATTCCGAGCTCCCATGCGGCGGGGTCGAGCTGTTGCGAGCCGACGTGGAACGATACGCCGTCGGGTCGCAGCCCAAGGCGGCGGGCGCCATCGAGCAACTCCGCGGCCTGCGCGGGTGTGCAGCCGAACTTGTGGCCGAACGGCGTCACCGACGACGGGAAGCCCGGCCCAATGCGGCATTCCACCGCCGCCCCGGGGGCGTGGGCGGCGATCGTCGTCAGACCGTGCTCGGTGTCGAACGCAAACCGCCGAACCCCGCGCGTGTGGGCCCGAGCCAGCTCCGCGGGTTTTTGGATGGTGTTGCCGAAGCTCAGTAGGCTCCCGTCGATTCCGGCGTCGACGCACGCGTCGACCTCGCCGATGGAGGCGACGTCGAACGCGGCGCCCTCGCCGGCGAGCAGAAGCAGGATCGGCTCGGCGGGGTTCGCCTTCACCGCGTAGCGGATCCGCGCGTCGGGCAACAACGTCCGCAGTGTCCGGAAGTTCCTTCGCACCCGGTCGAGATCGATCGTCAAATACGGCGTCTCGGGCACAGCTCGCAGACTAATGCTCCGCGCACGCGGGGGAAAACCTGGCCTAGGCGGACGCCGGGTGCGCCGGCAGCGAGAAGTGTTCCGGCGGCACCGTCGGGCCGCTCGGCGGCTCGGTCGACAGCGGCGTGGTGATGCCGTCCGCGACCTCGGTGATGTCTCCGGTGAGGCGGTCGAAGTTCAAGGTGCCATGCTGGAAGTTCTGTGTAACCCGCAGGGGCTCTTGGATTTCCGCGCTCGTCGGCAATCCCAGCGGGCCGCGCTCGAAGCTCAGCGAGGCCCACGCCTCGTAGATCGCGCCGGTGACCGGCTGCGCACCCGTCTCGGGTGACCAGTACATTGCGCCCCTGGCGAAGGTGGCGTAGCGGGCGTCACCCTCGGCGCTGTCTTCCGGCGACGTCGGCGCGCCGAGAACGCTGTTCATGCCGCCGATGGCCTGCCAGTGCTCGTAGATGGCGCCACCCTGCAGCGCCTTGATCAACTCCTCGGGCGGATCGTTGAAATGCGATGCGATGTCCCGGATTTCGTCCATCAGCGCGTAGGCGGCGTTGCCCGGGCAGTCGGTGTTGCCGACGTCGCGGTGGGTGAAGATGGTGGGCAGCGTCGCGACGGCCCCGGCCGGATAGGTGGTGTAGTGGCTGCCCGCCGACTCGAGCGCCACGGTGCCTTTGGGGTCGACGTCGTCCAGACCCAGCCGCCAGCCCAGGAGCCGCCCCACGGTCCGCAGCTGCACCGGCGTCGGCGGTACGTCGTCGAAGTTGCCGATCATGGCCACACCCCAGGTGTTGCGGTTGAATCCGCCGGTGTGGAAGGCCTCGACGGCCTTGGTCAGTCCGCCGGCGCTGCCCTCGAACACCTGGCCGTATTTGTCCACCAACGCGTTGTAGGCGATGTCGCACCACCCCAGCGTCTTGCTGTGGTAGGTGTAGATGGCCTTGACGATCCCGGCCGATTCCAGCGGCGAGTAGTCGTTGCTGCCCGCGGTGTGGTGGATGACAGCGGCGCGAATCCCGTTGTCGTACTGGGGACTACCGCACCGCAGCGATTCGTCTGCGCCCCAGTCGGCCCGGCTGATGATGGGCGGTGCCTGCCCCGGCATCACGACCCCGGACGGCGGCGTCCACTGCGTGTGGGCCGGCGCCTGCGGCGGAGAGATGAGGATCGCGGAGATGTTCTGGCCGAACGGCTGTTCCCTGGACGCCGGCTTGTATCCGAGGTCGTTTGACGCCGGCGGGTCGTTCGGCGGCGGCGGCCGGGTCACCGCCGCATCGAGGGGGCGGGTGACCGCGATCTGGACCGTGGTGGTGGTGCCGACGAACACCGGATCCGTGCTGCGGGGGCCTTCGGTCGGGCCGGCCGGCGGCGGCGACCCGGCGGATCCCGCGGCACCGCCGTCGTCGGGCGCGGCGGTCTCGTACTCGGTCTGATACCAAGGCCCCCACGACCCGTCGGGCCGCTTTGCCCGCACCCGCGTCGAGGTGCCGGCCAGGTCGCCGGTCAGCGCGACCAACGAGAAGGGCTGGTCCTGGCTGACTTCGCGGACCGTGACACCGGCCCCGAGCCCGATCAGTGGCTGCTCGCTCAGCTGGGTGTCGTGGGGCGGGGGCGTGGCGTGGACGCCGCGATCGTGGGTCGCGTCCGCCACCGCCGAGACGATGACGACCGTCGCCGCGATGGCGGTGAGCAGCATCGTTGGCGCGCGACTACGAGACGACACCAGCTGATGTTACGTGTGTGTCTATTGTTATTTGTGAGGCGACACGAGTGTATGCGTGTGAAACCTCACGAAAACCTGTTCGACGGCACCGCAGAGGTGTTGTCGCCGGGCGGGTGGCTAGCTCCCGAATCCGTGCGTGACTCTGCGGTGCCGTCAGGTGACAGGTCCCCCGAAGCTCTAGACCGGAGGCAACGCCGGCGCGGCGGCCGGCAGGGCACCGGCGGCCGCCGGCAGGGCACCGGCCGCGGCACCCGGCAGGGCACCCGCGGCACCCGGCAGGGCACCCGCGGCACCCGGCAGGGCGCTCGCCGCACCCGGCAGGGCACTCGCCGCACCCGGCAGGGCACTGGCCGCACCCGGCAGGGCGCCGGCGGCGGCCGCTGGCGCGCCCGCGCCACCGTGGACACCCTGCATGATCGCGGGCATCACCAGGCCCTTGAGCAGGTCGATGGCCTGGCCGGCGCCCAGCTGGTTGGCGGCCTGCATCACGTCGTTGACGAGCCCGCCACCGCCGCTGCTGCTACCGCCGCTGGTGCCGCCACCACCGAGGCCGCCCGTCCCGATCGGCGAGGCGCCGCCCAATGTCGACGGGTCACCAAGGATCGGGTAGGTGCCGTCGGCGCCCGGGTCCAATCCGGCCGGCGCGGCGCCGATCGGCACCTCGCTGGGTGTGGTCCCGGTGCCGCCCAGGCCCGGCGCGACTCCAGTCGGGCTGGTCAGACCGGGGTTAGACAGCGCGGGGTTCATCCCCGCGCCCGGCGTGGTCGGCAGCGCGCCCGGCCCGGTCAGCCCGGGCGTCCCGGGCGTCCCCGGCGTCGTGCCCGGGTTGGCCAGCCCCGGCGTGCCAAAACCCGGCGCGCCCAGGCCCGGCGTGGTCGGGCTCGGGGTACCCAGGCCCGGGGTACCAACGCCCGGGCTGGTCAGCGCAGGACTGGTCAGCCCAGGACTGGTCAGGCCGGGACTGGTCAGGCCCGGAGTTCCCAGCCCAGGGCTGGTGAGGCCCGGGCTGGTCAGGCCGGTGGTGGTGCCGCTGTTACCGCTCAACGCGGGCACCGGCGGCAGGTTGATCCCGAACTGCGACAGGCCCTGCGACAGCGCGCCCATCAGCTCGCTGGGCAGGTCGCTCATGACCGCCGCTTGCTTGAATTCGCGGTGTTCGGGCTTGCTGCCCGCCGTCGATTCGTAAACCAGGAAGTATGCGCAAGGACTCGCGACTGCCAGGGCGGCGACCGCGCTCATGGCTGTCGAGAGCTTGCGTCGGCGTCGGTTCGGCACGGAAGTCTCCTCAATCTGGACTATGTGTTTCCTCGGCGTGTGCTGCCTGTCCTATCCGGCATGAACCACACAGAGTCGATGGTACGAGTGAGATTGCTGTGACTAGAGTGGTGATATTGAATCGTGAGGCAATTGCGACCTCGGCCGTAACCTCCCGCCGCGATTTCAGGGCGTCGCCGAATCGGGATACGCGGCGGGGTCAGATACCCTAGGCAACCGATGACAGCTCGCTTTGACCTCTTCGTCGTCGGCTCTGGATTCTTCGGCCTGACCGTTGCCGAGCGCGTGGCTACCCAACTCGGCAAGCGCGTGCTGGTCGTAGAACGGCGTCCGCACATCGGCGGCAACGCGTATTCCGAGGCCGAGCCCCAGACGGGTATCGAGGTCCACAAGTACGGTGCGCACCTGTTCCACACCTCTAATAAGAGGGTCTGGGACTACGTGCGCCAGTTCACCGACTTCACCGACTACCGGCATCGCGTGTTCGCGATGCACAACGGGCAGGCATACCAGTTCCCGATGGGGCTGGGCCTGGTGTCGCAGTTCTTCGGCAAGTACTTCACGCCCGCCGAGGCGCGACAGCTCATCGCCGAACAAGCCGCCGAGATCGACACCGCGGACGCGCAGAACCTGGAGGAGAAGGCGATCTCGCTGATCGGCCGGCCCCTCTACGAGGCGTTCGTCAAGGGATACACGGCCAAGCAGTGGCAGACCGACCCCAAGGAGTTGCCCGCTGCCAACATCACCCGGCTGCCGGTCCGCTACACCTTCGACAACCGCTACTTCAGCGACACCTACGAGGGGCTGCCGGTCGACGGCTACACCGCCTGGTTGCAGAACATGGCCGCCGACGACCGCATCGAGGTCAGGCTGGATACCGACTGGTTCGACGTCCGGGATCAACTGCGCCGGGAATCCCCGTCGGCCCCGGTCGTCTACACCGGGCCGTTGGACCGCTACTTCGACTACTCCGAAGGCCGGCTGGGTTGGCGCACACTGGACTTCGAAGTGGAAGTGTTACCCACGGGCGATTTCCAGGGGACGTCGGTGATGAACTACAACGATCTCGACGTGCCCTACACCCGCATCCACGAGTTCCGGCACTTCCACCCCGAGCGGGACTACCCGTCCGACAAGACCGTGATCATGCGGGAGTACTCCCGGTTCGCCGAGGACGACGACGAGCCCTACTATCCGATCAATACCGAGTCCGACCGCGCCTTGCTGGCCGCCTATCGGGAGCGGGCGAAATCCGAAACCGCGTCGTCGAAGGTGTTGTTCGGCGGCCGGCTGGGCACCTATCAATATCTGGATATGCACATGGCCATTGCCAGCGCACTGAACATGTACGACAACGTCCTCGCGCCGCACCTGCGAGATGGCAAAGCTCTAGTGGGGGAGAGCGCCTGATGACCGCCGTGAGCCTGCTGTCCCGAATCATCCTGCCGCGTCCGGGTGAGCCCCTCGACGTGCGGAAGCTCTACCTGGAGGAGTCGAAGACCAACTCGCGGCGCGCGCACGCCACGAGCCGCACCTCGCTGGAGATCGCCAAAGAGTCCGAGGTGTCGTTCGCGACGTATTTCAACGCGTTCCCGGCCAGCTACTGGCGCCGCTGGTCGATCTGCACGTCGGTGGTGCTGCGCGTCGAGCTGGCCGGAACCGGGCGCGTCGACGTGTACCGGACGAAGGCCACCGGCGTGCGAATCTCGGTGGAGGGTCGCCAGTTCGCCGGCACCGCCGAGCAGCCGGCCGTCGTCGAGATCGAGGTGCCGCTCAAGCCGTTCGAGGACGGCGGCTGGATCTGGTTTGACATCACCACCGACACCAACGTCACCCTGCTCAGCGGTGGCTGGTATGCCACCGAGCCCGCGCCGGGCACGGCCAACGTCGCCGTCGGCATCCCGACGTTCAACCGCCCCGCCGACTGCACCAATGCGCTGGCCGCGCTCACCGCGGATCCCTTGGTGGACGAGGTGATTGGCGCGGTGATCGTGCCGGATCAGGGTGTGCGCAAGGTCCGAGACCACCCCGACTTCCCCGCCGCGGCCGCCCGGCTGGGCGATCGGCTGTCGATCCACGACCAGCCCAACCTCGGCGGGTCCGGTGGATACAGCCGGGTGATGTACGAGGCACTGAAAAACACTGACTGCCAACAGATTCTGTTCATGGACGACGACATCCGCATCGAGCCCGACTCGATCCTGCGAGTGTTGGCCATGCACCGATTCGCCAAGAGCCCGATGCTGGTGGGCGGCCAGATGCTCAACCTGCAGGAGCCGTCGCATCTGCACATCATGGGCGAGGTGGTGGACCCGTCGAACTTCATGTGGACCGCGGCGCCGCACACCGAATACGACCACGATTTCGCCGAAAATCCGTTGAACGACAACAACCCTCGCAGCAAGCTGCTGCACCGTCGCATCGACGTGGACTACAACGGCTGGTGGACGTGCATGATCCCGCGGCAGGTCGCCGAGGAGCTGGGCCAGCCGCTGCCGCTGTTCATCAAGTGGGACGACGCCGATTATGGCCTGCGGGCCGCCGAGCACGGATACCCGACGGTGACGCTGCCCGGGGCGGCGATCTGGCACATGGCCTGGAGCGACAAGGACGACGCCATCGACTGGCAGGCCTACTTCCATCTGCGCAACCGGCTCGTCGTCGCGGCGATGCACTGGGACGGCGACGTCACCGGCCTGGTGCGCAGCCACCTGAAGGCAACGCTGAAACACCTTGCCTGCCTTGAATATTCGACGGTCGCAATCCAGAACAAGGCGATCGACGACTTCCTGGCCGGCCCCGAGCACATCTTCTCGATCCTGGAATCGGCGCTGCCCGAGGTGCATCGGATGCGCAAGGAGTTCCCGGATGCCGTCGTCCTGCCGGCGGCCAGCGAGCTGCCGCAGCCGATGCACCAGAGCAAGGCGATGAATCCGCCGGTGAACCCGCTGTCGATCGGTTACCGGTTGGCCCGCGGGATCCTGCACAACGCGACCAAGGCCGACCCGGCGGCCCATCAGCGTCCGGAGTACAACGTGCCGACGCAGGACGCGCGCTGGTTCCGGCTGTGCACGGTCGACGGGGTGACCGTCACGACGGCTGACGGGTGCGGTGTCGTCTATCGACAGCGCAACCGACGCAAGATGTTTTCGTTGCTGTTCAAATCGCTGCGCCGCCAGCGGCTGCTGTTGAGCCGGTTCGACGAGATGCGCCGGGTGTACCGCGGCGCGCTTCCGGTTCTGTCCAGCAAGCAGAAGTGGGAGACGGCGTTGCTGCCAGCAGCGGACAATGGCTGAAATCCCTCTTCCGGGGCCGCCGCGCGGCGAACTCGCCGCGATGGTCGCCGTCCAGGCGGCGCTGGCCGACCGCCCGGGGGTGCTGACCACGGCGCGCGGGCTGTCGCACTTCGGCGAGCACAGCATCGGCTGGGTGGCCGTGTCGCTGCTCGGTGCGCTGCTGGTGCCGCGGCAGCGCCGGGACTGGCTGGTGGCCGGGGCCGGCGCGTTCGTCGCGCACGCGGCCGCGGTGTTGATCAAGCGCGTGGTGCGGCGGCAGCGACCGAACCATCCGGCCGTCGCGGTGAACGTCGGCACGCCGAGCCGGCTGAGCTTCCCGTCGGCGCACGCCACCTCCACCACCGCCGCCGCGATCCTGATGGCCCGCACGACCGGGCTGCCCCTGCCCGTGTTGCTCGTCCCGCCGATGGCCCTGTCGCGGATACTGCTGGGGGTGCACTATCCCAGCGACGTGGCGTTCGGCATCGCGCTCGGCGCCGGCGTCGCGGGGATCGCACGCAGCAGCGGCGAGAGGTTGCGAAAGAGGGTCGCCGAATGAGTGAAGACGTGGTGGTCGGGCCGCCGGCAAACCTGATCGTCGGCGTGGTCAAGGCGATCCGCCCGCGGCAATGGGTGAAGAACGTGCTGGTGCTGGCCGCTCCGCTGAGCGCGGCCGGCCGCGGCCACCGGTACGAGTACGGCCAGCTGGGCATCCAGGTGGCGGTGGCCTTCGTGGTGTTCAGTCTGGCGGCCTCGTCGATATACCTGATCAACGACGTCCGCGACGTCGAGGCCGACCGCGAACATCCCACCAAGCGGTTCCGTCCGATCGCCGCCGGCGTGGTGCCCGAATGGCTGGCCTACGTTCTGGCCGCGTTCCTGGGTGTGGCCTCCCTGGCTATTGCGTGGTGGCTGACGCCGAACCTCGCGGTGGTGATGGCGGTGTACATCGCCATGCAGCTGGGCTACTGCTTCGGCCTCAAACACCAAGCGGTGATGGACATTTGCATCGTGTCGTCGGCGTATCTGCTGCGGGCCATTGCGGGCGGGGCGGCCACCGACACCCGGCTGTCGCAATGGTTCTTGCTGGTGGCGGCCTTCGCGTCGCTGTTCATGGTGGCCGGCAAGCGGTACGCCGAGCTGCAACTGGCCGAGCGCACCGGCGCGTCGATCCGCAAGGCGCTGGAAAGCTACACCAGCACCTACCTGCGGTTCGTCTGGACGATGTCGGCCACCGCGGTGGTGATGTGCTACGGGCTGTGGGCGTTCGAGCGCGACCACGGGTCCGCGCGCTGGTTCACGGTGTCCATGGTCCCGTTCACCATCGCGATCCTGCGCTACGCGGTCGACGTCGACGGCGGGCTGGCCGGGGAGCCGGAAGACATCGCGCTGCGTGACCGGGTGCTGCAGCTGTTGGCCCTGGCCTGGATCGCGACGGTCGGAGCCGCGGTTGCCTTCGGCTAGCCCCGGTCTGGAGGCCATCAAGCGTGAAGTGATGCGCCGCCGGGCGGCGGTCAGGCGGGTCGGCCGGCCGGTGTTCGCGTACGCCACCATGGTCCGGGTCAGCCTGTGGATCAGCGTGGCGGTAGTCGCGGTGCTGTTCGGCTGGGGCAGCTGGCAGCGGCGTTGGATCGCCGACGACGGGCTGATCGTGCTGCGCACGGTGCGCAACCTGCTGGCCGGCAACGGACCGGTGTTCAATCAGGGCGAGCGCGTCGAGGCGAACACCTCCACCGCCTGGACCTACCTGATGTACGTGGGCAGCTGGGTCGGCGGCCCGATGCGCATGGAATACGTGGCACTCGCGCTGGCCCTCGGGCTGTCCGTGCTGGGCGTGGCGCTGCTCATGCTGGGCACCGGGCGCCTCTACGCCCCCAGCCTGCGGGGCGCGCGGGCGATCATGCTGCCCGCCGGCGCGTTGGTCTACATCGCGCTGCCGCCGGCGCGTGACTTCGCCACCTCCGGTCTCGAAAGTGGTTTGGCGCTGGCCTATTTGGGATTGCTGTGGTGGATGATGGTCCGCTGGGGGCAGCCGCTGCGGACCCGCCCGGACAACCGGTTCTTCCTCGCCGCGCTGGCCTTCGTCGCGGGATTCAGCGTACTGGTGCGGCCCGACTTCGCACTCATGGGCGGCCTCGCCCTGATCATGATGCTGATCGCGGCCCGCACCTGGCAGCGTCGGGTGCTGATCGTGGTGGCGGGCGGATCCCTGCCGGTCGCCTACGAGATCTTCCGGATGGGCTACTACGGCCTGCTGGTGCCCGGCACCGCCCTGGCGAAGGACGCAGCCGGCGACAAGTGGTCGCAGGGCATGACATATCTCTCGAACTTCAACGCGCCCTACGCAATATGGGCGCCCGTCGTGCTGCTGGTGCCGCTGGGCCTGCTGTTGATGGCCGCGCGGCGGCGGCCGTCGTTCCTGCGGCCCGCCCTGGCACCCAACTACGGACGGTTCGCGCGCGCCGTGCAAAGCCCGGCCGCGGTGGTGGTTTTCGTCCTGGTGAGCGGTCTGCTGCAGGCGCTGTATTGGATCCGGCAGGGCGGCGACTTCATGCACGCCCGAGTGTTGCTGGCGCCGCTTTTTTGTTTGCTGGCTCCGGTCGCCGTCATCCCGGTGATCATCCCCGACGGCAAGGTGTACCTACGCGAGAGCGGCCTGTGGCTGGCCGGTGCGGCCGGGGTGCTGTGGCTGGGAATCGCGGGCTGGTCGCTATGGGCAGCAAACTCACCCGGGATGGGTGACGACGCCACTCACGTCACCTATTCGGGCATCGTCGACGAGCGGCGCTTCTATGCGCAGGCCACCGGGCGCGCCCATCCGCTGACCGCCGCGGACTACCTGGACTACCCGCGGATGGCTGCCATTCTGACCGCCCTCAACAACACCCCGGACGGGGCGTTGCTGCTGCCGTCGGGCAACTACACGCAGTGGGACCTGGTGCCGATGGGTCAGCCACCAGCCGGCAAGCCGCCCCAAAAGCCGCAACACACGGTGTTTTTCACCAACCTGGGCATGGTCGGCATGAACGTCGGGCTCGACGTGCGGGTGATCGACCAAATCGGGCTGGCCAACCCCATCGCGCAACACACGGGGCGACTGCAGCACGGCCGGATCGGGCATGACAAGAACCTCTTCCCCGACTGGGTTATCGCCGACGGCCCCTGGGTGAAGGTCTATCCGGGCGTTCCGGGCTACCTGGACGCGAATTGGGTCGCCCAGGCGGCGGCGGCGCTGCAATGCCCCGAAACCCAGGCGGTGCTGAGCTCGGTGCGCGCCCCGATGACGCCACACCGCTTCGTCTCAAACTTCTTGCATTCCTTCAAATTCACCCAGTATCAGATCGACCGCGTGCCGCTCTACGAGCTCGCCAGGTGCGGGCTGCCGGTGCCCGAGCCGGGCCCGCCGCCGCCCCGCGAGTGAGTTCCCGAGCAGATTTTTTCGCCGCGTCTCAAACCGCTCGCGTCGCGCCGGCGCGGCGGATTGACAGCAAAATCACATCTATCGCGCCACCAGCGTGCGGCACCGGGTGGGCACATGCGGAAACGCCCTTCTCGGCCGCCTCGTTCGGCGCGAAAATCAGCGGAAATGACGGCCGGAGGAGCGTTTGCGGGAGCTCCTCGATGCGACCCGATGCCCGATGTTGTGATTGACTACACGGGCACTGCTGCGCCTAATCGCATGCAGTCGGACCCAATCGATCATGCGCGGGGACGAAAGATGCGCCCGAAAGGATGAGGAAGCAAGGATGAAGCTTGTTGACAGAGTTCGCGGTGCCGTAGCGGCTATGCCGCGCCGGCTCGTGGTGGGTGCTGTTGGGGCAGCCCTGCTGTCGGGCCTGATCGGCGTCGTGGGGGGCCCGGCGACCGCCGGGGCGTTCTCTCGGCCGGGCCTGCCGGTGGAGTACCTGCAGGTTCCCTCGGCGGCGATGGGCCGCGACATCAAGGTTCAGTTCCAGAGCGGTGGCGCCAACGCGCCGGCGCTGTACCTGCTGGACGGTATGCGCGCGCAGGACGACTTCAACGGCTGGGACATCAACACTCCCGCCTTCGAGTGGTACAACCAGTCCGGCATTGCCGTGGCCATGCCGGTCGGCGGTCAGTCCAGCTTTTACTCCGACTGGTACAAGCCCGCCTGCGGTAAGGCCGGCTGCACCACTTACAAGTGGGAAACCTTCCTGACCAGCGAGCTGCCGCAGTACCTGGCGGCGCAAAAGCAGGTCAAGCCCACCGGCAGCGCCGCGGTCGGCCTGTCGATGGCCGGATCGTCGGCGTTGATCCTGGCGGCGTACCACCCCGACCAGTTCGTCTACGCCGGTTCGCTCTCGGCGCTGCTGGACCCGTCGCAGAGCATGGGCCCGTCGCTGATCGGCCTGGCGATGGGCGACGCCGGCGGCTACAAGAAAGACGACATGTGGGGCCCGTCCAGTGACCCGGCGTGGCAGCGCAACGACCCGTCGCTGCAGGTCGGCAAGCTCGTCGCCAACAACACCCGCATCTGGCTCTACTGCGGTAACGGCAAGCCGTCGGACCTCGGTGGCGACAACCTGCCCGCGAAGTTCCTGGAGGGCTTCGTGCGGACCAGCAACCTGAAATTCCAGCAGGCGTACAACGCCGCCGGCGGTCACAACGCCGTGTGGAACTTCGACGCCAACGGCACCCACGACTGGCCGTACTGGGGAGCGCAGCTGCAGGCCATGAAGCCTGACCTGCAGCAGGTGCTCGGCGCCACGCCCGGCGCCGGCCCCGCGACCGCTGCCGCCACCAACGCCGGCAGCAGCACCACCGGCACGTAGCAGCCAGCCGAAAGCAACACCACTAAATGGCGGCGATCCCTCGGGGTCGCCGCCATTTAGTGATTTACGCCGCCCATCGGGTGTGGATAGTGTGCTCACAGCGACTAGACGATGGAGGGTGGACATGAGGGGTCTGTCAGCGCTGCTGCGGGTGTTCTGCGTTGCCGCACTATCGGTCGGGTTCGGCGGGGCGGCTCTGGGGCTAGGGGCTCCCGGAACCGTCGGCAAAGCCAAGGCCGCGGGCTACGAAAGCCTGATGGTGCCGTCGGCGGCCATGGGCCGCGACATCCCCGTGGCCTTCCTGGGCGGCGGGCCGCACGCGGTCTACCTCCTCGACGCCTTCAATGCCGCCCCGGACGTCAGCAACTGGGTGACCGCGGGTAACGCGATGAACACCTTGGCCGGCAAGGGGATCTCGGTGGTAGCGCCCGCGGGTGGCGCCTGGAGCATGTACACCAACTGGGAGAACGACGGCAGCAAGCAGTGGGACACGTTCCTGTCCAGCGAACTGCCCAACTGGCTGGCCGCCAACAAGGGCCTGGCCCCCGGCGGCCACGCCGCGGTGGGCGCCTCGCAGGGGGGCTATGCCGCGATGGCGCTGGCCTGCTTCCACCCCGACCGCTTCGGCATGGCGGGTTCGCTGTCCGGCTTCCTCTACCCGTCGAGCACCAACTCCAACGGCGCGATCCTGGCCGGCCTGCAGCAGTACGGCGGCGTGGACGGCAACGGCATGTGGGGCGCCCCGCAGCTGGGCCGGTGGAAGTGGCACGACCCGTACGTGCACTCCACGCTGCTGGCGCAGAACAACACCCGGGTATGGGTTTACAGCCCGACGAACATGGGCGGTGACGACGCCGCGATGGCCGGCCAGGCGGGCGCGGCGATGGGCAGCGCCCGGGAGTTCTACCAGCAGTACCGCAGCAACGGCGGGCACAACGGCCACTTTGACTTGGGCGGCGGTGGCAACGACTGGGGTTCGTGGTCGGGGCAGCTGGGTGCGATGTCGGGAGACATCGTCGGCGCCATTCGCTAGCCAGACGGTGCCGGTGCGCCGAGCCGGTACGGTGGTGGGTGCAGCAGAGGGCGGGACGGCCGCCTATCTCTATATGAGCTGCGACTTCCGACTCTGCTAGCAGGAGAACATGGCCACCACCGCCCGGCGTAGACGCCGAATCCTCGCCTGGGTTGCCGCTCTTTCGATGGCCGCCGTCGTATTGCTGGTGATCGTGGGCGTGGTGATGCTGCTGCGCAGCCCCTCGTCGCCGCCCAGCGCGGTGCCGCCCGGCGTCCTGCCGCCGTCGTCGACGACGAGCCACCCCCACAAACCGCGACCCGCCTCGCAGGACGCCTCGTGTCCCGACGTGCAGTTGGTCAACGTCCCGGGCACGTGGGAGTCCTCGGTGCAGGACGATCCGGGCAATCCGATGCAGTTCCCGAATGCGTTGCTGCACAAAGTGACTGCCCAGCTCGGCCAGCAGTTTCCGGCCGCCCGGGTGCTGTCGTACACCACCCCGTACACGGCGCAGTTCCACAACCCACTGAGCGGGGACACGCAGATGTCCTACAACGACAGCCGCGCCGAGGGCACCCGCGCCACCGTCCAGGCGATGACCGACATGAACAACAAGTGCCCCTTGACCAGTTACGTGCTGATGGGTTTTTCGCAGGGTGCGGTAATCGCGGGGGATATCGCCAGCGACATCGGCAACGGCCGCGGCCCCGTCGACGACGACCTGGTGCTCGGTGTGACATTGATCGCCGACGGCCGTCGCCAGCAGGGGGTGGGCAACGACATCGGGCCCAACCCGCCGGGGGAGGGCGCCGAGGTCACTTTGGCCGAGGTGCCGATGTTGTCCGGCCTCGGGTTGACGATGACCGGGGCACGACCGGGCGGCTTCGGTGCGCTCAACGACAGGACGAACGAGATCTGCGCGCCGGGCGATCTCATCTGCGCAGCCCCGAACGAGGCGTTCAGCGTCGCCAACCTGCCGGCCACGCTGAACACGCTCGCCGGCGGCGCCGGCCAGCCAGTGCACGCGCTGTACGCGACCACCCAGTTCTGGAACTTAGACGGGGTCCCTGCGACGGATTGGACGTTGAACTGGGCCCACGGGCTCCTCGACAACGCGCCGCATCCCAAACACGGCTGATATGGCCGCGCGTGAGGCCGATACGTGACGGAATCGGCGGTACCTTGTGATTTGGTCTGCCGCGTGCCGCCCCTTAACATTAAGAGAAAAGTAAGAGCATTTGGATCGTGACCCGTTTGGGTCGAAGCTGGCACCCAATCGACGCGCGCCTCAGCATGCGCCGTGACAGGGCCGGCTTGCGCGCGGTTATAACGTCGGAGCAGCCGACCAAATTGTGTTGTGACAGGAGAAACCGGAATGGCGTACCACAACCCGTTCATCGTCAACGGAAAGATCAGGTTCCCGGACAACACCAACCTGGTCAAGCACGTTGAGAAGTGGGCGCGGGTGCGTGGCGACAAGCTGGCCTACCGGTTCGTCGACTTCTCCACCGAACGCGACGGTGAATACAAGGACATTTCGTGGGCGGAGTTCAGCGCCCGCAACCGTGCGGTGGCCGCCCGGCTGCAGCAGGTCACCCAGCCCGGTGACCGCATCGCGATCCTGTGCCCGCAGAACCTGGACTATCTCGTCGCGTTGTTCGGCGCGCTGTACGCCGGCAGGATCGCGGTGCCGTTGTTCGACCCCTCCGAGCCGGGGCACGTCGGGCGTTTGCACGCCGTGCTCGATGACTGCACGCCATCGACGATCCTGACCACCACCGAGGCCGCCGAGGGTGTGCGCAAGTTCATCCGCGCCCGCGCGGCCAAGGAGCGCCCCCGCGTCGTCGCCGTCGACGCGGTGCCCAACGAGGTGGCATCCACCTGGGAGGAGCCGGTGGCCGACGAGAACACCATCGCCTACTTGCAGTACACCTCGGGCTCCACCCGCACCCCGACCGGCGTGCAGATCACCCACCTGAACCTGCCCACCAACGTGCTGCAGGTGCTGGAGGGGCTCGAAGGTAAGGAAGTTGACCGCGGCCTGTCCTGGCTGCCGTTCTTCCACGACATGGGCCTGATCACGGCGCTGTTGTCGCCGGTGATCGGTCACAACTTCACCTTCATGACGCCCGCCGCGTTCGTGCGCCGGCCCGGCCGGTGGATCCGGGAGATGGCGCGCAAGCCCGACGACGCACCGGACTGCGAGGTCATCACCGTCGCGCCGAACTTCGCGTTCGAGCATGCCGCGTTGCGCGGTGTGCCCAAGGAAGGCGAACCGCCGCTGGACCTGAGCAACGTCAAAGCGATCCTCAACGGCAGCGAGCCGGTGTCCCCCGCGTCGATGCGCAAGTTCTACGAGGCCTTTGCGCCCTACGGTCTGCGCGAGACGGCGATCAAGCCGTCCTACGGTCTGGCCGAGGCGACGCTGTTCGTTTCCACCACACCGATGGACGAGGCGCCCAGGGTCATCCACGTCGACCGTGCCGAGCTGAACAACCAGCGCTTCGTCGAGGTATCCGCGGATTCGCCGAGCGCGGTGGCGCAGGTTTCCGCGGGCGTCATCGGCGTCGACGAGTGGGCCGTCATCGTCGACCCCGACACGGCCAGCGAGCTGCCCGACGGCCAGATCGGCGAGATCTGGCTGCACGGCAACAACATGGGCAGCGGCTACTGGGGCAAGGAAGCCGAAACCACCGAGATCTTCCGCAACATCCTCAAGTCGCGGATCAGCGAGTCGCACGCCGAGGGCGCCCCCGACGACGGCATGTGGGTGCGCACCGGCGACTACGGCACCTACTACAAGGGGCACCTCTATATAGCGGGCCGCATCAAGGACCTGGTCATCATCGACGGCCGCAACCATTACCCGCAGGACCTCGAGTACTCGGCGCAGGAAGCCAGCAAGGCGCTGCGGACCGGTTACGTGGCGGCCTTCTCGGTGCCGGCGAACCAACTGCCGCAGGAAGTCTTCGACAACCCGCACGCCGGTATCAAGTACGACCCCGACGACAGCTCCGAGCAGCTGGTGATCGTCGCCGAGCGCGCCGCCGGCTCGCACAAGCTGGACTACCAGCCGATCGCCGACGACATCCGCGCGGCCATCGCCGTGCGCCACGGCGTCACGGTCCGCGACTTGCTGCTGGTGCAGTCGGGAACGATCCCGCGTACCTCCAGCGGCAAGATCGGGCACCGCGCCTGCCGCGCCGCCTACCTCGACGGCAGTCTGCGCAGCGGCGTCGGGTCCCCGACCGCCTTCGCCGGCGCCAACGACTGAATCAGGAACCATGGCTGACACAGACGAACCTCAGGAGAACCCGCCCGCCAACAAGACCGACATGACGGTCCCCGAGATGCGCGAGTGGCTGCGCAACTGGGTGGGCCGGGCCGTCGGGAAATCGCCCGACGACATCGACGAGTCGGTGCCGATGGTCGAGCTGGGT
Organism: Mycobacterium sp. IS-2888; assembly: GCF_001954215.1. Lineage (NCBI taxonomy): Bacteria > Bacillati > Actinomycetota > Actinomycetes > Mycobacteriales > Mycobacteriaceae > Mycobacterium > Mycobacterium sp. IS-2888. Next base: position 37,298 of record NZ_MBET01000044.1, read on the forward strand.
TTGGCGTCGCGGGACGCCGTGGCGATGGCCGCCGACATCGAGGACATGACCGGTGTCACGCTGTCCGTCGCGGTGGCCTTCCAGCACCCGACCATCGAATCGCTGGCGACCCGCATCATCGAGGGTGAGCCCGAGGTGGCCGACGAGCTGGACGACGCCGATTGGTCGCGCCCCGGCCCGGCCGAGCGCGTCGACATCGCGGTGGTGGGCCTGTCCACCCGGCTGCCCGGCGACATGAACAGCCCCGACGAAACCTGGCAGGCCCTGCTGGAGGGCCGCGACGCCATCACCGATCTGCCCGAGGGCCGCTGGTCGGAATTTCTCGAAGAACCGCGCATCGCCCAGCGCGTCGGCACCGCCCGCACCCGGGGCGGCTACCTGAAGGACATCAAGGGCTTCGACTCGGAGTTCTTCGCGGTCGCCAAGACCGAGGCCGACAACATCGACCCGCAGCAGCGGATGGCGCTGGAGCTCACCTGGGAGGCGCTCGAGCACGCCCGGATCCCGGCATCGAGCCTGCGCGGCGAGGCCGTCGGCGTGTACGTCGGCTTCTCCAACAACGACTACCAATTCCTGGCGGTCTCCGACCCCACCGTCGCTCACCCGTACGCGATCACCGGCACCGCCAGCTCGATCATCGCCAACCGGGTGTCCTACTTCTACGACTTCCGCGGCCCCTCGGTCGCGCTGGACACCGCGTGTTCGAGCTCGCTGGTGGCGACGCATCAGGCGGTCCAGGCGCTGCGCAACGGTGAGTGCGACGTGGCGGTCGCCGGCGGTGTCAACGCGCTGCTGACCCCGTTGGTGACGCTCGGGTTCGACGAGATCGGTCAGGTGCTTTCTCCCGACGGCCGGATCAAATCGTTCTCGTCGGACGCCGACGGCTACACCCGCTCCGAGGGCGGCGGCATGTTCGTGCTCAAGAGGGTCGACGACGCCCGCCGCGACGGCGACCAGATCCTGGCCGTGATCGCCGGCAGCGCGGTCAACCACGACGGCCGGTCCAACGGCCTGATCGCCCCCAACCAGGACGCGCAGGCCGAGGTGCTGCGCCGCGCCTACAAGGACGCCGGCATCGATCCGCGCACCGTCGACTACATCGAGGCGCACGGCACCGGCACCGTGCTGGGTGACCCGATCGAGGCCGAGGCGCTGGGTCGTGTCGTCGGGCGGGGCCGCCCCGCGGACCGCCCGGCATTGCTGGGCGCGGTGAAAACCAATGTGGGACACCTGGAGTCGGCCGCCGGCGCGGCGAGCCTGGCCAAGGTGGTGCTGGCCTTGCAGCACGACAAGCTGCCGCCGTCGATCAACTTCGCCGGGCCGAGCCCCTACATCGACTTCGACGGCATGCACTTGAAGGTCATCGACTCCCCGGCCGATTGGCCGCGCTACGGCGGTTACGCCCTGGCCGGGGTGTCCAGCTTCGGCTTCGGCGGGGCC
>NZ_MBET01000045.1:0-8300 GCF_001954215.1 Mycobacterium sp. IS-2888
CCCGACGCCAGTAGTGCCCGCAGCGCTGCGTTGAGCCCGTCATGGTTGCGCTGTGCGGCGCTGCGGGTGTCTTTGTCGATGGCCTCTTGCGGGGGTGGCCCGTCAACAGTGGGGATTTCATCGAGGGGGTTGCACATGCCGGGCGTGGCCAGCTTGGCCAGCACGGCTTCGACGGTGGCGCGGGCCTCCGGGGTGAGCCACCCGCGTAGCTGCGACATGCCGTCGGCTTGTTGGTTGCCCAGGGTCAAGCCGCGGCGCCGCGCGCGGTCGTCGTCGGTGTAGGTGCCGTCGGGGTTGAGGCAGTCGGCCAATGTGTCGGCCAGTGCGGCGAGTTGTTCGGGGCGAAACTGGGTGCCCTGTTCGGCCAGCTTGGCTTCGACTTGCTCGCGGGTGGCGTGGTCGATCCAGCCGGGCAGTTGGTGGAAAAAGCGGCGGATCACCGCCACCTGCCCGGCCCCCAGCTCGCCCCCGCGTTGCGCGGCGGCAGTATTGGCCAACACCGGCTCCAGCGGTTCACCCGTCAGGCCACGGCGCGGCCCCAGATCGGCGGCCTCGTTAATCCGCCGGGCTGCTTCGGCCTTGCTGATCAGCGTTCGCTCGGCGATCGCGTGCGACAGCTTGCCACCCAACTCCTCCGGAGTGGCTTGGCGGGCAACGTGATTGATCAATTTGTGCTCCGGGGCCGGTAACCGTCGCCGCCAGCGTTCACTGCGCTCCAACAGTCCCAGGCACTCCGGGGTGGTCAGCGCGTCGAATTCCAGCCGCGCCACACCGTCGAGCGCGGCGTCTACCGCGTCGAACGCAGCCGTGATCGCGTCACGATCGACAATCCCGCCCGAACTCATACCGCGAAGCTATCCGAGCCCACCGACAAAAACGCCACCCAGGGACTGCTGAAACTAAAGTGGCGCAAGTGATTTAGCGCCATGACGTTTTATGCGCGCGACTTAGTATTCGTGTGTGACTGGCTCGTATACATACACGTTCGACGACATCCAGAACCGCCCCGTCGCGGTGATCGGGGCGGGCACGCTGGGGCGCCGCATCGCGCTGATGTTCGCCAGCCGCGGCGGAACCGTGCGAATCCATGCCCGGCGGGCCGAACAGCTCGCGGAAGCGACGCAGTATGTTGCCGAGTCGCTACCGCAGCTGGTGTCCGAGCGAGGCTTTGGCGAGGTCGGCGTCGCAACCGCCACGACGTCGCTCGACGAGGCGTTGGAGGACGCCTGGCTTGCCGTGGAGTCCGCCCCGGAGAAGCTCGAAATCAAGATCCCGCTGTGGGGTCAGATCGACCAGGCGGCACCGGCGAACACGATCTTCGCGACGAATTCCTCGTCCTACCCGTCGCGGCTGATGGCCGAAAACGTGCGCGACAAAACGCGTTTGTGCAACATGCACTTCTACATGCCGCCTCAGGTCAACGCGGTCGACCTCATGTCCGACGGCGAGACCGACCGCGGCCTGCTCGACACCCTGCTGACCGTCCTGCCTGAGTTCGGCGTGCATCCCTTCGAGGCGCGCAAGGAGTGCACCGGGTTCATCTTCAACCGCATCTGGGCGGCCATCAAGCGGGAGTCGCTGGCCGTCGTCGCCGAGGGCGTGGCCCGTCCCGAAGATGTCGACGGCATGTTCAGAGTCAACTGGGGGGTGCCGGCCGGGCCGTTTCAGATGATGGATCTGGTCGGCTTGGATGTCGTGCTCGATATCGAAAACCACTACGCGCAAGAGTTTCCGCACCTACCGAAGCACGTGCGCGAGTTGTTGCAGGCCTACATCGATGCCGGCAAGCTCGGCATCAAGACCGGCGAGGGCTTCTACTCGTATCGCTGAGTCAGTTGCTGAGCACCAGGCGCCAGCTGCCGGGAGCCACGCGATCCGGGACGCACCAGAAGTTGTTCCAGTTACCCGGCGTCGTCGCCTTCACGCCCGGCCCGGCGTCCTGACACGCGGCCCGAGTCGGATAGTTGCCCTCGGTCTGAATCGTGTCGGCGTTGGCGGTGCCAACCCCGGCGGTCAGCAGCCCCGCAACGGCCAGCGCGCCGGCGGCGGCAATCGTCGCGCCGCGCGTCTTCTTCATCGATCGCTTCGGTTCCATCGAGTCCTCCTGTGATGTTGCATGGACCAGCGTTAACGTGGAGTGTAGTCAACTGACTACACTCCACGCAAGGGTCATTATTAAGCACGTGTAGTGCGGGCGATGTCCGCGGTGATAGCACCCGTGACCAGGATCAGATGGTGCGGTGAAATCCCGACATCCCAGCCGCGCCGGCCGGCGCTGCACAGCACGCGGTCCCAGTTCAACGCGGAGCTGTCCAGCACCGTGCGCAGCCGCCGGCGCTGACCAAACGGGGAGATGCCGCCGACCACGTAGCCGGTGGCCCGCTCGGCGGCGCCGGGTTCGGCCATGCCGGCCTTCGCCGCGCCCAACGCCGCGGCGACCGCCTTCAGGGACAATCGCGACGGCACCGGAGCGATTGCGACCGCCAATTCGCCGGGCAGCGCGACGACCAGCGTCTTGAACACCTGACCGGGTGCGACGTCACCGGACGCCGACAAGTCGCCGACGTTCTCGAATCGCAAAACCTCATGCGGCACACCGGCTTTGGCCAGCTCCGCTAGCGCCGGCGTGGCAGCGCCCGCCACGCTAGGGTCCGCTGTATCCCGGTGGGTTGACGCCGTCGACCCAGAAGTCGACGCCGAGTTGCGCGCCCGGCACGCAGTTGTACACCGACAAGTCGGTGACGCCGGACTCGACCAGCACGTCCTCGCACAGCAGCGTGTTGCCGGTGTATTCGCGTGCCGGCTTGTTGAGGATGACGTAGGCAGCGTCGGAATACACCTCGGGCTTGCGGGCCCGGCCCATCGCCTCTTCACCGCCGAGCAGGTTCTGCACCGCTGCGGTGGCCACCAAAGTGCGCGGCCACAACGTGTTCGACGCGATGCCGTCGGCGCGAAGCTCCTCGGCCATCCCGAGCGCGCACAGCGTCATGCCGAACTTAGCCATCATGTACGCCGTCGGCTTCAGCCACTCCTTGCCGAGCAGCACCGGCGGCGACAGCGTCAGAATGTGCGGGTTTTCGCGGCCTTTCAAATGCGGAATGCACGCCTGCGACACCGCGTACGTGCCGCGCACCTGGATCCCGTTCATCAGGTCGAACCGCTTCATCGGCACCTCGGTGATGGACCCGAGGTTGATCGCTGAGGCGTTGTTCACGCAGATATCGATGCCGCCGAATTGCTCGACGGTCTTGGCCACGGCGGACTCCACGGAATCGGGGTCGCGGACATCTCCGACGATCGGCAGCGCCTGTCCGCCCGCTTCCTCCAGCTCCTTGGCCGCGGTGTACACCGTGCCCGGAAGCTTCGGGTGCGGGTCCGCGGTCTTGGCGATCAGGGCGACGTTCGCGCCGTCTTGCGCGGCGCGCTTGGCGATCGCGAGGCCGATGCCGCGACTCGCGCCGGAGATGAACATGGTCTTGCCCTGGAGGGGCTTCGCGTGGGACATGGCGTCACACTAACGTCCCGCCGCAACCGGCCCGGGTGGGGGACCGGGCGCGGAAAGGCCAGGAAATAGCGCGCCGGCCAACGCTGTTAAACCAGCAGGTTACTGATGCGCCTGGGCAGGCCCGGGCGGGCGGTGTCGGAAGCAGCCTTTAGATTGGGAGGAGCAGTCTGGTGTCAACGGCGACGAGCCTGTTGACTCGCGTTCCTGCGAGTCCGGTGGAGCTTTCGACGCTGCCCGGCGACACCGCAGCAGAAGGGACCGTGTTGACCGATATGGCCGACCCCCAAGATGGCCGAGAGGATGGCGGCCTCGCGGCGCCCGAAGAGACCGACGAGGAACTGACCGCGCGTTTCGAACGCGACGCGATTCCCCTGATCGACCAGCTCTACGGCGGCGCCCTGCGCATGACGCGCAACCCCGCGGACGCCGAGGACCTGCTGCAAGAGACCATGGTGAAGGCCTATGCGGGATTTCGTTCCTTCCGGGCCGGCACCAACCTCAAGGCGTGGCTGTACCGGATCCTGACCAACACCTACATCAACAGCTACCGCAAGAAGCAGCGCCAGCCCGCGGAGTATCCGACCGAGGCGATCACCGACTGGCAGTTGGCGTCCAATGCCGAGCATTCCTCTACGGGGCTGCGCTCGGCCGAGGTCGAAGCGCTGGAGTCGCTGCCGGACACCGAGATCAAAGAGGCGCTGCAGGCGTTGCCGGAAGAGTTCCGGATGGCCGTGTACTACGCCGACGTCGAGGGCTTCCCCTACAAAGAGATCGCCGAGATCATGGACACGCCGATCGGGACGGTAATGTCTCGGCTGCACCGCGGCAGACGTCAGCTGCGCGGATTGCTGGCCGATGTGGCCAAGGAGCGAGGGTTCAACCGCGGCCCACAGGCGCACGAGGAGGTGTCGTCATGAGCGAGTTTTCCGGCCCGGTCGACTCGTGCCCCGACGACGATTCCCACGGCAGCATCGGGTGTGCCGAAGTGATCGCGGAGGTATGGACGCTGCTCGACGGCGAATGCACGCCCGAGGCCAAGGAGCGGCTGCGCCAGCATCTGGAGGCCTGCCCCGGGTGCTTCAAGCATTACGGGCTCGAGGAGCGGATCAAGGCGCTGATCGCCACCAAGTGCAAGGGGGAGAAGGCCCCCGACGCGTTAAAGGAGCGCCTCCGGCTGGAGATCCGCCGGACGACGATCATCCGGGGCCTGGAGTAGCGCGCCGACTAACGCCCGCGGCTACGAGTTGGGCCGTTTGCCGTGGTTGGCTTTGCTGTACTTGCGGTCGCGCTTCTTGCGGCCACGCTTGGCCATGTTCTCGAACCTCCGGGATTGCTGGGATGCCAGTTCTTAGGCTGCCGGGCGCCGCGCGCCCGCATGTTGCCGCCCAGTCTCTCACGAGACGCCGCGCGCCACGTCGACGGCCCGCGCGCCGCGGTCTGGGCCGGTCTTGTGGTTCGATATACAGGACCAGCAGCCAGCATGCGCAGTCGCCGAAACGTGTGGGGCCGAAACGAGTGGGGTGAAGATGGCCGAGGATGTTCGCGCCGAGATCGTGGCCAGCGTGCTCGAAGTCGTTGTCAAAGAGGGTGACCAGATCGGCAAGGGCGACACGGTGGTGCTGCTGGAATCGATGAAGATGGAGATCCCGGTCCTGGCCGAGGTCGACGGCACCGTGAGCAAGGTGAGTGTCTCGGTCGGCGATGTCATTCAGGCGGGCGACCTCATCGCCGTCATCAGCTAGGCCCCGGAAATAGGCCCCGGAAAAAGCTTGGCCGATGTCCACTCTCGGTGATCTGCTTGCCGAGCACACCATGCTGCCCGGCAATGCGGTGGATCACTTGCACGCGGTGGTCGGGGAATGGCAGCTGCTGGCGGACCTGTCATTCGCCGATTACCTGATGTGGGTCCGCCGCGACGACAGCGTGCTGGTGTGCGTGGCGCAATGCCGGCCGAATACCGCGCCGACGGTTCTGCAGACCGACGCGGTGGGTAGCGTCGTCGACGCCGACCGGCTGCCGCTCGTCGCCGAAACCTTCAGTTCGGGCGAGATCGGCCGGGAAAGTGTTGTGGGGCAACAGCATTCGTCGCAGCTGCCCGGTCAGCACGTTGCGGCGTCCCCGGTGCGCTACGGCGACCAGGTGGTCGCGGTACTGACCCGGCACCAAACCGCGGTAGCCGCCGATCGCACGTCGGGTCAATTGGAGACGGCCTACCGGGATTGCGCCGAGGACCTCGTTCACATGCTCGCCGAGGGCACCTTTCCCGACGTGGGGGACGTGGCCATGTCGCGCTCGACCCCGAGGGCGGGCGACGGCTTCATCCGTCTCGACGTCAACGGCGTGGTCGCCTACGCCAGCCCTAACGCGTTGTCGGCCTACCACCGGATGGGCCTGACGACGGAGTTGGAGGGGCACAACCTCATCGAAATCACGCGGCCGCTGATCTCCGACTCGTTCGAGGCGCAGGAGATGGCCGAGCACGTGCAGGACCTGCTGGCCGGCGGGAAGAGCATGCGGATGGAGGTCGACGCCGGCGGCGCGACGGTGCTCCTGCGCACGCTGCCACTGGTGGTGCACGGCTCGAGCGCCGGGGCTGCCGTGCTGATCCGCGACGTCACCGAGGTGAAGCGGCGCGACCGGGCCCTGATCTCCAAGGACGCCACGATCCGCGAGATCCACCACCGCGTGAAGAACAACCTGCAGACCGTGGCGGCGCTGCTGCGCCTGCAGGCCCGCCGCACGGTCAATGCCGAGGGCCGGGAAGCCCTGATCGAGTCGGTGCGCCGGGTGTCGTCGATCGCGTTGGTGCACGACGCGTTGTCGATGTCGGTGGACGAACAGGTGAACCTCGACGAAGTCATCGACCGGATCCTGCCGATCATGAACGACGTCGCGTCCGTGGACCGGCCGATCCGGATCAACCGGGTCGGCGACCTGGGCGTCCTGGACTCCGATCGCGCGACGGCGCTGATCATGGTCATTACCGAGCTCGTGCAGAACGCGATCGAGCACGCGTTCGACCCCGCGGCCGCGGAGGGGTCCGTGACGATTCGCGCCGAGCGTTCCGCGCGCTGGCTCGACGTCGTGGTACACGACGACGGGCGTGGTCTGCCCGAGGGGTTCAACCTGGAAAAGTCCGACAGCCTGGGCCTGCAGATCGTGCGGACCCTGGTGTCGGCGGAGCTGGACGGCACGCTGGGCATGAGCGAAGCCTCCGAGCGCGGCACCGATGTGGTGTTACGGGTGCCGATCGGCCGACGGACCCGATTACTGCTCTAGTACCCACGCAACAGTGCGGCCCCGACGATTGTCAGGGCCGCACTGTAAGTGGAGAAACTGGGTCAGACTCCGCTACGGGCCTTCGTCCGGGCGTTGCGGCGCTTCAGCGCGCGCCGCTCGTCTTCGCTCATTCCGCCCCAGACGCCCGAGTCCTGGCCGGTGTTCAGAGCCCAGGCGAGACACTCTGTGGTCACCGAGCACCGATTGCAGACCAGTTTCGCGTCAGCGATCTGCGCGAGCGCCGGACCGCTATTCCCCACCGGGAAGAACAGCTCCGGGTCCTCGTCGCGACAGACCGCCTTGTGGCGCCAATCCATACGTTGTTACTCCTCACTGAGTGCGCAGCAAGCCGCACGGGCATTTTCTTCGGCTGTTAAGCGTGCACAAGAAAAGGTTTCCGTACCTTACGAATTTTCTGCATGCAACCTTTCGATCGTTTCACAGGCACAACAGATGTCAATAGCATCAGTTAGCTCGTGGGCTATCTCACTTTGGCGATCTCGTACCCATAGCCTCACTCCGTTGTACTACACTGCGCGGCCGCCGCCGCCCGGACCAATTTTCCGCGGGCCCGATCGATGCCGCGTTATCGCAGCTCAGGTATATTTTTCGCGGGCGGTGCGGCGACCGCGAGCAGGTCGGGGACCGACCGGAACGTCATGGTTTCGCGCAGGCCGAGATAATCGCCGTCGAATTGGCTGGGAATCGGGCCGGCGGTCGAGGTCACGCGGACCCAGGCCGCGTCGTCGTCGCGCACCACTTGCTTCACATTCGGCTTGGGGCCCTTCGAGAGGATCTGGCGCAGCACGTTCAGCGTCGGCAGCACCTTCATGCCGTCGAGCGCGAAGACGCCGAGGCCCGACTCGAAGGTGCAGCTGGGGTTGGTGACCAGCGGCCGGTTGTTGCTGTAGGTCCACGGACTGGTGTTGGACACCCACACGAAGTGCACGCCTGGGACGGGATCACGGTCGGGTAGCTCCAGGGTGAGCACCGGGTCGCGGCGCCTGAACGCGAGCGTGATGGGAATCGCCACCCGCCAATAGCGCAGCGCGTTGACCTTGACGCCCTTGTCGCGTTGGGCTTCCACCGCGGCCACCACCTCCGCGTCGACGCCCATCCCGGCGTTGACCAGCGCCCAGCGCTCGCCGCAGTCGATCAACCCGATGCGGCGCCAGGTCTGGTGCCGGCGGTAGTCGTCGAGCAGCTGGATGAGCTGGTTGGTGGCGGCGACGGGGTCCTGGGCGATGCCCAGCGACCGGGCCAGCACGTTCGCCGAGCCGCCGGGCACCACCGCGAGCGCGGGCAGGTGCTCGGCCCGCGGCGCGCCGGGATGGCCGAGCAGCCCGTTGACCACCCCGCTCACCGTGCCGTCGCCGCCGTGCACGACGACCAGGTCAACCCCGTCGGCGGCGGCCGCCTGCGCGATTTCGCCGCCGTGACCGCGGTGGCTGGTGTGCTCGACGGTGAGCTGAAGGCGGCTTTTCAGCGCGTGCGCCAGCAGATCGCGAGCGGCCGG
>NZ_MBET01000046.1:0-19724 GCF_001954215.1 Mycobacterium sp. IS-2888
TCGGATGGTCGACATCCGGTCGAATCCGGCATTGCGGCAGCAGATCCAGGCCGTGGTGCGCCGGGCGGCCGACCAGCCGCCGCACCCCGCCGGAGGGGCGCCCCGGCCCCACCGCCACCCCCCCAGTACGCGCCGCCGGCACCCCCTCCGCAGTACGACCCGGCCCGACCCCCGCTGACGATGTACGTGCGTCTCCCGTTCGTCACGGTGCCGATTCCGATTAATCCGCCGGCGCCGCCACCACCACCGCCCCCGGCCCCTTAAGCCCTGGGCGATCGTCCGTGGCAGACGACGGCGACTAGGCGCACACTGGGCAATAACTCCGACGAGCCGCAAGGAGGTCCCGTGGGCGAACACGGTGCATTCGGATTCGATCCCGACGACTTCGATCGCATGATCAGGGAAGGCAGCGAGGGACTGCGCGACTTGTTCGAGCGGATCGGCAACTTCGTCGCCGCACCCGGCGGCCGGGCGGGATGGTCGGCCATCTTCGAGGACCTGTCACGGCGGCCCCGGTCCGGGCCGGAGACCACCGGCGAGGCCGGCGACGGGGTGTGGGCCATCTACACCGTGGACGGCGACGGCGGCGCTCGCGTCGAGGAGGTCTACGCGACCGAAATCGACGCACTGCGCGCCAACAAGGACAACGTGGACCCCAAGCGCAAGGTCCGCTTCTTGCCGTACGGCATCGCCGCCAGCGTCCTCGACGACGACACGGAAGAACCGACGCCCTAATCACATTGGGGCATCACGCATTTCGTGCGCCGTCAGCCCTGCTCGACGGAGTTCGAACCACCGGCGTTGGTGATCTTCGGTGTGCCCGTGTGGTAGGTGATCTTGTTGTCGAAGCCGGAGGCGTCGATGGTGTCGACGGCATCGACGGTGATCGCGTTCTGGACGCCGGACACGGTCAGGCTCGCGCAATGACCGGTGATCACAACGGTGTTGGAGACCCCGCTCACGCTGACGACGCTGTCGTTGCAGGCGACCGTCCGATTCTCGTTGATCCCGGAGATGGTGAGCTGACCCCCCGCCGGTGGGGTGGCGGACGTCGACGGGGCCGACGTTCGGGTCCGGCTCTTCGACGGCGGCGACGTGGTCGGGCTGTCGGTCGGTGACGTAAACGGAACGGAAATCGTCGGCGGGGACGTGATGATCGACCGGACCCCGGAAAGCTGATGGGCGGCGAATGCCGCGATACCGCCGGCGAGGGCCAGCACGCCGATGACGATGACGGCGCCCAGGATCCACCACACGCGGTTGCTGGACGGGGGTCTCGGCGGTGGGCCGGAAAACGGTCCGCCATAGCTCCATTGGTTTGGTGGCGGCGGGACCCCGGGCCCGGGCGCGTAGGCCTGATCGGCCGGTTGCGAGCCTCCCACTTCGGACGTGCGTGCCGAGTCGGCCAGCGGGCGCTCAAGCTCCCGGATCCGGTCTTCCGGGTCTTCGTGCGGGTTCATGCACCGAATATGCCATTCATTCCGGTAATTTCGGCCCGTTCGGTAGTTTCGGCATCGTGCCCGACTTGCCGAATCGCCAGATCGTGTTGCGTCGTCGCCCGACCGGTCTGGTCAAACCCGGTGACACCGAACTGCTCACCAAGCCGGCACCCCGGCCCGCCGAGGGTGAGGCCCTGGTCCGAACCACGTATGTCGGGCTCGACGCCGCGGTGCGGACCTGGCTGAACGACCAGCCCGGCTACCTTCCGCCGGTGCAGCTCGGCGAGGTCATCCGTGCGGCCGGGATCGGGGAAATCGTGGAATCGCGCTGCGGCGCCTACGCCGTCGGCGATGTCGTCACCACGCTGACGGGTTTCCAGGAGTACGCGATCGTGCGCGACGACGTGTTCACCACACCGGTCCCCGGCCGGGCTTCGGTGGACCAGCTGGCCGTCATGTCGGTGTACGGCCCGACCGGGGCCACCGCCTACATCGGCATGACGGACATCGGCCGGCCCCAACCCGGCGAGACCGTCGTGGTCTCCGCGGCCGCGGGCGCGACCGGATCGGTGGCCGGGCAGATCGCCAAGATCGCCGGCGCCCGGGTGGTCGGCATCGCCGGCGGTCCGGAGAAATGCCGGGCGGTGGTCGAGGACTTCGGCTTCGACGCGTGTATCGACTACAAGAACGACGACCTGACCGCCGCGCTCAAGGAGCACTGCCCACGGCGCGTCAACGTCTACTTCGACAACGTCGGCGGGCCGATACTCGACGCGGTGCTGGGCCGGCTGGCCACTAAGGCGCGGGTGGTGCTGTGCGGGGTCATCTCCAGCTACCTCAGCGGAGAGCACCCCGGACCGGCCAACTACGTGAACCTGTTGTCCAAGACCGCGCTGATGCAGGGCTTCAACGCGCTCGACGACTGGGGTCGCTTCGACGAGGCCTTCGCCGCGCTTCATCGATGGGAGCACGAGGGCCGGATCAAACACCGCCAGACCGTGTTTGAGGGCGTCGAATCGTGCGTCGACGCCCTCAACGGCCTATTCACCGGGGCCAACATCGGCAAGATGTTGGTCAAGCTGAGCGAGCCGACCTCGGCCTAGGTCGATGGTGGCGACCCGCAGCGCCCGGTCCCCCGCAAGCGGGAGGTGCCCCCAACGCGGCGCTCGCGATCGCCACTAGGCCTCGCCGAGGACGCGGTGCAGCGTCTTCTTCGCGTCGGTCAGGGCTTCCAGCACCTTGGTGCGGGTCTCGGCGAGCTGCTGCTTCTGCTCGTCGGTGCCGGTCCAGGTGATCGTGCGCGCCAGCCCCGCGACCTCGAAGAGGGTCCTGCGGATCTTGAACACGTCGCCGAACTTGGCCGCCCGGCCCAGGAAGGCGTGCGCGGTCTCGCTGCTGACGCCGCGCCAGGACAGCAGGTTCTGGCCGAATTCGGTCAGCGTCGCCACGCCGTTGTCGACCGTGACCACACCCCGGCCCGCCAGCAGCCCGATGGCCAGCTCCGCCACGTCCTGCGGCGGGGTGAATGCACCCTCGGTCGCGTCGGACACCCGCTGCACGATCTGCGCGGCGTCGGCCGGCCCGTCGAGCAACAGGGCCGCGGTCACGAACGCGGCGCGCTTGAGAAAGGGCCGACCGCCGGGCCCGAAGCCGCCCTTGAAGCCGGGGCCGCCGAACCCGCCTTGTCCCCAACCCTTTTCGCCCCAGCCGCCAAAACCGGGACCGCCAAAACCAGGCCCGCCAAAGCCGGGTCCACCGAACCCGGGTCCACCGAACCCGCCGAAAAATCCACCAGACATCTCTATTTCCTTTCAACACATCGGAGGTATCAAGCTCCTTGATACCACCGACTCGGACAATGTCAACAAGATTGATGGTTGGCGGACGGGCAGCCGGGTGGCGCGCGCCGATTACCCAGCCGAAAATGGGCTGCTATCGTCCAGACATGGATCGGCATCGGATGATCATGATCGCCGGATTTCGGGCCCTACCCGGCGGAAATGCTGGTCCACTCGGTGCGTGTCTTTTGAAAACCACCTGAGATGGGATGCGTAGCATCCCACGTGCATGGTTTCATAACACCGTTTGCGAGAGTTGCCGAGAAGGGGCGCACCGAGTCAGAGTTCCCGACTTCAACGATGGGTGGTTGGTAGATGGATCGTCGCAGCATGTTGTTGACGACAGGGCTCGGCATGATCGGGGCCGCGATGAGCATGCCCGAGGCCTGGGCCGCCCCGTCGGCCCCGCAGGCGCCGTCGACCGGAGGCGGCGGGCCCTACATCTTCCACGACGAGTTCGACGGCCCGGCTGGCTCGGGTCCCGATCCGGGCAAGTGGACGGTGCAGACTTGGCAGGACGACGTGTTCCCGCCGGTCGAGGGGATATACCGCGACGACCGCCGAAACGTCTTCCTCGACGGCAATTCCAATCTGGTCCTCCGCGCCACCCACGAAATGGGCACCTACTACAGCGGCAAATTGCGCGGCAACTTTCGCAGCATGATCAACCAGACCTGGGAAGCGCGGATCAAGCTGGACTGTTTGTTCCCCGGCCTGTGGTCCGCGTTCTGGGGCGTCAACGAGGATCCCATGCCCGACGGTGAGGTCGACGTCTTCGAGTGGTACGGCAACGGCGCCTGGGCCCCGGGCACCACGGTCCACGCGGCATCGAACGGGAAAACCTGGGAGGGGAAATCGATTCCGGGTCTGGTGGATGGCGCTTGGCACACGTGGCGAATGCACTGGGGGCCGGAGGGTTTCCAATTCTCGCGCGATGGGGGGGCGCCGTACTTCAGCGTTCCGAACAAGCCCATCCACGTCTATGGTGGCCCGCCCGAGGACATGCGGTGGCCGTTCAACAACCCCGGCTATTGGATGACTCCCATGTTCACCCTCGCCGTCGGCGGGGTGGGCGCCGGCGATCCGGCCGCGGGGACCTTCCCGGCGGACATGCTCGTCGACTACATCCGCATCTGGTAGGCCGTCATCGCTCGGCTTTGATCACCTGGACCAGGTTGAACTGCCATCGCTCGACCAGCCGGAAGCCCAGGTCGTGGGGGACCGCGAACGCTGGCGTGGCGCCGTAGCGAGGGCCGGGCGGAAGTGCCGCGCCCTGCTCGTGGGCCGGCTGCGTGGCGTCGGCCTGGGTGATGATCCACACCACGCCGCAATGACTTAGCGGCGCGGCGACGACTTCCGGTATCAGGTTGGTGTCGAAGACCTCATTGCGGTCGGTTGCCCGTTGCCACAGGGTCAGGTCGATCAGCTTCCGGTAGGCATCGGGGCGCGCCGCCAGCAACGGGCGCATCGGGGCGGGCATGAACGTCACCGTGTCGTTGACGAGTAGGCAGTCGCCCGGTGCGGCTTTCGCCGTGATGAGATCCGCGACCTGACTGTAGTCCATTCCATATTTCGCGTACGGGTTACGTTGTGCCCGAACATAATTCGGTGCCGCGGCGACAGCGAACAGAACAACGACACCCGTCGCCGCCCAGGGCTTGACCGCCAACGCGCCGATGCAGACACCGAGGATCAGCGCCACCGCCGGCGCCGTGAACGACAGATAGCGCGGCGTGTAGATCGGGTGGACCGCGACTGCCGACCAGATCACGATCAGGGCGGTCGGTATCACCAGCCACGCAATCGCCAGGGTCAACAACTGCCGGTCCGACTCCTTGAATTTCGCAGAGCCGCTGAGCCACAAGACAATTGCCGCCACCACCACCAGCGCCGACAACACCGCGAACGGCGGGCTGCGTTCGAAGTATTGCTGCACCGTCACGTCTTCGATCGTCCGGTGTCCGACCGGCGCGATCCACTTGATCTGCTGGACCTGCCCGACGACCTCGAAGGCGAACGGCGCCAGCGCGCACACCGTCAGGACCGAAGCAATCGCGAAGTGAACCAGCACGGCTCGATTGCGCCAGAAGGCGCACACGATAACGACATACGCCAACAACAGCAGGACGATGTACATCTCGAGCAGGATCGACGACGCCAGGGCGATCGCGTAATACAGCCAGCACCAAGCGTTGTCGCGGCGAGCGGCAACAACGAGCAGCACGGTCAGCCACACCGCCGCCATCATCGATAGCGCGTAGGGCCGCGCCTCGATGCCCGCCCATGTCGAGCGGGGCAGGATCCCGCAGACGACCCCGGCGGCCACGGCGACGGTGCGCGACGAGAACCGCTTGCTCAGCACCACGACGCCGGCGGCGGCGCCCCCGACGGCCAGGCCACTTGGTGCGCGGGACCAGAACTCGGTGGGCGGGAAGATCTGGAACCAGCCGTGCATC
The DNA here is from genome assembly GCF_001954215.1 of Mycobacterium sp. IS-2888. Lineage (NCBI taxonomy): Bacteria > Bacillati > Actinomycetota > Actinomycetes > Mycobacteriales > Mycobacteriaceae > Mycobacterium > Mycobacterium sp. IS-2888. Next base: position 5,734 of record NZ_MBET01000046.1, read on the forward strand.
AGCAGGTAGTACAGCCCGTGCACGGCGTCGACGTTGCCGAGCATCCGCCACAACTGGGCCAGGGATCGACTGTAGGAGGCCGAAATGGTCGCCGCCTCGTCGTACCAGAAGGACGGGCGCCCGGCGCCGACCAGACTGACGGCGGCGGACAGTATTCCAACGATCAGCGGGTCGAGCGCGGGGGCCAGCCGGTTACCGCGAAGCGCACCACGGGTAGGCCGTGACTCGCTGAGCACATCGCTATGTTGCCAGAAGGCAGGTTTCAGTTACTCAGCCACACGTGCCAAAAACCGTCGGGACCCAGGCGGCAGTCCCAATGGGTGTAGAGGTGGTCGTTGTGGGTGATCTCGACGTGCGGGCCGTCCGCCTCGCAGCCGCCTTGGCTCGAGTAGTTGCCCTCGACTTCCACTTCATCGGCGTTGGCCACGCCCACCGCAATGGTCATCAGCCCGGCGAATGCCATTAGTCCTGCGGCCGCAAACTTCCTCATGGTGACTTCCCCTCGGTATCGGTGACGCGACTCTATCGATTGGGCCGGGCGCCCGCGCCGCAATTGCGGGGACTCAACGAACCGGGGATTCGAACGTATGATCGATCAATGGGACAGCTCGCGTCGATCGGCTACAACGGGCAGCCGGTCCGCAGCCCGTTTCGGGTGGTGCGCCCGCCGATCACGGTGCTGGTGGACCTCACCGTGCTGTTCCCGCGCGAGCCGCACCGGTCCGGCCGGTATCAGCCCAACGGCCTGCAGCTGCACAAGGTCGTGGAGGGCAGGCTGAGCTGCTGGGGGCTCTGCGAGCAGGGCGACTGGTGGGGGCTGGTGACCTATCCGATCGCATACGGATCCAAGCAGAGAAGCGTGACGCACTGGGTGCCGGCTTGGACGCTGCGCCGACGGGGCTAGCCGGTCGCCGGTTCTGCCGGAGCCAGCCGGCGTCCCTGCACGTAGGTTCCGGCGATGGACGTCTCCCGCGTGCTCATCAACAACCCGAACAGCGTCTGGTCGCGGGCCATGGCCGGATCGTCGGACCGCACGCCCTGAGTGATCACGGCCTTCAGCGCCGGCGTCCGGTTGGGGTCGATGACGACGAAGTCGGCCTCCTTGCCGATGTCGAAGTTGCCGAACCGGTCCTCCATGTCGAGTGCGCGCGCACCGCCCAGCGTTCCGAGGAACAGCATCTCGGCCGGGTGCATCGAAACCCCGGCGTCGCCCGGCTCCGAGATGTGCACCTTGAAGGCGGCGGCGAGCACCTGCGGTATCGGCCACTCATCCCCGCCGCCGAAATCCGTTCCGGCGGCGATGTTTACGCCGGAGGCAACCGTGCGTAGCCACGGCATGGTGCCCGAGCCGAGGAACTGCTGGGAGACGGGGCAGTGCGCGATCGAGGTGCCGGTCTCCGACATCCGCTCGAGTTCGGAATCCTGGCAATGCACCGCGTGCGCCATGACACTGCGCCGCCCGAGCATGCTCGGCCCGCCGACCTTCGAGCCCGGTAGGAACCTGCCGTCATAGGTGTCCAGGTAGGTGTCGACCTGAAAGATCTTCTTGGTTTCGGCGACCTCGCCGGTCTCGGGGCGGTTGTTCTCGTTGAGGTGGGTGTGGAAATACACGCCTCGATCGCGCACCGAATCATACAGTTCGCCAAGGCTTTTCAGCATCTCGGCGGTGACCGCGATCGCGAACCGTGGAACGACGGCGACGTGTAACCGGGCGGTCGTCACGTCTCCGGTGTCGGCCGCGTGCCACTTGTCGATCTCCTCCCGGGCCAACCGCAGCGCATCGGACTCCGACGTCATCAACGGCTCAGCTGCTTTGGGGCCGACGGTCTGGATGCCGCGGCCGCTGACGATCCGCAGTCCTCGCCGCTGCGTCTCGGCGAACAGCGCGTCCTGGGCGTGCGGAAACGCGGACCCGAAGACCATGGCCGCGGTGGTTCCGCTCGCGATGCGCCGGTCGCAGAACTCGACGGCCGCCCGCTTGGCGAACGCCGGGTCGGCGAAGCGGGCCTCCGATGGATACATACAGCCGGTCAGCCACTCCAGCAGCTGCCCCCCGTTGTAGGAGTCGCCCGCGAACGTCTGCGGAAAATGCACGTGGGCGTCGACGAAGCCCGGGAGCAGAAACCCGGGCCTGTGATTGGACACCGGCGCCGACCGGTACTTCAGCGGCAGGTCGGCGCGCTCGCCGCAGAACGCGACCTTGCCGTCGTCACCGACCACCAGCGCGCCCTCCGGGATCGACACCAGCGCCGCGGCGGCTTCGGACAGCGGCGGTGCGCCGGTGAGGTGAAAAATGTGTCCAAGGTGGGTCCGAGTCACGCGATCATCCCCCGTGTCTGGGAGCGCAACGAATGTTGTTGCACCGCACGTCACATCCAACCACCCCGGCGGCTTTTCGGGGTCAAGACGACCACACCCGGCGCGCTCGCTGGCACGATCCCGGCGTCAGTGCGAAGATTGCTGCCCGTGGCAACTAGCTGGGGATCCGTTCTGAGCGTGCTCACTCCGCTGGCGTTGGTCGTGGCAATCTCGCCGCTGTCGATCATCCCGGCGGTCCTGGTGCTGCAGACGCCGCGGCCGAAGCCCACGAGCCTGGCCTTCCTCGGGGGTTGGGTATTCGGGCTGGCGGCGCAGACCGCGATCTTCGTTGCCGGTTCCGGCGCGCTCGGGGGTATGCACAACGCGCCGCCTAGGTGGGCGTCCTGGCTGCGCGTGGTCCTCGGGTCGGCACTCATCCTGTTCGGCATCTACCGGTGGCTGACCCGGCACGGCCACAGCGAGTCCCCGGCGTGGATGCGTGCGTTTGCCACCATCAGCCCGAAGCGCGCGGCGATCACCGGGCTGGCGCTGACGGTAGTGAGGGTCGAGGTGCTGATCATGTGCCTGGCCGCCGGCTTGGCCATCGGCACCAACGACCTCGGTGTCGTCGACGGGCTGATATGCGGCGCGTTTTTCGTAGCCCTCTCCGCGTCGACGGTCGCGATCCCGGTGCTGGCCTACGCGGAGGTCGGTCAGCGCCTCGACGATCCGCTGGCACGGCTCAAAACCTGGATGGAGCGCAACAACGCCGCGCTGATGGCGGCCATCCTGGTCTTGATCGGTTTGATGGTGCTCCACAACGGAATTCGCGCTTTGTGACTTCGCGCTTCCCGGCTCAGCGGTAGCCGCCGTCGGACAGGCCGGCGTCCGCTTCGAGCCTATTCGTCTTGCCAAAGACCTTGTCGCGGACGACTTCCCAGAGGTAGGCCGTGATCATGCCGGCGTGGCCTTTGGCGGCCCACTGCTGGCAGTGCAGCTCCTCGTGGTGCAACACCCGGTCCAGCGCGAGGTTGCTCTCGGCGGCGTTGCCATTGCGGTCGGAGTACCAGGCATGCCCGGACTCGACGATCTGGCGAAGCCGATGGTCGGCACCGATCGAGTCGTCGACGTTGACCATGAAGATGTCGCCCCAGGCGGTGCCGCCCTCCCGGCTGAACAGCTTTTGAATCCGGTTGCCGCCGAGGCCCATGAGCATGCCGTTGGGTGTGGTGACGAGGTGCGCGCCGTTGCGGTGCGCGAAGCCGACGTCCTGCTCGTAGCTCCAGCGGTTTGCCTTCTGCCGGTTGATGATCCGCCCAACCTCGGCGGCGGTGTACGGCGTCTCGGGGAAGTCCGTGGGTTGCTTGCCCGGCGTGCCGTAGTCGGTGCCGGCGTTGAGAACGTAGGTCATCAGCGCCGCGTTGCGTGCGTCGTCCGCACTGATGCCCCGCGACAGGAGGAAAAAGGACTTGCCGTCCGGATCTTTGAACTCGGTGCATTGCCCGAGAATCGTGAAGCTCTCCGGCGTGATGGCGTGCTCCCGGGCGATCTCGGCGACGACGTCGGAAGGCACGCCCTGGCGTTCGGCGTTCTCGAGCCACTGCCGGTGATAGCCCTGCCCGACGGACGGCTCCGCGCTTTCCCGCTCCCGACCACGCCGCTTGAAGACGACCACCCGCTGTTCGTAACACATCGGTGCAGGTAAGCAGGTCGCGGTACCTGTTCTGACTTGTGACAACCTCGTGACGTCACCATTTGGAAACGGAGCGGTGCGGCGCGGCTCATGTTTCATATTGTCTGCAGACAATTGGCTCGGTCGTCGGGAAACGACTTTTGGAGTATCTGAGCGCGCATAGAGGAGTCGACGCTGATGGTGGAGCGGTTCAGCATCAAAGTAGTTGCCAGCGCTGGGTTGTGCGGCGCCGCTATAGCGTTGAGCCCCGACGCGGCGGCCGCCCCGCTGATAACGGGCGGCCACGCGTGCACCCAGCAGCAGGCGGGCGAGGTGCCGGCGGCCGTCGGTGGACCGGCAGAGGCCGGCGGTGCGGGAGCCGCTGGCGGACCGGTACTCGCCGCCGGAGGCTCGGTCGTCGAAACGTGCGCCGCTCCGCTCACGGACATGTCCGGTGTTCCGCTGGTGGTGCCCGGGCCCGTTGGCGCCCCGATCGTGCCCGTCGTGCCGGCCGGCGTTCCGCTCTTGCCTGGCCCGCTGCCCCTTCCCCTGGGCGCTCCGGTTGCCCCGGTGGTGCCCGCCGGTGCTCCGCTGATTGCGCTCGGCGCCCCGGTGGAGGCACCGATCGATGCCGTGGCGAGCGCCCCCCTCCTCGACATGTCCGGAGTCAAGGATGCGCCGACCGGTCCGGCGCCGACGGGCGGGCCGGTGCCCGGTCAGCCGGTTATGCCCGGTCCGTCGGGCGCGCGCTGACGCGACCCCTTCCCGGACACTACGGACCCGCTAGGTTATCGCTAGCGGGTCCGTTTGTATCAAGGGCGGTGAAAGGCCTGTACTGTCAGGGCATTTCGACGCATTTTTGGGAGACAGCGAGTCACCGAGAGACTATGCGCGGAACTTCGATGCTGTTGTCCTGCACGATCACCGGGTCACCGACGTTGACCGTGTTGTAGTACCACTCCGCGTCCTCGGGGCTCAGGCTGATGCAGCCGTGGCTGACATTGTCCAACCCGAGCGAATTGACCGCCCAGGGAGCCGAATGCACGAAGAGGCCATGGTCGGTGATGCGAACGGCGTAATCCACCGGAAGACGGTAGCCGTCAGGATCGTCGACGGGGATGCCGACGCTGCTCGAATCCATCATCACCGTGCGTTCCTTGGACAGGACGGTGTAGGTGCCTGTGGGAGTGGGGTACTCCGGCCTGCCCATCGAGGCCGGCATGACGCCGGGCTCCCCGAAGTGGGGTCGGTGGTGCGGCGCAGGGAGCGACGCCGGCGGTCCCGCCTCGACCCCATCGATGGTCACGGTGAACGTGTGCTCGGCGATGCTGGCCACACCGACGACGGCAGGACCCGTCTTTATTTCCGTGGACACTCCGCCCACCGAGAGCGGAATCGTGCTGTGCGCCGGCCAGAATCGGTCCGGGACCCACTCCACGACCTTGTTGTCGAGCCATTCGAACTTGCCGGTCATCGCCGGCGTCGACCTGACCGCGACGGCACGCTCGGCCGCGGGCCGGTCCGCGACGGGCGCATCGAAGGTCACCACCACGGGGTGCGCGACACCGACGACCTCGCCCCGCCTCGGGAGAACCGACGCGATGGCCAAATGCTGCGGCTGGTGCGCCGCCGCCACGCTTACACCGGCCGGGCTCGCAACGACGCTCCCGGCCATCCCGACGACGGCAAGAACACACCGAACAACCGCCCGCATGGCTCCAATTCCTTTAACTGACAGAGTTGCAATAGTGATGGTAGGGCCGTCGCGAACAGCGGAAGCGCAAGGGCGCGTTCGCAATTGATCAAGGCTTCATCACGATTTGGCTACAGCCAACGCGGACCAGGCTCGGGCTAGTGGTGGCTGCCGACGCCGCTCTCGGCACCGCCGCCAGAACTGCTGCTGCCAGAGCTGCTACTGCCGCCCGAGCTGCTGCTGCCGCTGCTAGAGCTGCTGCTCGTGCCACCGCCGGCGCTAGCACCGCCGCCGCTAGCGCTGCTGCCGCCACCACCGAAGCCGCCGCCGCTCTCGGCGCCACCGATCGACGTGCCGCCGCCGGACTCACCGCCACCAACTGGCCCACCGGCCGATCCGCCGGTCGACCCGCCACCGCCTGTCGGTCCGCCGTGCGGCCCGCCGTCGCCTGGAGTTCCATGGCTCGGACCGGGGCCGGTAACAGGTCCGCCCGGGTTGCCGGAGGGCCCGCCGCCCTCGCCGCCGGGATTCGGCCCCTGCCCCGGGGGAATTTGTTGGGGCGGCGGCGATTTCGGCGGTGCTGGCGTGGGAACGTGGACCGGCGGGGGGACATGAATCGGCGGCGGCACGTCGATCGGTGGCGACGGGCGCTGCGGGACCTGAACGACCGGAGGCTCCGGCAGGACTGCCGGCGGCGGAGCGGGCAGCGCGAGCGGCGGTACGACCAGCGGAACGGGCACCGGCGGGGCCGCCGCAATCGGAGCCGGAAGGAGCGGAGCCGCGGGTGGCGGAGCCGCGGGAACCGGAGCGGCCAGCGGCGGCGTGGCTGCGGGCGGACTCAGCGGCTTCGGTGCCACCGCCTGGGTGGCCGCGACTTCCGCTGGCACAGGGGCGAATACCTGCTCGGCCGGGGCGATGAGATTGTGCAGCGGGGCGGGCAGCAACCCGACCGTCGTGTGGACGCCGACCGTCAGTGCTACCTCGAGCGCCAACGCGGCGCTAAAGCCGGCGACCGCCACCACGCTTCCGACCAGTAGGCCCGACCTACGACGGGGCTCGCTCTCACGATGGGCGGGGGCGTCCATGACGACAGTTGGCGCGCTGGCTTCATCGTCGGCGACCGCGCTGTAGGCAAGGTCGTCCTCGCCCGGCTCGGCCGCGGCAATGCTCAGGTACTCGGGCAGGGCATTCGCGTCGACCGCGCCCGTGCCGGGGTCCTGTGCATAGGCCAGCGCGGTCGTCGACGACGCGAACAACGACGCGTTCGCGGATGCGAGGGCCGCCGCGCGGGCCAGGGCCGTCTCCGGCTCTTCCGGCGCGCTCACGGAAAGCGACGTCGCCTCTTCCAATTGCGCCCTGACCGCTGCGATGTCAACGCCGGAGCCGAGCACAAACAGTCCGTCCGGGTGCGTAGCCAGCTGGTCGAGTCCGGCGAGCAGGTGCATCAGCTCGTCGTCTGTCAGCCGCCCGGGCGTACCATTCAACCGCTCTTGGTGAACATCCGTGATGGAACCGTCGGCGGTCTCGACGACGGCCAGAGTTGCGGTGTCGGGTTCCATGAACAGCAGCGCGGTACGCTCGTAACCCATTGCGCCGCCGACGAATTGAGTCAGCGAGGTCGCGGCCAGAAACGCCGAGACCAGCATGACGTTCTCGAGCTTGTGGGCGGCGAGTGCGTCGCGCAGGGCCGCCGCTTCGAGTTGGTCGGTCCACGCCACACCGACGGACGATAGCTCGAGGCCCGCAGCGTCGGAGTCTTCGCGGGTAGCCAGGATGGCGGCGACCACGCGGTCGGACGCGCTGACGGTCGGGGAGTCGTCGGCGGCGCCTGTCGCGAATTCGTTCTCGTCCAATGTGACGCCGTCGGCGTTCTCCCCTTGCACCAGCACCATCTGAACCGAAGCGGGCGCCATCGAGACCCCAAGCACGATATCCACTAGGCACGCCTTCCAACGAGACCGCTAACCGATCGTCGCCGGGGAAGCTGTATCTGGAGCCTGCCGAAGCTGTGCAGTTGTTATGAACCAAGGCCCCTGTCAAAAGTGACCAGGGGCGGCCCATGCGGGCCACCCCTGGTGTGTCGGGAAGTTTTCCTTTCGTGTCCGCCGCTCAGTACCAGCACTGGAAGGGCCCGCGCCAGCCAGGGAATCCGCAGTGAAGGTGGCGGTAGCCGCCCCAGAATCGGTCGATCGTCGGAAGCCAGGGCGCGGCTGGCGCTGGCGCAGTGACCTCAGGGGCCGGGGCCGGTGCGCCCTCGTCGGCGTGGCTTGGCGCAGCGAAACCAACGGCGGTCGCCGTGATCCCCATGGTCAGCAGAACGCCGGCCATGGTGCGGCGCCGGAATCCGCTTGCCGTGGTGCGCGCGGTGGTTGTCGTGGTGGCGTGGGTCTGGTTGGTGTTTGTTGAAGTGTTCATGGCATTGATCGTTCATCCCGCGATGTCGTCGCAGTAGCGGTCGTGTTCTTGCAGGGATACAAGCGCGCCTTGTATCCAGAAGGCGCCAGCGGCGCTACGATCAGGCGTGCCGTTAAGCGCGCGGATGCCCGAACTTTCCGCCCTTGAGTTGTTGTCGGCGATCGCCAAGACGGGCAGTTTGAATGCGGCCAGCCGAGAAGTGGGAACCAGTCAACAGGCCGTCTCGGCGCGGCTGACCTCGATCGAGTCCCAGATCGGCGTACGGCTGGTGACGCGCACGACGCGAGGCACCCAACTGACCCCGGCTGGCGAGGTCGTCGTCGAATGGGCGGACCAGATACTCGATGTCGCGCAGCGCGTCGACACCGGGCTGGCATCGCTGCGCGCCGAGCGTCGCACCCGGCTCACAGTGGCCGCCAGCCAAACGGTGACGGAGCAATTGCTGCCCCGCTGGCTGGTGTCGTTCCAGGCGGCGGTCCTGCGGCACGGCGGCACCGCGCCGGAGGTCGGCTTCAACGCGACCGACAGCGAAGGAGTGATCGCGGCCGTGCGGGACGGCGAGGCGGAGCTCGGATTCATCGAGATCCGCGGCGCGCTTCGCGGGTTGCGCAGCCGCGTGATCGGGCGCGACGAGCTGATCGTCGTCGTGCCGCCCGATCACAAGTGGGTGCGGCGATCGGCTGCGATCACCGTTGCGGAGCTTCGCCGAACGCCATTGGTGTCGCGCAAGTCGGGTTGGCGCCTCTTGCTGGGCACCGAGGAGCCGCTGGACAGCGATCGGTCGGCGCCCGCCGCGCATCCACTCGAACTCGCTTCTGCGGCAGCGGTTCGCGCTGCCGTCCTGGCCGGTGCCGGTCCGGCGGTGATGAGTCGGTTGGCCGTCAGCGATGACCTCATCCATGGTCGCCTGCGCGCGGTTCCGGTCGCGGATCTCGACTTGCGACGCGATCTGCGTGCGATCTGGCTGGGCGCCCGTACCCCGCCTGCGGGGGCGGCAAGGGATTTGCTCAACCACATCGCGACGAGTCGGTGACTGCCCTGATCCCAAGCCGTTGAAACTATATCGTCGAGCGGTGACCTCAACGTCCGGACAAGTGCGATCGCGTTGGATACTGGCCGCCGTCTCGACGGCATTGTTCTGCGTGCAGATCGATTACTTCGCAATGAACCTCTCGCTACCACGAATGGCGTCAGATCTGCACAGCAGCACGACGGACCTGCAATGGGTCGTCAGCGTCTACATGTTGGCGCTCGGCGCATTCATGGTCCCCGCGGGCCGCATCGGCGATATCTTCGGGCGCCGCCGTGCGCTGCTCGCCGGCATTGCACTGTTCGGAGTTGCCTCGGTCTTTTGCGCGATCGCGCCGTCCGCCGCCGTTGTCATCACCTTCCGGGCGGTACAAGGTGTGGGCGCCGCCTTGATCTTTCCCGTGTCGGTGAGTGTCCTCACCAATGCCTTCCCGCCGGGGAAGTCGAGTCATGCGATCGGATTGGCGTACGGCATAGCGGGATTGGGAAACGCTGCGGGGCCCCTGGTCGGTGGGCTGCTCACCCAGACCGTCGGATGGCGCGCCGTATTCTGGCTGCTGGTGCCCTTGGCCGCAATCTCGTTCCTCATGGGCGCGAAGACGATTCCTGAGACCTCGGACGAAACCGTCCCTCGTCGTTTGGATCTCGGTGGGCTCGCGCTCATCACTGCGGGAATTGGGTTGTTCACGTTGGCATTTGATCGCGCACCATCGTGGGGATGGCTGTCAGCGGCGACGCTCGGCACGTTTATAGCATCCATGGTTGCGCTGGGTGCGTTCGTGGTTGTCGAGCAACGGGTGCGCTGGCCACTTGTCAACCTGGCGCTACTGCGCAATTCGAGGTTCTCCACCTTGGTCGTCGCGGGCACGATTGCGAACGTCGCCTACACGGTGACGGTGTTCTTATCGACGATGAACCTCCAACAGGTGCGTGGGCTGGACCCGCTTACAGCGGGTATCGCATTCCTAGGCCCGTCCGCCGGCGCGGCGATAGGTGGGGTGGTCTCGGGACGTCTGGCGGCGCGCTATGCACCGATCAAGGTCATGGGCGTCGGTTGCGCGGTCGCCGCGATATCGTTGGCCGTCCTGGCGGCTTCTCAGCAGTGGGTGGTCTACCTAGTCGCATTGACGGCCTGCGGTTTCACCATGGGTCTGGTCTACGCGTTCACCACGGTCGCGACTCAAACCGTCGTTGCGCCCGAGCGGGCGGGCGAAGCCGCCGGTGTCGCGTTGACGTCACTCGTTGCGATCGCCGGTGTCGGAGTCACTGTGTCGGGCACCGCATTGGAGATGCTGCAGCGTCAGGGCTGGAGCATGGGTGACGGCGTCAAGTCCATCCTCGCGGTGATTGCCGCGCTGTTGCTGCCCGCGGGCCTGGCCGTGCTTCGGAGTGCACGTAGCAAGATCTCGGCCTTGGGGGAACTTAACTGTTCTCCGGAATGATCCGTGGAAACGGGTATCGAACCCGCGCATTCAGGGGGAGCCGAGTCGGGGTGTCCAGGGCAGTCCGCCGCAGTGACAACGTCGTGGCACCCTCATTGCTACGTGGCCGGGCACAGCAGAAGGAGGCCAGGTGTGACCACCGATGACCCGGGCCGGATTCAGCGGTTGGCCGCCGAAGTCAACATGGTCCTAACCCGGCTACGCGATGACGAGTACCTCCTGTACGACAACGACACCAATCAGCTGGTGATGGGCGGCCAATCCGGCCAGCGGAAGATCGGAGTCAGCCTGGAACAGATCAGGCTTTACCTGGAAAAGGTCCGGGAGTGGAGCTAGCTGGTCGAACACTGCTGCCGCAGGTCAGACATGGAGCCGATGACGGGAATCGAACCCGCGTATTCAGCTTGGGAAGCTGATGTTCTGCCATTGAACTACATCGGCGCTGTTGCCCCAGCAGGCTAGCACCCGGCCGGCCACGGCCGCGCCCGCCTGCGCCGAGGTGTTGCGCGCATCGGCCGGCGCTTGCGATGTCATTCGAATGCAGAAAACGGCCCCGACAGAATGGTCTGATGTGGGGAAACGCACAGCTATCCCCGCATGTGAAAAAGCCGGTGTTTATTGTTTCGTGATCATTCCGTAATGTGCTTGCCGTGGGTCGGCATCGATTAGCCAAGAAACGGCGCAAGCCATCAGTTGTCCTGGCAGCGGTACTGACCCCCGCGGCGGCTTTCTTCGCCGTGGCGGCGGATACCGATTCGTTCGGACCGCGGGCCGAGCCCAAACCCGTTATCAGTGACGCCGCGCCGTGCTGCTTGCAAATCGTTGCAGCGGCATCGCATGTGTCGGTTGGCGCCGGCGTCCGCGCTGTTCCGGCGGCATCGAGATATCACACCCGCTCGCGCTTCTTGCCCGTCGGCGTTGCCTCGGAACGCGGCTTACAGGTCAGGACCATCCTGACCGCCCGTGCCATCAGTGCGGACTTTCCCCAGATTCACGAAATCGGCGGCGTGCGACCGGATCCGCTGCCGTGGCATCCCCTCGGTCTGGCACTCGACGTCATGATCCCCGACCCCCAATCCGCCCAGGGGATCGCGCTGGGAAATGCCATCGTCGCCTACGTTATGCAGAACGCAAACCGCTTCGGAATACAGGACGCGATTTGGCGGGGCGTCTACTACACGCCCAATGGTGCGCAGACGTCGAGGCTCGGCCACTACGACCACGTCCACGTCACGACCACCGGGGGCGGATACCCGACGGGCCGGGAAAGCTACCTCGCTGACTAAAGGTAGGACGGCTGCCACCTTCCCAACGGCTAGGCTCGTCGAGTGCTGCTCTCCGATCGCGACCTCAGGGCCGAAATCACCGCCGGCCGGCTGGGCATCGACCCGTTCGACGACGCCCTGGTGCAGCCGTCCAGCATCGATGTGCGCCTCGACTGCATGTTCCGGGTGTTCAACAACACCCGCTACACCCACATCGACCCCGCCAAGCAGCAGGACGAGCTGACGAGCCTGGTGCAACCCATCGAGGGAGAACCCTTCGTCTTGCATCCGGGCGAGTTCGTCCTCGGCTCGACGCTGGAGCTCTTCACCCTGCCCGACGGCCTCGCGGGACGGCTGGAGGGCAAGTCGTCACTGGGCCGGCTCGGATTGTTGACTCACTCAACGGCCGGCTTCATCGATCCCGGCTTCAGCGGTCACATCACCCTCGAGCTGTCCAACGTCGCCAATCTGCCGATCACTTTGTGGCCCGGCATGAAGATCGGGCAGCTGTGTATCTTGCGGCTGACCAGCCCGGCCGAACACCCTTACGGCAGTTCACGCGTCGGCTCGAAGTACCAGGGCCAGCGTGGACCGACGCCGTCTCGGTCCTATCAGAACTTCATAAGGACTACATAGCTTCGGCGGGGTTCCGCCACCGCCCTCCTGCGCGATACTTAGTTAGTCGTGGTTTTTTCCTCCGCCCGACCATGGCTCGGCTAGCAACACCTTTGGAGGGGTTGTTTTGGATATCGTGCTCGGCGTATCGATGGCCCCGGCGTCGATTCAGATGGTTCTGCTCGAAGGTGAGAACGCCGAGGGAGCCACGGTCGAAGAGGACGAGTTCGACGTCTCCGCTGCCGACGACGCGCCGACCCTCAGCGCGTCTGATCGAGTGATTGCCGCCATCCTGGGCACCCGTGAGGGCGCCGCCGACGCCGGCCTCGAGCTGTCGTCTATCGGGGTCACGTGGACCGATCAACTCGAAGCGGCCGCCCTGCGCGACGCGCTGACGGCCCACAAGCTTGAGAACGTGATGCTGGTCTCGACGTTTCTTGCCGCGACGGCGCTCGGTCAATTCGTCGGCGGCGCAATGGGTTACGAACGCACCGCGGTGCTTTTCGTCGAGCCCGATGCCGCCACGCTGGCCGTCGTCGAGACCTCCGACGGTTCCATCGTCGATCTCTACCGACAACAGATCTACGCCGAGTCCTACCAGGAGGCCACCGCACAGCTCACCAGGATGATCTCGGGGCTGGATGGGCAGGAATGGGGGCCGGGCGGTCTCTTCTTGATCGGCTCGGGCGTCGACATCGCCTCGATAAAGCCGGCGCTGGAATGGGCGACCTCGCTTGTCGTGAGCGCGCCGGAGGAGCCCGGCACCGCACTGGCCCGCGGGGCCGCCCTGGCCGCGGCGAACGCGCCGACGTTCGCCTCGTCCACCGCTGCACTGGCCTACGCGCAAGACCCGGGCACCGGTGCCGCTGTTTCAGTGCCCGAATACCTCAGTGTTTCAGGGCTTCTCGACGGTGACGACGACTTCGCGTACAGCGCCGTCCCCGACGAGGACGACGACGTCCCGACTGTCGTCGTACCAAAGCTGTTCGCGCCCGAACGGGACGAGCCGCGTCGCAGGCCGGTGCTGCTGGTCGGTAGTTGCTTGGCGGTCATTGGCATCAGCGCGGCGCTGGCCCTGGAAATCGCGCTGGCCATTGGCATCCGCGCGACCGGGACGGTCGCTTTGCGACCGACCCCGAGCCAAAACCTGATCGTCCCGACGCAGCAGGCCCCCGCACCCGCGCTCCTCGAGGCATCCCCCCCGGCGCAGAAAATCAACGCCCCGATACCTCTAGCCGCGCCTATGCCGATACACCCGCAAGCCGCGCCGCTGCCCGCGGCTCCCGCGATACCGGCTCCGCCGGCTCCCGCGGCTCCGGTGATTCCGGTGCCGGTCGTGGTGCCTCCGGTGGCGCCGGTTCCAGCGGCCCCGCTCCTGGTGCCGGGTCTCGAAACGGTGATGCGACCGCCGGTGATCCAGCTCCCACCGCGCGTGTCGCCGCCCGTGGTGAATCAACCGCCGGTCCAGGTCCCGCAGCTGCCATCGCCGCCGCAGGTGACCCCGCCGCAGGTGACCCCGCCGCAGGTGACTCCGCCGGTCCACGTGCCGCAGCCGCCGCAGG
>NZ_MBET01000047.1:0-40033 GCF_001954215.1 Mycobacterium sp. IS-2888
ACCCAGAACGGCCGACTCGCCACGCTTCCGCGATTCCCTGGCCAGCACCTTGAGGATTTCCTCGTCGGAGAGTTCGCGGGCCTGCTTGCCGGAGACTTCCTCAGTCTGGATCGCCGCCAGCACCATGCGCAGCGTCGCGGTCCGCAGCTTGTCCTGGGTCTTCATCGCCTGGGTCAGGTCGGCCCGGAGCCGGGATTTCAGTTCCGCCATGCGTGCGACGCTACGCGCCGGGAGCCCGTTTCTGATTGTGAAATGCCGCGACCGCCGACAGGATGGAGGCCATGACCTACGACGGCGCGCCCCCCGGCTATGGCGCCCCGCCGCCCTACGCTGCGCCGCCGCCTTATGGTCCTTATGGGCCGCCCCCCGCGTACGGCCCCCCGCCCGGGTACGGGCCGCCACCGGGGTACGGGCCGCCACCGGGGTACGGGCCGCCACCCGGATACGGGCCGCCACCGGGGTACGGCCCGCCGCCCGGGTACGGCGCGCCACCGGGCTTCGGTGCCTGGCCGGGCTATGGCCAGTCCCCGCCGGGCCAGGTGCCGCTTAAGCCCGGGATCATCCCGCTGCGCCCGTTGTCGCTGAGCGACATCTTCAACGGCGCCGTCGGCTACATCCGCACCAACCCGAAGGCGACGCTGGGATTGACCGCACTGGTGGTCGTGGTCATGCAGATCATCACGCGGATCGCCTTCTTCGGACCGTTGGCCGCCTACGGCCGGCTCAACACGGACAAGCCGGACGAGCTGTCCTTAGGCGTCGTGGGCGCGTGGCTGGCGTCGATGTCGGGCAGCCTGCTGGTCACCTGGCTCGGCAGCATGATGCTGTCCGGAATGCTCACCGTCATCGTCGGGCGGGCGGTGTTCGGTTCGACGATCACCATCGGCGAAACGTGGGCCAAGATTCGCGGCCGGCTGCTGCCCCTGCTCGGCCTGGCGCTGCTCGAAGCCGCCGTGGTGGTGGCCCTTGCGGGGTTGGTCGCGGTGATACTCGCCGTGGCCTCGGCGATCGGCAACGGCGCCCTGGCGGTGTTGCTGGCCTTCCCGCTGCTGCTCGGCCTGATCGCGGTGTTGGTGTACCTCTACACGGTGGTGCTATTCGCGCCCGTGCTCATCGTGCTGGAGCGGCTGCCGGTCATGAACGCGATCACCCGCTCCTTTGCGCTGGTTCGCAATGGTTTCTGGAGGGTGCTGGGCATTCGGACCCTGACGTTCATCGTGGCATCCGTCATCGCCAACGCGATGGCCACGCCGTTCAGCATCGTGGGCCAGATCATGTTTGCCGGGGACACGTCTATTTCGGCGCTGCTCATCAGCACCTCGATCGCCTCCGTCGGGGCGGCAATCGGTGAGATTGTCACCGCACCCTTCAACGCAGGAGTCATCGTCCTGCTCTACACCGACCGCCGCATGCGTGCCGAAGCGTTCGACCTGGTGCTGCAGACCGGCGCCGCCGGCGGGCCCTACGCGACCGCGTCCACCGACAACCTGTGGCTGACCCGGCCCGCGTAGGGGCCGAGCGAGGACGAGCTGACAGTGCCTTCCATCGACATCGACCGCGATGGCGCCCACCTGGCGGCCCAGACAGAACTGGGCAAGCCGATCTACGCGAAGGCTTCCGCGACACAGCAATTCGTCGAGTGGCTCAACGAACAGATCTACCGGCTGTTGCAAAAGACCGCCTCGATACCGGGCGGCTGGTTCACCACCATGGTGCTGCTGATCCTGCTGGGGATCGCGGTGGTGGTCGGCATCCGCATCGCCCGGCGCACCATGCGCACCAGACGCGGCGGCGACCACCAGCTCTTCGAAGCCGCCCAGCTCACCGCCGCCCAGCATCGCGCGACCGCAGAAAGCTATGCGGCGGAAGGGAATTGGACCGCGGCGATTCGGCACCGGTTGCGTGCCGTCGCCCGCCAGCTCGAGGAGACCGGCGTCCTCAACCCGGCTCCCGGCCGCACCGCCAACGAACTGGCGCGGGACGCCGGCGCGGCGTTGCCTCATCTGGCGGGTGAATTGTCCGAGGCGGCAACGGCATTCAATGACGTCACCTACGGTGAGCGGCCCGGTACCCAGGCCGCTTACCAAATGATCGCAGACCTCGACGACCACCTCCGCTCGCGAGGGCCGGCCGCTGCCTCGACGACGGCGCACCATGTCGCCGCCGAATCATGGGCGCAGGTCCGATGACGGCCACTATCGAGAAGCGTCCGGCGGCGCGATGGCGCGTATGGGCCTGGGTGCTGCTCACCCTGGTGGTGCTCACCGTCATCGCCGGGATCGGCGCCTACCTGACCGAACCGCGGCCCGGCACCCCGATGGATCCCGCTTCGACCGGGACCGACGGTGCGCACGCGCTGGTCACGCTGCTGCGCGACGGCGGCGTCGAGGTCATCGCGGCCAACAGCATCGCCGACGTCGAGCGGGCGGCGCGCCCCAACACGCTGATCGTGGTGGCGCAGAGCCAGTATCTGACCGACGACGCCTTGCTGGACCGCCTGGCGAAGGCCCCCGGAGATCTCCTCTTGGTGGAGCCCACGGCACGAACCCGCGAGGCTCTGATGCCGGGCGTGGGCATCAAGCCCACCAGCAACTTCGACAGCAACCCCGATTGCTCGCTGCGCGAGGCCACTCGGGCCGGAGCGGTGCGCTTCGGCCCGAGCGTCACCTACGAGGCCAAGGACGGGCGCACGATGACCCGCTGCTACGGCGGGATACTGATCCGGTTCCGGGACCACGGGCGGACCGTGACGGCCGTCGGCAGCAGCGATTTCATGACCAACCGCGGCCTGTTGCAGGCGGGCAATGCGGCGCTGGCGATGAACCTCGCCGGCGCCCGGCCCCGGGTCATCTGGTACGCGCCGCATCGCGTCGAGGGCGAAACATCCTCCCCCGCATCGATTTACGACATGATCCCGGAAAACGTCACCTGGATCGTCTGGCAGCTGTGCGTGGTCGTGCTGCTGGTTGCGCTGTGGAAGGGCCGCCGGCCGGGTCCGCTGGTGGCCGAGGCATTACCGGTCGTGGTGCGGGCGTCGGAGACCGTGGAGGGCCGCGGCCGGCTCTACCGGTCCCGTCGGGCCCGCGACCGCGCCGCCGAAGCGTTGCGCACCGCCACATTGCAGCGGCTGGTGCCGCGGCTCGGCCTGGGCGCGGGCGCGGCGCCGCCGGCGGTGGTGACGACCGTGGCCGAGCGCAGCGGGGCCGACGCGGGATTCGTTGCCTACCACCTGTTCGGCCCGCCGCCGGCCACCGACAATGACCTCCTACAACTTGCCCGAGCGCTCGACGAAATCGAAAGGCTGGTCGCACACTCGTGACACAATCGTCCCCACCACAGACCCCCGTCGCCGAGTCCGCGCGAAATGCGTTGCTGGCGTTACGAACCGAGCTGGCCAAGGCCGTCGTCGGGCAGGAAGGAGTCGTCAGCGGCCTCGTGATCGCGCTGCTGTGTCGCGGCCATGTGCTGCTGGAAGGCGTTCCGGGAGTGGCGAAGACGCTGCTGGTCCGGGCGTTGGCCGCCGCACTGCAGCTGGAATTCAAGCGGGTGCAGTTCACCCCCGACCTGATGCCCGGCGACGTTACCGGTTCACTGGTGTACGACGCGCGCACCGCCGCGTTCGAATTCCGGCCGGGCCCGGTGTTCACCAACCTGCTGCTGGCCGACGAGATCAACCGCACCCCACCGAAAACCCAGGCCGCGCTGCTCGAGGCGATGGAAGAGCGTCAGGTCAGCGTGGAGGGTGAAGCCAAACCGCTGCCCGACCCGTTCATCGTCGCCGCGACACAGAACCCGATCGAATATGAGGGCACCTATCAATTGCCCGAAGCGCAACTGGACCGCTTCCTCCTCAAACTGAATGTGACGCTGCCGCAGCGTGATTCCGAGATCGCCATCCTCGCCCGGCACGCGCACGGCTTCGATCCGCGCGATCTGTCGGATATCAAGCCGGTTGCCGGCACCGCCGAACTGGCGGCCGGCCGGGAAGCGGTCCAGCAGGTGCTGGTCGCCGACGAGGTGTTGGGCTACATCGTCGACATCGTCGCGGCCACCCGCTCCTCACCGGCCTTGCAGCTGGGCGTGTCACCACGCGGGGCGACGGCGGTACTGGGCACGGCCCGATCCTGGGCGTGGCTGTCCGGCCGCAACTACGTCACGCCCGACGACGTGAAGGCCATGGCGCGCCCGACGCTGCGGCACCGGGTGATGCTGCGCCCCGAGGCGGAGCTCGAAGGCGCCACCCCCGACGGCGTGCTCGAAGGGATCCTGGCGTCGGTTCCGGTGCCCCGCTAGTGATCCTGACCGGACGGACCGGCCTGGCGGCACTGATCCTGGTTCTGCCGATCGCGCTGTCGCCTTGGCCGGCAAAGGCTTTCGTGGCGCTGCTGGTGGCGCTGGCGGTAGTCGTCGCCGCCGATATCGCGCTGGCGGCCAGCCCCGGAGCATTGCGCTTCACCCGGTCCCCCGACTGTTCGGCGCGACTCGGACAGGAGGTCGACGCGAGCCTGGACATCTACAACGACGGCCGCCGGCGCTTCCGCGGCCAGATCCGCGACGCCTGGCCACCGAGCGCGCGTGCCGAACCACGCATTCACGCCGTCGACATCGCCGCCGGGCAGCGCCAGCACGTCCTCAGCGTCCTGCGACCGGTTCGCCGCGGCGATCAGCGCGCGGCCGTGGTCACGGCCCGTTCGATCGGGCCGCTCGGCTTCGCCGGACGCCAGCGCTCTCAGCCGGTACCGGGACAGGTACGGGTGCTGCCGCCCTTCCTGTCCCGCAAGCACCTACCGTCGCGGCTTGCCAAGTTGCGGGAGATCGACGGGCTGCTGCCGACGCTGATCCGGGGGCAGGGAACCGAATTCGACTCGCTGCGCGAGTATGTCGTCGGCGATGACGTCCGCTCGATCGACTGGCGTGCGACCGCGCGCCGCGCCGACGTCATGGTTCGCACGTGGCGCCCCGAACGCGACCGGCGGGTGGTGATCGTGCTGGACACCGGGCGGATGGCGGCCGGTCGCGTCGGCGTCGACCCGACGGCCGCCGATCCCGCCGGGTGGCCCCGGCTGGACTGGTCGATGGACGCGGCCCTGCTGCTGGCGGCGCTCGCGTCGCGGGCCGGCGACCACGTCGACTTCCTCGCCCACGACCGGGTGAGCCGGGCCGGCGTATTCGGCGCGTCGCGCACCGAGCTGCTCGCCCAACTGGTCGAGGCGATGGCTCCGCTGCAGCCCACGCTGGTCGAATCCGATTGGCGCGCAATGGTTGCCGCCATTTTACGGCGCACGCGACGACGCTCGCTGGTGGTCCTGCTGACCGACCTCAACGCGACCGCGCTGGACGAGGGTCTGCTGCCGATCCTGCCGCGGCTGTCCTCCAAACACCACGTGATGATCGCCGCGTGCGCCGACCCGCGCGTCGACCAAATGGCCGCCGGCCGCTCCGACCCCGCCGCGGTGTACGACGCGGCGGCCGCCGAGCGCTCCCGCAACGACCGCCGCGCCATCGCGTCGCGGCTGCGCCACGGCGGGGTAGACGTGGTCGACGCCGTTCCGACGGAGCTGGCGCCCGCCCTGGCCGACCACTATCTGGCGATGAAAGCGACGGGGCGGCTTTAACTTTCGGCTTGGGCTTTCGGGCTCGATCAGGCGGTCGGGACGATATCGGGCGCGTCGTCGATATCGCCGGTCTCGCCGGCCTTTACGGCGCGACGGCCGAAGTAGACGATGTAAAACAGGAACGCCGCCTCGGCGACGATTCCGATGCCGACCCGGACGAACGTCGGCAACGGCGACGGCGTCACCAACGCCTCTATCAACCCGGCAACCAGCAGCACACCCACCAGGCCCACGGCGACCGACACCACCCCGCGGCCCTGTTCGGCAAGGACCTGGCCGCGGGGCCGATCCCCGGGCGATATCACCGACCAGCCCAGCCGCATCCCCGATCCGGCCGCCAGGAATACCGCCGTCAGCTCCAGCAGCCCGTGCGGAGCAAGCAGACCCAGCAGGATCCCGCCCTTACCGGCGTGGAACATCAGGCCGGCGATCAGTCCCAGGTTGGCCGCGTTCTCGAACAACACGACCGGAATCGGCAGCCCCAGCACGACGGCCGACGCGATGCACTGGGCCGCAACCCACGCGTTGTTCACCCAGATCTGCAGGGCGAACGCCGCGGCCGGGTGCTCGCTGTAATACGACGCGACGTCGTGGTTCACCAGTTGATCGATGTCGGTGGGTGTTCCGATCGCGGATTGCACCTCGGGATTGCCCGCCACCCAGAACGCGATGACCAGCACCATGGCGAAGAATGCCGCCGCCGTCCCCAGCCACCAGCGCCAGCTGCGATAGGCCACCACCGGGAACGACACCGTCCAGAACCGGATGAACGCACTGCTCAGCGGCGCGTGGGCACCCGTCACCGCGGACCGGGCGCGCGCGATCAGGCTCGAGAGCCGGCCGACCATCAGCGAATCCGACCCGATGGTGCTGACCGACCGCAGCATCGACAGATGGGTGGACACGCGCTGGTACAGCTCGACCAGTTCGTCGACTTCCGCGCCGGTCAGCGACCGGCGGCGCTTGACCAACTGGTCCAGTCGGTCCCAGGTCGCGCGATGGGTCAGCACGAATGCGTCGACGTCCACCCTGAGCAGCCTAATTCGCCTGTACCGTTCGGTGGTATGTCGGAGGTGGTGACCGGGGACGCGGTGGTCCTCGACGTCCAGATCGCCCAGCTGCCGGTGCGGGCGGTGGGCGCGCTGATCGACATCACGGTGATGTTCGTCTTCTACCTGCTCGGGCTGATGCTGTGGGCCGCCACCCTGACGCAGTTCGACAGCGCGCTGAGCGCGGCCGTCCTGATCATCTTCACCGTGCTGGTGATGATCGGTTACCCGTTGACCTTCGAAACCGCCACGCGCGGACGGTCGGTGGGCAAGATCGTGATGGGCCTGCGGGTGGTGTCCGACGACGGTGGCCCAGAACGCTTCCGCCAGGTGGTGTTTCGCGCGCTGGCCGCGGTGGTGGAGATATGGATGTTTCTCGGCAGTCCCGCCGTCATCTGCAGCATGCTCTCGCCGAAGGCCAAACGCGTCGGCGACATCTTCGCCGGCACGGTCGTGGTGAGCGAGCGAGGTCCACGATCGAGTCCGCCGCCGGCCATGCCCCCGGCGCTGGCGTGGTGGGCGACGTCGCTGCAGCTGTCCGGGCTGTCCGCCGGCCAAGCCGAGGTTGCGCGCCAATTCCTTTCCCGCGCACCGCAACTCGATCGACAACTACGCCAGCAGATGGCGTACCGGATCGCCGGGGACGTGGTGTCGCGCATCGCGCCGCCGCCCCCGCCCGGCGCACCGCCGGAGCTGGTGCTCGCCGCGGTCCTTGCCGAACGCCACCGCCGCGAACTGGCGCGGCTGCGTCCCACGATGCCGGCGCCAGGACCGTGGCCGCCGGCCGGGCCGACGCCGCCGCCGGCCGGGCCGACGCCGTGGCCAACCGGGTCACCCGCGCCGGCCGGCCCGCCGCCGGCCGTTCCCTGGCCGCAGCAGGATCCGCAGGCCGGCGGCTTCTCGCCGCCTCGCTGATTGCCGCTAGCCGGAGACGGTAAACGCCATCCAGATCACGTCGATGATCAGCAACGCCCATCCGGCCAGCGGAACGACGATGCCGCCACGGCGCTTGGCGGTGAAGACCGAGACGGCGATCACGACGAACGCCACCACGGGCGCGCCGTAGAACGCGACACCGAAGTCGATCCCGCCGCGGCCCAGGTTCGGACAACTGCGATCGCTGCAGCCGTCGGTACTCATCACGGCGCCCAGCGCGAAGAGCATCACGAGCGCGGCCGCCGGCACCGTGGACAGCGCCAACGCCCAGTTGACCCACGGCCAGACGCGGCGTCCACGCGCTTCACCCTGCGCCTGACCCGTTGCACTCCGCGTTGCGCTGTCGAACGTCACGTTGGAGTTATTTGCGTCCATCCCACAGGTGCTACCCGTCGAGTTCGGACGCAAACCTGGAATATCTCATTGCATCGCGTTAGTTTACGATATATCGTGATCTACCGAAGCGCACGACCGGTGCGCGACCCACCAGACGTAAGGACTACACAATGACCAATCCATTCACCCCTCCCGACGGTCCATTCGGCGCTCGACCCGGCCTGGGCTTCGGTTTCGGCCCCGGCCCGGCTCCCGCTCAGCGGCGCGCCCTGCATGAGGCGAGGCGGCAGGCCCGGCGAGAATTCCGCGAACACCTTCGCGACCAGGCCGGCAACCAGGGCTTCGGGCCGGGATTCGGTCCCGGCTTCGGTCCCGGGTTCGGTCCCGGGTTCGGTCCCGGCTTCGGCTTCGGCCCCGGCGGCCGGCGCGGCGGATGGCGTCGCGGCGGTACAGGCCGCGGACGCCGCGGCGATGTGCGGGCGGCCATCCTGGTGCTGCTCGCCGAGCGGCCGATGCACGGCTACGAGATGATCCAGCAGATCGCCGAACGCAGCGACGGAATCTGGCAGCCCAGCCCGGGCTCCGTCTACCCGACGCTGCAGCTACTGGCCGACGAAGGCTTGATCACCGCGACCGAAACCGACGGCAGCAAGAAGCTTTTCGAGCTGACTGACCAGGGCCGCGCGGCGGCCGAGAAGATCGAAACCCCGCCGTGGGACGAGATCGCCAAGGGCGCCGACCCGGGCCACGTCAACCTGCGCACAGCCGCAGGCCAGCTGTTCGGGGCGGTCGCGCAGTCCGCGCACACCGCCTCTTCCGACCAGCAGCAGCGCATCGTCGACATCCTCAACAATGCGCGACGGGAGATCTACGGCATCCTCGGCGAGGACTGACGGTCGGCGGACCCTGGATCAGGTCACATCGACCCAATCCAGGGTCCGCTGCACCGCCTTGCGCCAGCCGGCATACCCGGCGGCGCGCTCGTCGTCGCTCCACTCCGGCGACCATCGCCTATCCTCGTGCCAGTTCGCGCGCAGCTCGCCCGGGTCCGCCCAGAACCCGACGGCCAGACCCGCGGCGTAGGCCGCGCCGAGCGCGGTGGTCTCGGCGACCACCGGCCTCACGACGTCCACGCCCAGCACGTCCGCCTGAATCTGCATGCACAGGTCGTTGCCGGTGATACCGCCGTCGACCTTCAAAACCTCAAGGCGCACACCGGAATCGGCTTTCATCGCGTCGACCACGTCGCGACTCTGGTAGCAGATCGCCTCAAGGGTCGCGCGGGCCAGGTGCGCGTTGGTGTTGAACCGGGACAGCCCGACGATCGCGCCGCGGGCATCGGATCGCCAGTACGGGGCGAACAGCCCGGAAAACGCCGGCACGAAATACACCCCGCCGTTGTCGGCGACCTGACGGGCCAGCGCCTCACTCTGGGCCGCGCCGCTGATGATGCCCAACTGGTCGCGCAGCCACTGCACCGCCGAGCCCGTCACCGCAATCGAACCTTCAAGCGCGTAAACGGGTTTGGCATTTCCGAACTGGTAGCAGACGGTGGTCAGCAGGCCGTTGCGAGATCGAACGATCGTCTCGCCGGTGTTGAGCAGCAGGAAATTGCCCGTGCCGTAGGTGTTTTTCGCCTCCCCCGCGGCCAGGCACACCTGACCGACCATGGCGGCATGCTGGTCGCCGAGGACACCGGTAATCGGCACCTCGCCGGCGACGGGACCGGTATCGGTGGTGACGCCGTACGGTTCCGGCGACGACGACGGCGCGATCGCCGGCAGCATCGCACGCGGAATCGAGAAGAACGACAACAGCTCGTCGTCCCAGTCCAGCGTTTCCAGATCCATCAGCATGGTGCGGCTGGCGTTGGTGACGTCGGTGACGTGCACGCCGCCGCGCGGGCCGCCGGTCAGATTCCACAACACCCAGGTGTCGGCGGTGCCGAACAGCGCGTCACCGCTTTCGGCGGCCTCGCGCACCCCGTCGACGTTGTCCAGGATCCATTGCAGCTTTCCACCGGAGAAGTAGGTCGCCGGCGGCAGGCCCGCTTTGCGCCGGATCACGTCGCCGCGACCATCGCGGTCCAGCGCCGACGCGATCCGGTCGGTGCGGGTGTCCTGCCAGACGATCGCGTTGTAGTAGGGCCGCCCGGTGCGCCGATTCCACACCAGCGTGGTCTCGCGCTGGTTCGTGATTCCCAGGGCGGCAATGTCTTTCGCCGCCAGATCGGTTCGGTTCAGCACCGACGTCAGCACCGAGGACGTGCGCTCCCAAATCTCGACCGGGTCGTGCTCGACCCAGCCCGCGCGCGGCAGGATCTGCTCGTGCTCGAGCTGGTGACGGGCGACCTCGGTCCCGGCGTGGTCGAAGATCATGCAGCGGGTGCTGGTGGTGCCCTGGTCTATGGCGGCGACGAAGTCGGCCAAGTGCTCTCCTCCTCGTGTCATCGTCCATGATGGTCTACCCACACGCCGACCGGAAACTTGCGTTGCCGCCGGTAAACATGTTCCATCGGCATTGTGGGCGAAGAGGTCAAGCGCACCACCTATGACCACGCACATCGGCGGGAATACCGGCGCAAGGTGCAGTTGTGTCTGGACGTCTTCGAGACCATGCTCTCGCAATCACACTTCGATGCCGACCGGCCGCTCACCGGCATGGAGATCGAGTGCAACCTCGTCGACGCCGACTACCAGCCCGCGATGTCGAATCGCTACGTGCTGGACGCCATCGCGGATCCGGCCTACCAATCCGAATTGGGCGCCTACAACATCGAATTCAATGTGCCGCCCCGCCCGCTGCCCGGTCACACCGCCCTGGACCTGGAGGCGGAGGTGCGGGCCAGCCTCAACGACGCGGAGACCAAGGCCAACGCCAGCGGGGCACACATCGTGATGATCGGCATCCTGCCGACACTGCGACCCGAACATCTCGACGAGGGCTGGATGAGCGAGTCGACCCGATACGCGGCCCTCAACGAGTCCATCTTCAGCGCTCGCGGCGAGGACATCGAGATCGATATCGACGGCCCAGAGCCGTTGAGCTGGAACACCGCCACCATCGCGCCCGAATCCGCTTGCACCAGCATGCAATTGCATCTACAGGTGGCCCCGCGCGATTTCGCCGCCAACTGGAACGCCGCGCAGGTGCTGGCCGGCCCGCAGCTGGCCCTGGGCGCGAATTCGCCCTACTTCTTCGGCCACCAACTGTGGTCGGAGACCCGTATCGAAGTGTTCACGCAGTCCACCGATACCCGCACCGAGGAACTCACCACCCAGGGAGTGCGGCCGCGCGTGTGGTTCGGCGAACGCTGGATCACGTCGATCCTCGACCTGTTCAAGGAGAACATCAGCTACTTCCCGTCCCTGCTGCCCGAGCTGTCCGACGAGGATCCGGCCGCCGAGCTGGCCGCCGGACGCATTCCCGCGCTATCGGAATTGCGCCTGCACAACGGCACCGTGTACCGGTGGAATCGCCCGGTGTACGACGTCGTCGACGGACGCCCGCATGTGCGGCTGGAGAATCGGGTGTTGCCGGCCGGTCCGTCCGTCATCGACATGCTGGCGAACTCGGCCTTCTACTACGGCATGCTGCGCGTCTTGTCCGAAGCCGACGACCCACTTTGGACGAAAATGAGTTTCGCTGCGGCGCATGCCAATTTCGTCGAGGCGGCCCGCAACGGCATTGCCGCCCGCCTGCACTGGCCGGGCCTGGACCACGTGACGGCGCCGGAATTGGTGTTGAACACGCTGCTTCCGATGGCCGACGAGGGGCTGCGGCGGTGGGGTGTCGCCGCCGAGGCGCGCGACCGGTTCCTCGGTGTCATCGAGGGCCGCGCCGCGAGCGGACGCAACGGCGCCAGCTGGCAGGTGGCCACGGTGCGGGCGCTGCAGGACGGCGGGATGACGCGGCCCGCGGCGCTGGCCGAGATGCTGCGCCGCTACTGCGAACACATGCACGCCAACGAGCCGGTGCACACCTGGCCGTCGTAGGCGCGCGTACGTTGGGGTCATGTGTTCTGACATCTTGGACTGGGACAGTGCATACCGCGAGCAGGGCCAGTTCCAGGGCCCGCCGCCGTGGAATATCGGTGAGCCGCAGCCCGAACTGGCGGCGCTGCTGGCGGCCGGCAAGTTCCGCAGCGACGTGCTGGACGCGGGCTGCGGGTTCGCGGAGCTGTCGCTGGCGCTGGCCGCCGAGGGCTACACCGTGGTCGGCGTCGACCTAACCCCCACCGCCATCGCGGCGGCGACCAAGGCGGCCGAAGAACGCGGCTTGAGCACGGCCAGCTTCGTGCAGGCCGACATCACCTCGTTCTCCGGCTACGACGGCCGGTTCAACACGGTCGTGGACAGCACGCTGTTTCACTCGCTGCCGGTCGAGGGCCGCGACGGCTACCTGAGCTCGGTGCACCGCGCGGCGGCCCCGGGTGCCAGCTACTACGTGCTGGTGTTCGCCAAGGGCGCGTTCCCCGCCGAGATGGAACCGAAGCCGAACGAGGTCGACGAGGACGAGTTGCGCGCCGCGGTGAGCAATTACTGGGAGATCGACGACATTCGGCCCGCCTATATCCACGCGAAAGTTCCCCAGATCCCCGACGCACCGTTCGAATTCCCGCCGCACGACCGCGACGAAAAGGGCCGGATGAAGTTTCCCGCCTACCTGCTCACGGCGCACAAGGCCGGCTAGGCCTCAAGCAGACAAAGCCGCGGTCGCGGCCCGCAGTGCCTCGGCGAAGGCACCGAGGTCGTCGGCCGTGGTGTCGGCGTGCGGCGAGATCCGCAGCACCGGCCCGGTCAGTTCCAGGGGCGCCCGCTGGACCCCGGCGTAGGTGGTCAGGATGCGCCGTTCGCGCAGCAACCATTCGCGCACGGCCGCTGCGTCGCCGCCGCCGACCGGGGCCAAAGTGGTGATCGCGCTGGGCTCTTCGACCTCCTCGATCACCGCCCACCCGGGCACGTCGGCCAACACGCTGCGGCTGAGCGCGCCCAACTCGGCCAGCCGGGCCCGCACCGCCTCGGCACCGCAGGCCAGATGTTCCCCCAGGGCCACCGAAAACCCCACGCGCGCAGCGACATTGGCCTCGCCGAATTCCAGCTGCTGGGCCACCGTCGGCGACCCCGACTTCACGGCCCACTCGGGCGCGGCCAGCCTCGGACGCAACCGCTCCATCAGGTCGCGGCGCACGGCGAGCGCACCCACACCCCGCGGCCCGGCGATCCACTTGCGCGACGAGGAATACGTGACGTCGGCGCCCACCGCGGTGTCCACGTGGCCCAGCGCCTGGGCGGCGTCCACGACCAACGGCAGGCCCAATTCGGCGCACAGCTTCGCAACCATCGCCGCCGGCTGGACTACCCCGCGATGGCTGGCCACCGTGGTCAGGTGGACGAAATCGGGCGGGTTGTCCTCGAGGGCCAACGCCGCGTCGTCGAGTGCCACCCGGCCGTCGTCCAGGGTCGGCAGCAGCCGTCGCTCGAAGCCGTGGATCTCCATCAAGGCGAGGTTGGGGCCGTATTCGCCGGGCAGGCAGGCGACCGTCCGACGATCCGCGGGCCAGCCACCGAGCAGCAGATCCAGCGCGTTCAGCGAGCCGGTGGTGTACACCACCTCGGCGTCGGGCATCCCGCTCAGCGCGGCGAACGCGGCGCGCCCGGCATCGAGCGCGGGCGTCGCGGCCTCGGCGGCGACATACCCGCCGACTTCGGCCTCGTAGCGCGCGTGCTGCGCGGTCGCATCGATGACCGCGAGACTCTGGCGCGAACAGGCCGCACTGTCCAGGTGTAACCCAGCCATCGGCGGGCGGGCCTCCCGCCATCGGTCGGCCAGTGAATCGCTCACTTGACGGCTAACGACAACCCGAAATCACCGGCGGCGTCGGTCCACCAGCGGATGCGACGCAGTCCCGCGGTAGCCAATTCGGTGTTCACCCCGTCCGGGTGGAACTTGCACGACACCTCGGTGAGCATTTCCTCGCCGGCCGCGAAGTCGACGGTCAGCTCCAGCGCACCGACGCGCACCCGCTGCTCGTGATCGGCCCGCAGCCACATCTCGATGCGTTCCTCGCCCGCGTTCCAGCGGGCCACGTGCCGGTATGCCGCGACGTCGAAATCGGCGTCGAGTTCGCGATTGATCACCGCCAGCACGTTGCGATTGAAGGCCGCGGTCACCCCGGCCGCGTCGTCGTACGCGCGCACCAGCCTGCCGGTGTCCTTGACCAGGTCGGTGCCGAGCAGCAGGCTGTCCCCGGGCCGCATCACCGCCGACAGGGCCGCGAGGAACTCCGCACGCGGTCCGGGCGTGAGGTTGCCGATCGTCGAGCCGAGGAAGACGAACAGGCGGCGGCCCCCGCCGGGAATCTCGGTCAGATGTTCCTCGAAATCGCCGCAGACGGCTTTGATCTCGACGCCCGCGTACTCGCTCTGGATGGCGGTCGCTGCGGCGGAGAGGACGCCGGCGTCGACGTCGAACGGCACGAACCGGCGCAACGACCCGCGGCCATGCAGCGCGTCCAGCAGCAGCCGGGTCTTCTCCGACGTGCCACTGCCCAGTTCGACCAAAGTGTCGGCCTCGCTGGCCACCGCGATTTCGGCGGACCGGGCGCGCAGGATCTCGGCCTCGGCGCGCGTCGGGTAGTACTCGGGCAACCGGGTGATCTGGTCGAACAGCTCACTGCCCACCGAATCGTAAAACCACTTGGGCGGCAGCGATTTCGGTGTGCGCCGCAGGCCGTCGAGCACATCGCGGCGCAGCGCGTGATGCGCCGAGTCGGCGGCGAGGTGATTGGACAGCGACAACGTCATCGAGATCCTTTCGGCGGGTGGTCCAGCGGCGTCATCGTGACACCCTTCGCGGTGACTTCGACCAGGTGGCGGTCCGGCACGTCCTCCCAGTCGGAGTCGTCGTCATACGGCTCGCTGGCCAGCACCACACCGTCGGCGCGGCGCAGGATGCACAGCGTGTCACCCCAGGCGGTGGCGAGCAGGCGAGACCCGTTGGCGGCCAATATGTTCAGTCGCGCGAGGGGGTCCGCCGTGCCGATCTCGGCGATGGTGTCGCCCAGCGCGTCGAGCCCGCGCTCGAAGATGGCGGCCGCGAGTATCGCGCTGTCACAGACGGATTCGGCCGACGACGTCAGCGGCAACACGGTGCGGTCGACCACCCCGTTGTGCGACAACAGCCAGCGTCCGTTGCTGAACGGCGCGGTCGCGCTGGCTTCGATCGGCATGCCGACGGTCGCCGAGCGGACGGCGGCCACCACGCAGTGGCTGCGCAGTACCGGCGCGACCGACTCGAACGATGCGTCACCCCACAGCGGCGCCGCGCTGCGCCAGCGCCGAGCCACGTCTTGGTCGAAAAACCCGACGCCCCAACCGTCGGCGTTCATCAGGCCGTACTTTTGCCGGCGCGGGGCATAGGACTGCACCCGCAGCCCGGACGGCGGTTCCAGCACCAGCGAGGAGACGGTGACGTCGGCCCCGAGCCAGCCGAGGTGGCGGCACATCAGCCGGAGCCTCCCGCGTCGGGGGCATCCCAGGCCAGCCGGACGCCGGAGAAGATCTGGCGGCGGAACGGGTGATCCCAGTTGCGGAAGCTGGGCCGCAGGATGGACGGCTCCACCGCCCAAGACCCACCCCGCAGCACCCGGTAGTCGCCGTCGAAGAATGGCTGGGAATACCGCTCGTAGATCATCGGGACGAATCCCGGCCAGGGCCGCAGCGGAGAACTGGTCCACTCCCACACATCGCCCAGCAGCTGCTCGACCCCGTATGCCGACGCGCCGCCCGGATATGCGCCGACGGGTGCGGGACGCAGCGCCGTGCCACCCAGGTTGGCGAGCGCGTCCGACGGATCCTGCTCGCCCCACGGGTAGCGACGCCGCGTCCCGGCCGCGGGATCCCACGCGCACGCCTTCTCCCATTCCGTCTCGGTGGGCAACCGCGCCCCGGCCCACGCCGCGTAGGCCTCGGCCTCGAAAAAGGTGACGTGCTGCACCGGCTCGTCGGCGGGTATCTCTTCGACGCGGCCGAATCGGGTGCGCGTTCGCGCATCGGAGCTCCAGAATTGCGGCCCGGTCAGGCCCGCGCCCTGGCGGTGCTGCCAACCGCGCGCCGACCACCAGCGCGGCTGGTGGTAGCCGCCGTCGTCGATGAAGTGCTGCCATTCGCCGTTGGTGACCGGGACCCGGCCGATCCTGAATGCCGGCACGTCGACGACGTGGGCGGGACGTTCGTTGTCCAGCGAGTAGGGCTCGGTCGCGGCGTCCACGCCCTGCACGAACGGTCCGGCGGGAATCAGCACCGACGTCCCGGCCAGCCCCGGCCGACCCGCGGGCAGGGTGGACGTGTCGGGCAGCAGCGGCGCGCCGGTGCGTAGGTTCAGGGCCTGCAGCATGGTTTCGTCGTGCTGATTTTCGTGGCTGACCACCATCCCGTACGTGAAGGCGGCACGCTCGCCGGCGGGGTCGTCGGGCAGGGCATCCAGCGCGTCCAGCGCGGCGGATCGCACTGTGCGGCAATAGGATCGGGCCTGCTCCGGGGACAGCAGCGGCAGGTCGACGCGGCTGGCGCGGGAGTGCTCGAACGCGTCATAGAGGCCCTCGACCGCGGGCGGCAGCATCCCCGGCCGGCGCGGGTCCCCGCCGCGCAACAGCCACAGCTCTTCTTGCTGACCGATGTGCGCCAGGTCCCACACCAGTGGGCTCATCAACGGGTCGTACTGGCGGCACAGCTCGGCGTCGTCGAAATCGGTCAGCCGCAACGTCCGGGTCCGCGCCCGGGTCAGATCGTCGGCAAGCCTCTCCCGGGAAGTCACGGGCCCCCTTGCGCTTTCGCGGCCCGCGAGACCTCGGCCGCGATGCCGTGCTCGATCACCTGGTCGGAGAAGTCGTCCCCGGGACATCGGCCCCGCTCGACACAGCGAATCAACCGCGCCATCGCGTCGGTCAGCTCAGGGGGAGCCTGCTCGGCGGCGGCGGCCACGCACCGATTGGCCGCCTCGTACAGGCGCCGGTCGCGCAGGCCGGCCTGGGCCGCGGTGTCCCAGGCGGTGGCAACCGGTTCGACGGCCTCGGCCGCGATGTCGGCGGCGACCGGGTTATCGAGCAGGGTCACCAGGGTGAACACGACCGCGGGCCAGAAGGCGTCCGGCACGCTGTCGAGGTAGCGGATTTCCAGCCACCGCCTGGGGCGGACCGGCGGAAACAGCGTGGTCAGGTGGTATTCCAGGTCGGCGATGGTGGGGCGGCGATCGCCCAGCAACACTCGGCCGTCCACCCAGTCGGCGAAGGGGACCCAGCTCGTGACCGGCACCGCCTCCGGCGTGTGCACGAGCATCACGGGCGCCTTCAGCGCGTAGCGCGCCCAGTCGATGCCGGGGTCGTCGCCGCTGGCACCCAGGATCGGCCCACAGCGAGCCGAGTCCATCTGGCCCCACACACGCTGCCGGGTCGAGACCCAACCGGTGAACTCGCCGCCCAGCATCGGCGAATTGGCGGCGATCGCGATCATCGTCGGCCCCAGGGCATGCGCCAGCCGCACACGGGCCGCCCATCCATCCTTGGGCCCGGCGTCCAGATTGACCTGAATCGACGCGGTGGATGTCATCATCGCCGCGCCCGCGGATCCGGATTCGCTGGCGGCGAAGAACTCTTCCATGGCGCGGTAACGGGTGCCGGGATTGATGCGCTCGGGCGGCCGCAGCGGATCCGTCCCGAGGAATACCAGGCCCAGCCCGGCGTCGGCGAAGGCCGGCCGAAGCACGGCCTGGTCGCGGCGCATCGCGTCGAGGGCCGCGAGCACGCCGTCGACGGGCGGGCCGGACAGTTCGACCGCGCCGCCCGGTTCCACGGTGACCCTGCTGCCGCCCGGCAGGGTGGGCAACCGCTCGATGACGTCGGTGATTTCGGCCCAGCTCGGCCGCCGGAAGGGATCGGCCGGGTCGTGGCAGTGTCCTTCCATTTCCAGCCCGACGGGCCCGAGGGGCGCATCCGCCAGACAGCCCTCGGCGATGTATTGCGCGGCTGCCGTGGAACTGGCCATCTCGGCTTCGAGCGCGGCGGAAGTGGCGGCGAACGTCATATCACGATCCCTCCGCGCCCGGCCACGGATTGCCGAGCGCCATGTTCGCGGCTATCGGGACGATAGCCACCGTCACTTCATCTTCCAGATCGCTCCGACATATTCCCGACCCGTTTACTGACCCAGCGCGTTCTGCATGGCTCCGGCCAGCACGTTGACGGCGGGCCCGCCGTTGCCAGATTGGCAGACCTTCGCCTGCAGCAACACGTTTTCGCGCAGCCGGGTTTGATCGAAGCAACGCCGATCGGTGCCCGCTTCCTGCTTGGTCCAGTTGGCGTCGGTGCCGGTCGCCGGCCCGCCGTCGAACGACCACACCTGGGTGGAGCCGTTGTCCAAATGCATGGCGGTGGTCTGTCCCGAGCAACCGACGGTTCGATCCACCACGCGATGGAAAGCCCGGGACGCGGCGTCGTTGGTCGCGAACACCCCGACCGCCTGCCGGACCAAGTGGGTCTGGTCGTTGGCCGACGTCTGCGTGGTGGCCCCGTTGAACGACGCCAGGTCGGGGTCGCTGTAGACCTCGGGCAATCCGACGTCGGCCCAGTTGTTGCATTCCGCGACGTCGACCCAATATCCCTGGAACGGCTGGGTGAAGACCGATTCCCAGCCCATCGGCCCGCCGACGATATTGCCGACCGACCCCTTGCCGAGTACCGCGTAGGAGACCACCCCGGGTTCCGACGGGTGGGCGCTCGCGACGGGGACCGCCGACGCGCCGCCCACGGTCACGGCGATCGTCGCGACCGCGGCGCAGATCCGCATTCTCCGATCCAATGGCCCGGCTAGACCTTCGCGGAGACGTCGACGTCGACGTTGCCGCGGGTGGCCTTGGAGTACGGGCATACCTGATGCGCCTGCTCGACCAAATCGTCGGCGACGCTTTGTTCCACACCCTGCAGGTGGCCGACGATCTTGCCCGTCAGCCCGAATCCGCCCGCGGAATCCTTACCGAAGCCGATTTCGATGCTGACGCTGGTGGCGTCGTCCAGCGTGACTTTTGATTTGCCGGCGACCAGGCGCAGCGCGCCCAGGAAGCAGGCCGCATACCCGGCGGCGAACAACTGCTCGGGATTGGTGCCTTCGCCGCTGCCGCCCATCGCCTTCGGCGGCCGGGTTTCCAGGTCGATCCGCCCGTCGTCGGACTTCACGTGGCCGTCGCGGCCGCCGCCGGTCGCAGTGGATTCCGTGGTGTAAACGACTTCAATGGTCATGGGTCTCGATCATGCCAGGACCGTTGCCCAGCAGGCGAATGTCGTTGCACCCCAGATATCAGGGCCGCGGAGTACCTTGCGTGTTCGGGGCCGGCGCTGGCGCACTCGTCGTCGGCGACTGGCCGGGACCGCTCGAGGCACCCGGGCCATATCCCCACGGCCCGCCCCACGGCGGGCCACCGGGGCCGCCGGGTCCTCCGGGGCCGTACATCATCCCGTGGTGGTAACGGCAGTGATGGTTGTACCCAACGACCATCGCGCCGGCGAAAAACACGGTGGCGAGGATGAAAACGATCCCGGCGACGATCACCACCCACGCCGCGGCCACATAGAGCGCGGGGGGCTTGACCCTTGCGGGTGGCGGCGGAGGCGCCGGGGCGGACGTCGGCTGAGTTGACGGTTCAGGTGTTTCGCTCATGCCTCGATCCTGCCCTCTGCCCGTGACGACGGGTAGCCCGGCGCTCGAGCGAGCGCCGGGCTACTTGGTGTTCAGTTAACGGCCCGCCGGGATCCTCCTATCACCCCGTGAGCACGTGGATGGTGTGGAACTCTCCCCTACGGCGTCCGCGACGGAGCGACCGACGACGGAACCTGGCTGGGGCCGGGAGCGCCGGGCGTCACGGCGCCCGGTGCCGGTGCACCTGGAGCGTTCGCGCCGGGGCCGCCGCCCGGACCGCCGGGGCCGAATCGGTGCATTATCGCGTGGTGCTTGTGGTGATGGTGGTGGTAACCGCCGTGATGCCCCAGCGCCATCCCCGTGAAGAAGATGACCGAGACGATGAACACGATCCCGGCGACGATGGCGACCCAGGCCGCCGCGATGAAGACCCGGGGGGTCCGGTAGAGGGCCGGCTCTGTGGCCGCCGCCGGTGCAGTTGCGGTAGAACTCCGCACAGTGGGGGTTTCAGGTGTTTCACTCATGAGACACATGATGCGGGGGTAAACAGTGGTTGCGGCTATGCGTTAGTTAAGTAGCAGCTATGAGGCGAAACCTGTTTCTGCTGGTGAATGGCGGAAACCACCCCTGTGCGCCACATGACGGCGGTAGTAGCGCCTGCCGTGCAGCCGCTGGTAGTTCCACGTTATGGCCGGCAGGACTCCCCGGCGATGCAGCCAAAAGCCTTTCGGCGGTTGCGCTTTCGGTGCGCGACGGCCGATCAGGACATCGGCGACGACGACGCCCGCGCCCTCGTCGGCGGTGCGGGAAGCCAGCACCGCACCATCGGCGGCGACGATCATGGTTCCACCTTCGAATCGGCCGCTGTAATCGATTGGCAGCCACGGCATCCGGCATCGCAGTGCGCCGGCGTGCGCAGCGTGGAGCACCGGCGCGCCGACGTACCCGGCGAAGGACTCGGCCGCTCGCTGCGCGGTTGCCGCGTTGCGGGTTTCCATGCGGCGGAACATGGCCGACGGGTGCCAGCGGGGAACCGACCACCAGCCCGACCCCGTCATCGCCAGGTCGATGCGCCCGCGGAGCCGGTGTACCGTCTGCGTGCGCATGAGCTCCCAGCACACGGCGGCACCTACGGTGAGCTCGCCGGCCGGGATAACGCCGTCGTCGTGGCCGCCGATGTAAAACGAGTTCTCCCACATGGTGGGCAAGTCCTTGTCGTGGCGACCGGCTACCCCTTCCGGGGTGACCAGCACGTAGGCGTTGCGTACGTGCCCGTCGGTGTCCCTGGCCAAGAATGACCCGCCGATCATCGCGCCATGGCGCCGGGCCAGGCCCAGCAGCAGTTCGGTGGCCTCGCCATCCGGTGGCAGGGCGGCATCGGCGAGTTCCGGCAGAAAGCCGATGCCGGTGGTGAAGAACTCCGGCAGGGCGATCACGGTTGCGCCGGCGGCGGCGGCCTCGTCGACGAGCCGCTCGACGGCGGCGAGGTTGGCGCCGACGTCGGCGGGCACGGCGTCTAACTGGACGGCGGCGGCGCGCTGGCTTCTATCCATGTATCGATGCTCGCCCGGCGGGCGGAATGACAGCAAGGACAATGTAGCGACGATTTCCGCCACCCAATGACGCGAGCCGATTAGTGTTGATGCGATCAGTTGGAGGGAGGGAGTCCACATGATCAAGCTGTTTTTGACCGGACTGGGGATAGCGGTTGGCAGCCTGGCACTTTCGTTGACCGCCGGGGTCGCGTCCGCAGATCCCGATCTGGGTTCGGCCGTCAACACCACCTGCAATTACCAGCAGGTCGCCGCGGCGTTGAACGCGCAAGATCCACAGTATGTCTCGATGTTGAACTCATCGCCGCAGATGCAGGCCGGTTTGCGGCGGTTCCTCGCCGCGGCGCCCGCTGAACGCCAGCGGTTGGCGCAGCTGACGGTGAGCAACCCAGACAATCAGCCGTTGATACCGATTCTTAAAACGGCTTTCGACACCTGCAATAACTTCTGAGCTCACTCCGGTTTGAACGGGTTCACCGCGAACTGAATCACGCGGTACGGCGCGCTCACCCGCGCTCGCGTGTCCCATTGGCTGACGAAAATTCGAAGCTCGTCCAGGGTGGAACCCGGCGAGATGTATCCGCCATACGGTTGCGCGAGCCGGTTGTCGTACGGGGGCGGCAGGCTTTCCGCCGGCTCGGGCCACTCGTCGTGCTGCACCACCGTCGTCACCGGCGCGGTGCCCAGCGACGTCGGGTCGTTGGCCACGCGGACCTCCATGTTGCCGTTACCGGAGTTGAAATACGACAGCACCGCCTTGCCGTCGATCTGCCTGATGCACATCTCGCCCACCTGGTCGGGCCACAGCGGTGTCGGCGGCTTGTTCCACCCGCCGTCGGGCCCCGCGGCCCAGCCCTGCCACCGGGACCGGTCGGTGAACGTCTGCGGCGTGGCCCGGTACAGCACCACCGGCTGTCTGCGGGTGAAGCTGTTGGCGACGATGTACACCCACCCGCTCGGCGAATCCGGGGTGGGGACCGGGTCGTAGTACCCGCTGATCTGCGTCTGTGAGCCGCCCTGGTACGAGGCGACGCGCCGCGAGCCAGGGACCGTCTGCCATCCGGCGCGCGCCGGCGCGGCCGCCACCAGCCGGGAGTTCTGCGGCTCCAGATCCTTGGTCGTGGTCACCATCAGGTAGTTGCGGCGGTTGATCTCCACCACTCCGGCGGGCAGCTGGGAGTCCCCGGGCGGCGTCGGGTCGGCCAGCAGCGGCGCGTTGATTCCGGTGACGCCGGTGTAGCGGACGCCCGCGGGATCGTCGACCGACGCGGTGTCGACGTGCAGCGCGACCGGCGAGTACCAGCCACCGAAGCCGACACCCTGGCCCGCGAAGCTGTCGCCGCACACCTGCAGCAGCTCGGTGGGGAACGCGACGAAATCGCACAGATCGGTGGCGCCGATGCCGTAGTCGCGGGTGGGGGTTCCGGTGCCGGCCGTCGGGCCGATGCGCAGCACCTGACCCGGGGCCAGCGGCTGCAGCACCGGCTCGGGCTCGGGCGCCGGCGGATCGGCGTGTGCAAGCCAAACAGGCTGGGGCGCAACCAAACACAAAACGCTTAGCAGGGCGACCCGGGCCGAACTCACCCGGGAACTATAGTTCGGCGGCCAGCAGCTCGGCGATCTGGATGGTGTTCAGCGCCGCACCCTTGCGCAGATTGTCACCCGAGACGAACAACGCGAGGCCCCGCCCCTCCGGTACGCCGGGGTCCTGGCGGATCCGGCCGACCAGCGATTCGTCGACGCCTGCTGCGGCCAGCGGCGTCGGGACATCGACCAGCTTCACGCCCGGGGCGCCGGCGAGCAGGTCTCGCGCGCGCTCCGGCGGCAGCGGCCGCGCGAATTCGGCGTTGATCGACAGCGAGTGCCCGGTGAACACCGGAACCCGCACGCAGGTACCGCTGACCAGCAGGTCGGGAATGCCCAGGATCTTGCGGCTCTCGTGGCGCAGCTTCTGGTCCTCGTCGGTCTCCCCGGATCCGTCGTCCACCAACGATCCCGCCAGCGGCACCACGTTGAACGCGATGGGCGCGACGTACGTTTTGGGCGCCGGGAACTCGATCGCGCCGCCGTCGTGCACCAGTTCCTCGGCGTCGCCGACGACCGCGCGCGCCTGGGTCGCCAGCTCCTCGACGCCGGCCAACCCGCTGCCCGACACCGCCTGGTAGCTCGAGACCACCAGGCGCACCAGCTGGGCCTCGTCGTGCAGCACCTTGAGCACGGGCATCGCGGCCATGGTGGTGCAGTTCGGGTTGGCGATGATGCCCTTGGGCCGGTTGGCGGCGTCGCGGGCGAAGTTGACCTCCGACACGACCAGCGGCACGTCGGGATCCTTGCGCCACGCCGACGAGTTGTCGATGACCGTGACCCCGGCGGCGGCGAATCGCGGCGCCTGCACCAGCGACATCGTCTTTCCGGCGGAGAACAGCGCGATGTCCAGGCCGCTCGGGTCGGCCGTCGCGGCGTCCTCGACCTCGATCTCCTGGCCGCGGAAGGGCAGCTTGCGCCCCTGCGAGCGGGACGACGCGAAGAACCGCACCGACGTCGCGGGGAAATCCCGCTCGTCGAGCAGCCTGCGCATCACCTGGCCCACCTGACCGGTGGCACCCACAACACCGAGCGCGACCATCAGCGGCCCGTCCCCGCGTACACCCGTGCCTCCTCGTCGCCGCCCAGCCCGAACGCCTCATGCAACGCCACGACGGCCTTGTCCAGTTCCGTGTCGCGGCACAGCACCGAGATCCGGATCTCGGACGTCGAAATCAGCTCGATGTTCACGCCAACCTGAGCCAGCGCCTCACAGAAGGTCGCCGTCACTCCCGGGTGGCTGCGCATGCCCGCCCCGATCAGCGATACCTTGCCGATGTGGTCGTCGTAGAGGAGCTGGGAAAAGCCGATCTCCTCCTGGAGCGCGTCCAGCTTCGCCACCGCCGTCGGGCCGCTGTCGCGGGAGCAGGTGAAGGTGATGTCGGTCTTGCCGTCCTCGATCTTGGAGACGTTCTGCAGCACCATGTCGATGTTCACGTCGGCGTCGGCGACGGCCCGGAACACCCGGGCCGCATACCCGGGGATGTCGGGTATGCCGACGACGGTCACCTTGGCCTCGCTGCGGTCGTGCGCGACTCCGGTCAGGATGGGGTCTTCCATGGCTATGTCCTTGATCGATCCGACGACGACGGTGCCTTCTTTGTCCGAGTACGACGACCGGACATGCACCGGAATGTTGTAGCGGCGTGCGTATTCCACGCAACGCAGCATCAAGACCTTGGCCCCGCAGGCGGCCAGCTCGAGCATCTCCTCGAACGTCACCGTGTCGAGCTTGCGGGCCTTGTGCACGATCCGCGGGTCCGCGCTGAAGATGCCGTCGACGTCGGTGTAGATCTCGCAGACGTCGGCGCCCAGCGCGGCGGCCAATGCGACGGCCGTGGTGTCCGAACCGCCACGGCCGAGCGTGGTGACGTCGCGGGTGTCCTGGCTGACTCCCTGAAACCCGGCGACCAAAACGATCCGGCCTTCGTCGAGCGCCGACTGCAGCCGCGTCGGTGTGACGTCGATGATCTTCGCGTTGCCGTGGGTGCCAGTGGTGATGACGCCGGCCTGCGATCCGGTGAACGACCGGGCGTGCGCGCCCAGCGATTCGATGGCCATGGCCACCAGCGCATTGGAGATGCGCTCACCGGCCGTCAGGAGCATGTCTAGTTCCCGGGGCGGCGGGACGGGGCACACCTGCTGAGCCAGGTCCAGCAGATCGTCGGTGGTGTCGCCCATCGCGGAGACCACCACGACGACGTCGTTGCCTTGTTTCTTGGTCTCGACGATGCGTTCGGCGACGCGACGGATCCGGTCGGCGTCGGCCACCGAGGATCCGCCGTACTTTTGTACGACGAGCGCCACTGTCTCTCTGCCTGCCCTTCCGGCCCCTACAGACGTGTTTTGAGTCCACAACAGAATACGTGCCGGCGCATCCTGATTTACCCGGCGATGTCCGGCACGATGGGCGCCATGCCAACGACTGCTCCCTACGGATCTTGGACGTCGCCCATCGACGCCGCCGATCTGGTCGGCGGATTGCATCCGGTGGCCGGCGGGCGGTTCGTCGACAACGAAGTGTGGTGGCTGGAAGGGCGTCCTGCGGAGAAGGGCCGTTATGCCGTGCGCCGCATCGGTGCCGACGGCGGCGCCGAGGACGTGTTGCCCGCGCCGTGGAACGCGCGCACCCGCGTGCACGAGTACGGCGGGGGTGCGTGGACGGTCACCGATGCCGGCGCGGTGATCTTCGCCGAGTTCGGTGATCAACGGCTGTACCGACTCGACGAACCGGGCGGTGTGCCCGTCCCGCTCACTCCGCAACCGCCGGAGCCCGCCGCCTGGCGCTATGCCGAACTGCAACTGTTGCGCGACGGCGAGGTGTGGTGCGTTCGCGAGCGGCACGCCGACGGCGTGGTCCAGCGCGACATCGCGGCGGTGCCGGTCGACGGGTCGGCCGCAGAGGACGCCGACGCGATCCGCTCGGTGGTCGCCGGTTCACACTTCCTCGCCGCGCCGCGGATCTCGCCCGACGGTGCCCGGCTGGCGTGGATCGCGTGGGAGCACCCGCAGATGCCTTGGGACGGCACCGAACTGCGGGTGGCCGATCTCGACCCGAGTGGCGTTGCCGGCGCGATGCGCACCTTGCTCGGCTCGACGACTGAGTCGGTGTTGCAGCCGGAGTGGTGCGACGCCGCATCCCTGTACGTGATCAGCGATCGCAGCGGGTTCTGGAACCCCTACCTGATCGCGGTCGACGGCGGCGATCCGGAACCGGTCGGCGCGGTCGAGGCCGATCTCGGCGGACCGATGTGGGCCCTCGGCACACGCTGGTACACACTTCTGCCGGACGGGCGGCTGCTCACCGTGCGCACCCTCGGGACGTCCACGCTGGCCTACCTCGACCCCAAGACCGGGAACTACGACGACATCGATCTCGGCGGCCACACCAGCGTTTCTCTCGGGCCGGCCCGCGACGGCCGGGTGGTGCTGACCAGTTCCGGCGCGCACACGCCAGCCGGGATCCGGACGCTTGAGCTCGCGTCCGGCCGGCTCGCCGACATCCGGCTCAGCGTCGACGACGTTCCGGACGCCGCGTACCTGCCGCACGCCGAACAAATGACCTTCCCCGGTGTCGGCGGCCGCCAGGTGCATGCGGTGGTGTACCGGCCGCGCAACCCGGACTTCGCCGCGCCCGAGGGCGAACTGCCGCCGTTCGTCGCGCACGTGCACGGCGGCCCAACCGGCCACACCGAGCCAATGCTCTCGCTGAGCAACGCGTACTACACCAGCCGGGGCATCGGGGTCGTCGACGTCAACTACGGCGGGTCCACCGGCTACGGCCGCGAGTACCGCGAGCGACTGCGCGGAAAGTGGGGAATCGTCGACGTCGAGGACACCGTCGCGGCTGTCCGCGGCCTGGCCGACGCGGGCGTGGCCGACGGCGCCCGCCTGGCCATCGAGGGTGGCTCGGCCGGCGGTTGGACGGTGCTCTCTGCCCTGACCACCAGCGACGCGTTCGCATGCGGCATCTCGTTGTTCGGTGTCGCCGAACTGATCGAGTTCGTCAAGGAGACCCACGACTTCGAGTCGCGCTACATCGACGGCTTGGTCGGGCCCCTGCCCGAAGCGCGCGAGCTCTACGAACAGCGGGCACCGCTGAACAACGTCGCCGGGCTGTCGTGTCCGGTGTTGTTGCTACAGGGCCTGGACGACCCGATCGTCCCGCCGGCGCAGGCCGAGCGGTTCCGCGACGCACTCATGGCCAAGGGCCTGCCGCACGCCTACCGGCCCTACGAGGATGAGTCGCACGGCTTCCGCAAGCGCGAGACGATCATCGACACGCTCGAGTCGAGTCTGTCGTTCTACGGCCAGATTCTCGGCTTCG
This sequence comes from Mycobacterium sp. IS-2888, assembly GCF_001954215.1. Taxonomy (NCBI): domain Bacteria; kingdom Bacillati; phylum Actinomycetota; class Actinomycetes; order Mycobacteriales; family Mycobacteriaceae; genus Mycobacterium; species Mycobacterium sp. IS-2888. Next base: position 27,091 of record NZ_MBET01000047.1, read on the forward strand.
ACCCGCCGGGGGTGCCGCGGCTCGAACTCTGGCGGCCATAACGGCGCGTTGCGCGGTGAGGTGCTACGACGAAACCATCTGGATGGCCCAGAAGTCGCTCGCCAAGTGCGCCCCGTTGATGGGCGAGCTGTCGGAGCTGGCCTTGGAACCGGTCAGATACTCGTAGGGCAGGTAGAAGTAGCCGTGGTCGCCCCACGACGGTCCCCACGAGTTCCGAACGATCAAGTGGCTCTTGGGATCTGAGTAGCCGACGGCGACTACGGCATGGCCGCCGACCGTGGCCTCACCCCGTTTGGGCATGGGAACCACACCCGTTTGAGCGACGGGCTGCGATTCGAAGCTCTGGTACACGGTAAACCCGAAAACGACGGGCAGATTCGAGGCGATCGCATCCTTGAGGTCCCCCAGTGTCTGAATCGCCTCGTATTGCACCGCCTTGTCCTTCTTCGCGGCGACGTAGCAACGCTTCGGCGGTTTCACCGTGAACACGCCGATGTCGTACGGCCACAAGGTTTCCGGGCAAACGCCCTCGCGGTTCACTACCTTGATGCCGTCCCTGATGACGGCGCCCGAGTCGCTGGACACGGTGCCTTCGAGCGCACGTTCGTTGTAGTAGATGAACAGCCGCGAAGGGACAAAATCGGACAGGCCCTGCCGATCCCGCTCGTACTCCATTGCGGCGGCGATGGCATTTCCGGTGCACGATCCGAGCTGACCCTGGTCGTAGACCGCGGGCATCGACGGACGTAGGTCGTACTCGGCGGGCGGCAGGTCCCTAAGCCTGGCCGTGTACACCATGTCGCGGGCATCCGGGAGCTGTGGGCGCCAGCCGAAACCGCGAACGTGGCTCCAGTCCTGTGCCTGGGCGTCGCCTTCGACGCCGCCCTTGACGCGGCTGGGCTCTTGCAAAGTGGTCATTGCAACCTCCAAATCTCCTGTGGTGCGTCGACCGTAGGAGCCCAGACCTAGGGACGGCACGCGTAGTGCACCACCTGATTTCTCGGCCGACTACGTCATCCCGACGAGTAGGGCTCGCGCCGAGTTCGGTTGCGCAGGCCGGTTAGCGGAGCGCCGAGGACGACACAGGTAGCCCGCTACTCGTGCCCCGGCCGCATGTCCTCCGCATTGTTGGGGGTAAAGACGTGGTGGGAGTCGTCGCCGAATCCGAGGGGTGCGACGACTCGGCCGGGACGCTAGCGGAGGAGCCATGCACGAGGCGGATTCGGCGGCGCTGCGCAAACAGGTTCTGCGGAGACTCCGCTCGGGAGAGAAGGTCTCCGCGGTTGCGGCCGACAGCGGCGTCAGCGCCTCCACGGTATATAGGTGGAGGCGCGAAAGTGGCTGTGTCGCAATGAAATCGCCCGCCGCACGCAGCTCACCATCGATGCGGTCGGCAGCGGTGCCCATGCCCTCCGTCGAGGGCTATCTTGGGGATATCACCGGCCCGGGCATCACCGACACATGGGGGGTTACCTGCACCGACCTGGGTGTCTGCGCGGTGGCACCCAACGGCAAGCTGGTGTCGGTCTTCGGAGATACCTTCTCGGGCCGCACCGTTGGGCAGGGTGACTGGCGCGCCCCGGTCGCCATGGTCGGCAGCGGGGACGCCAACAACCAGATCCGCTATGAGTACGCGGGCGGAGCCGACCCGAACTATGCGCGGCAGCTGTGGTCCTACGTCCACGACGGCGAACCGTGGAACCGGGGCGGGATCAGCACCGTGATTCCGTCCGACGTGCTGGTCGTCGGGCAGACGATGTACCTGCATGCCATCGTCAACCGCGGCTTCGGGAACGTGATCTGGACCGGGATCTGGGCCTCCACGGATAACGGCGGCAGCTGGCGGCGGATGGGCGCCCGGGCAAGGTTTCCCGCGTCGCTGCACAACGGCTACGCGCAGCTGTGGTCGTGGGACTACAACCCCGACGACGGCTGGGTGTACGTCGTTTCCACGGGGTTCCAGCGAGACAAGGGCGTCATCCTGCGACGCGTGCGTCCGGGCGATATCGGCGACAGGACCAAATACTCCGGCTGGGGCTGGGCCGACAACCGGTGGGCATGGGACACGGCGCCGACGCCCATCACGCCGCCCGCCGAAACCTGGGGCGAGCTGACGCTGCGCAGGCTCGATACCGGCACATGGATCCTGGGCGGCTTCCTGTCCTCGGGATATGCGTTGGGGTACCGCACGATCGACTCGCCGACCGCCAATCTGTACGAAACCGAGGTCCAGACGCCGGTGGTCGGAACAACCTGGGACGCCCAAAACCTCGCGGGCAATCAGGTCGCCCAGCTCTACGGCGGATATGTTCTGCCGGGCTCACGGCTGGACGTTCCGGGCGGCGTCGGGCTGGTGGTGTCGCAGTGGAACACCGCGACGGGGTGGCCGTACCGGACGATGCAGTTCAGGGTCACCCTCAAGGACACCACGGGCACGTCGAGCGTCCCGAGTCGCACAGGTCGGCGCCGATTTCGGTCGCCGGGCCAAGCGCGGTAGAGTGCTCTACGTGCAGCGGGTGCTCCTCCTCGGACGCCGCGACGGGGTCTGATCCAGACCGGCCTCCCGTCGCGGGCGTTCGCGATGCGCCGGTCTGAGGTTCCCTCTGACACCCCCGGAGCAACTACCGTGACAAGTTTTTCCCAGCCTTCCGGCCCCGACGCCTATACCGAATCGTTCGGGGCGCGGACCGTCGTCAAACCCGCGGGCCCACCCGCGCCCGGCCAGCCCGTGTGGAATCCCCAGCGGGGTTCGTCGATGCCCATCAACCGGTACCGACCGTTCTTCGAGGAAGTCGAGCCCATTCGGCTCACCGACCGCAGCTGGCCCGACCGCGTCACCGACACCGCACCGCTGTGGTGCGCGGTGGATCTGCGCGACGGCAACCAGGCGCTGATCGACCCGATGAGCCCGGCCCGCAAGCGCCGCATGTTCGACCTGCTGGTGCGCATGGGCTACAAGGAGATCGAGGTCGGGTTCCCGTCGGCCAGCCAGACCGATTTCGACTTCGTCCGCGAGATCATCACCGCCGGCGCCGTTCCCGACGACGTCACCATCCAGGTGCTGACGCAGTGCCGACCGGAGCTGATCGAGCGCACGTTCGAGGCGTGCGAGGGCGCGTCGCGGGCCATCGTGCACTTCTACAACTCGACGTCAATCCTGCAGCGGCGCGTGGTCTTTCGCGCCGACCGCGCCGCGGTCCAGGCCATCGCGACCGACGGCGCGCGCAAGTGCGTCGAGCAGGCCGCCAAATACCCGGGCACCCAGTGGCGGTTCGAGTATTCGCCGGAGTCCTACACCGGCACCGAACTGGAGTACGCCAAGGATGTGTGCGACGCCGTCGGCGAAATCATCGGCCCCACACCGGACAACCCGATCATCTTCAACCTGCCCGCCACCGTTGAGATGGCAACGCCCAACGTCTACGCCGACTCGATCGAGTGGATGAGCCGCAACCTGGCCAACCGCGAGTCGGTCATCCTGAGCCTGCATCCGCACAACGACCGCGGAACCGCCGTCGCCGCAGCCGAATTGGGCTATCAGGCCGGCGCGGACCGGATCGAGGGCTGCCTGTTCGGCAACGGGGAACGCACCGGCAACGTGTGTCTGGTGACGCTCGGACTGAACTTGTTCTCGCGCGGCGTGGACCCGCAGATCGACTTCTCCAACATCGACGAGATCCGCCGCACGGTGGAGTACTGCAACCAGCTGCCGGTGCACGAGCGTCACCCCTACGGCGGGGACCTGGTGTACACCGCGTTCTCGGGCAGCCATCAGGACGCCATCAACAAGGGCCTGGACCAGATGAAGATCGACGCGGACGAAGCGGACTCCGACGTCGAGGACATGCTGTGGCAGGTGCCGTATCTGCCGATCGACCCGAAGGATGTCGGGCGTACCTACGAGGCGGTGATCCGGGTCAACTCGCAGTCCGGCAAGGGCGGGGTGGCCTACATCATGAAGGCCGACCACGGCCTGGCCCTGCCGCGGCGGCTGCAGATCGAGTTCTCCCAAGTGATCCAGAAGATCGCCGACGGCGAGGGCGGTGAGGTCTCGCCGAAGGAGATGTGGGACGCCTTCTCCGAGGAGTACCTCGCGCCGGTGCGGCCGCTGGAGCGGATGAAGCAGCGAGTCGACACCTCCGAGGAGGACGGCGGCCCGACCAGCATCGCCGCGACCGTCAAGATCAACGGGGTCGAGACCGAGATCACCGGCGTCGGCAACGGTCCGTTGGCCGCTTTCGTCCATGCGCTGGGCAAGGTCGGGTTCGAGGTGGCCGTCCTGGATTACTCGGAGCACGCGATGAGCTCCGGTGACGACGCACAGGCCGCGGCCTACGTCGAGGCGTCGGTGGGCGGTCGGACCGTGTGGGGTGTCGGGATCGCGCCGTCGATCACGACCGCGTCGCTGCGGGCCGTGGTGTCGGCGGTCAATCGCGCGTCTCGAAATTAGCGCCGCTGGGGCCGAAGAACGCGCTCAGCAGTCGATCGATTAGCCCCGCGGGGTCGTCGTCGGAGGGCATCGTGAGCTTGCTGAACACGTAGCCGTTGAGCAGGCGGCTCAGGTCGTCCATTTGTTGGGCCGTCGGGGCGAGGCCCGCCGCCTCGAAGATCAGCGTGGCGGACTTCACTGCCGCGGCCTGCAACTCGAGCAGGAACGGCTGCAGCTCGGGCCGGCGCGTGCCCTCCAGGAACAGCTCGAACCGAGCCAGCGTGTGCCGGCGGAACTGCTCGTCCGGGTGGGAAATCAGCTGCGTCATCAGCGCTTTGAGGCCGCCCCGGGTGAGCGACCCGATCGCGGCCCGCAGGGCTTCGACGCGCCGCCAATGCAGGTCGACGGTCCGTGCGGCAGTGGCTTCCAGCAGGGCTTGGCGGGTGCGGAAGTAGTTCGAGGTGGTGCCCGCGGGCAGGCCCGCGCGGTCGTCGACGTGGCGATGCGTCAAACCCCCGACGCCGGTGTCAGCGAGGATGCCGATGGCGGCGTCGAGGATCTGTGCGCGGCGTTGCGGGTTAGGCGGCATCAGCTTTTGTAGCGCAGCCGCCAGAACATCGTGAGGAAGGCCGGATACACCGCGATCAGCAGGAGGTAGCTGAACCACATCGGAAACCAGGTGACGAACGTCAGGTCCTTGATCACATAGTCGAGGTAGATGTGCAGCGGCACGCTGCCGGCGATGTACACCACCGACGCGGTGAACAGCGCCCGATGCCGGGTGTCGGCGAACCGCACGTCGCGCCACACCAGGATGCCGGTGACGCCGGCATACGCCATCGGAACCAGCAGGATCCTGTCGTTTGTCAACGTCGCCGCGTGCTGCAGGGTGAGGGCGTCGCCGAAGATCACGCGATAGAGGTGCAGCGCGTACCCGAGCGAAATGGTGAGCATGGCCGCCGGCCGGAAGAAGTAGCCGTGCCTGCGGTAGGTGTGCCACCAGGACCAATTGTGTACTACATGTGTAGTGGTAGACATGCCGCCAACGGTACTACTACATGTGTAGTGATGGCAAGGGCTAGAACAGAGCGAGCTGTTCGTCGACGGTGGTGACGTCGACGAATTCCTCCATGTTGGTGCCGCCGAGGACACCGCGCAGGGAGTCCATGAACTGCGCATCGGTCACGACGGGCACGCCCAGCTTGCGGGCCAGAAAGCCCTTGCCCTGCTCGGGGGCGGAGTCGTTACACACCACCAGCGAGGTCTCCAGGTCGACGGTGTCGCTGTAGGCCAGCCCGGCGTGCAGGATCCGCTCGACGAGTTCCTCGTGGGTCCGGCGCACCTCGGCGGCCAGCGCCACCCGCATGCCCTGCACCAGCGGCCTACCTGGGTCGTACGGCCCCGGGTTCAGATACGGGCAGGGCATCCGGGAAGCCAGCACCTTCAGTGGCCGCAGCTCGTCGTGGGTCACCCGGCCGTTCGGCCAGCGGCGCCGGGTCACCGGGCGCACGGGCAGCCAGATGTCGCGTTCGCGTGCCCGCGCCAGGGCCGACGCCAGCACCCCCGTCAGGACCATGGCGTCGTCGAAGGCGTCGTGCGGCCGTTCCTGGGTCACGCCCCAGTGCGCCGCGAGCGTCTCCAGCCGCAGATTGTCGATGCCGAGGTCAAGGCGGCGGGCCAGCTCGACCGTGCACATGACGCTGTCGACGGGCAGTTCGGCCTCGGCGAGCTCCGCCTCGGCGGCGAGAAATGCGTAGTCGAAGGCGACGTTGTGGGCCACCAGCGTGCGGCCGCGCAGCACCTCGATCACGTCGCCGGCGATCTCGCCGAACTGCGGCTGGTCCTCCAACATCGCGGCGGTGAGGCCGTGCACGTGGGTTGGACCGGGGTCCACCCCCGGGTTGAGCAGGCTGACGACGGATTGCTCGACGTTGCCGTGGGCGTCGAGGCCCAGCGCGGCAAGGCTGATGATCCGCGCCTGACCTGGGCGGAAGCCCGAAGTCTCGACGTCGATGACCGCCCAACCCCCGTCCGGCTCGCTTGCCGGGCGACCCCAGGACACCCCGTTCATAGCCTGAGGATTGCACGTCAGACCGACATCACCGGTTCGCTGCGCGCCGTGTCGTCAACTAAATCGATGAGGGCGACCCGCCTCGCCCGGCGGCGAGCGCCGCGCTTGCGATCGCCCTTAAACTCACCGCGTGGTCACCACCCGCGCACGTCTGGCACTCGCCGCAGGAGCGAGCGCGCGATGGGCGTCGCGGGTCACCGGGCGCGGCGCCGGCGCGATGATCGGCGGCCTGGTCGCCATGACGCTCGACCGCTCGATCCTGCGTCAGCTCGGCGCGGGCCGCCGCACCGTCGTCGTCACCGGAACGAACGGCAAGTCCACGACCACCCGGATGACCGTCGCGGCCTTGGGGACGTTGGGCGCCGTCGCCACCAACGCCGAGGGCGCCAACATGGACGCCGGCCTGATCGCCGCGCTCGCCGCCAACCGCGATGCGCCCCTAGCGGTCCTGGAAGTCGACGAGATGCACGTGCCGCACGTCTCCGATGCGGTGGAGCCCAGCGTCATCGTGCTGCTCAACCTGTCGCGCGACCAGCTGGACCGGGTCGGCGAGATCAACGTGATCGAACGCACGCTGCGCGCCGGCCTGGCCCGGCATCCGCGCGCGGTCGTGGTCGCCAACTGCGACGACGTGCTGATGACGTCGGCCGCCTACGACAGCCCGAACGTGGTGTGGGTGGCCGCGGGCGGGGCGTGGGCGAACGACTCGGTGAGCTGCCCGCGCAGCGGCGAGGTCATCGTCCGCGAGCGGGGACACTGGTATTCGACCGGCGCCGACTTCAAGCGGCCCAGCCCGCAGTGGTGGTTCGACGATGAGACGCTGTACGGGCCCGACGGCCTGGCCCTGCCGATGCGGCTGACGCTGCCCGGCGCGGTGAATCGCGGCAACGCGGCCCAAGCCGTGGCCGCCGCGGTGGCGCTGGGCGCGGACCCGGCTCAAGCCGTCGCGGCCGTCGCGGCGGTCGACGAGGTCGCCGGGCGCTACCGCACGGTCCGAGTCGGCGCGCACGACGCGCGGATCCTGCTGGCCAAGAATCCGGCGGGCTGGCAGGAGGCGCTGTCGATGGTGGACAAGCACGCGGCCGGCGTGGTCATCGCGGTCAACGGCCAGGTGCCCGACGGCGAGGACCTGTCCTGGCTGTGGGATGTGCGCTTCGAGCACTTCGAGGACACCCAGGTGGTCGCCGCCGGGGAACGCGGCACCGACCTGGCGGTGCGGCTCGGGTATGCGAGCGTCGACCACACCCTGGTGCACGACACCGTGGCGGCCATCGCGTCCTGCCCGCCGGGGCGGGTGGAGGTCGTCGCCAACTACACCGCGTTCCTCCAGCTGCAGCGGGCACTGGTGCGCCATGGCTGACTCAAAGGTGCGGATCGGGCTGGTGCTGCCCGACGTGATGGGCACCTACGGCGACGGCGGCAACGCCCTGGTGCTGCGCCAGCGGCTGCGGTTGCGCGGCATCGATGCCGAGATCGTCGAGATCACGCTGGCCGATCCGGTGCCGGAATCCCTGGACCTCTACACGCTGGGCGGCGCCGAGGACTACGCGCAGCGGCTGGCCACCAGGCACCTCATCCAGCACCCGGGGCTGCAGCGCGCGGCGGACCGCGGCGCACCCGTGCTGGCGATCTGCGCGGCCATCCAGGTGCTCGGGCACTGGTACGAGACGTCGGCCGGGGAACGCGTCGACGGCGTGGGCATGCTGGATTTGACGACCACGCCGCAGGACAAGCGCACCATCGGCGAGCTGGTGACCAAGCCGTTGCTGGCCGGCCTGACCCAGCGCCTCACCGGTTTCGAAAACCACCGCGGCGGAACGGTTTTGGGGGCCGCGGCCGCACCGTTGGGCGCGGTGCTCAAGGGCGCGGGCAACCGGGCCGGCGACGGCGTCGACGGCGCGGTCCAGGGCAGTGTGGTCGCCACGTACATGCACGGGCCGTGCCTGGCCCGCAACCCGGAGCTGGCCGACCTGCTGCTGAGCAAGGTGGTGGGCGAACTGGAACCGCTGCAGCTGCCCGAGGTGGAGCTGCTGCGCCGCGAACGACTGGCGGTGCGCTAGCCGTGCGCGCCGTGATGGAGAAGATCAGCCCGCGGCTGGCTGCCTGCGCAGCACTGCTCGGCGCGGCTGTGTTCGTCACAGGGCCGACACCGGCGCACGCCGACTACGACGTCCCGAACGGCCGGTACAACGTGCTCTACCAGGACAGCGACAAACCGACCGCCTGGCTTTTCGTCCCGTGCGGCTCGGACTGCACCCTGGCGACCTCGCAAGATGGCGGCACGTTCGTCATCAGCTGGGAATTCCACCTCGCCAATGGGCGATGGACGCACAGCGGCACGGCCCAGGCGCGGTGCCCAAACGGCGCATCGGCCCCGGTGAACGTCATTTACAGCTTCGATGCGGTGTCGCTTGCCGGCGAAGGCCTGACGACGACGTCGGACGGGTGCGGTGACGAGCCGGGCAAGACCTTTACCAGGTCATTCCAATTGAGCAAAGTCTGAGGGACGTCAGGCCATGGCCCGGCGGCCGGTGAGCGCGCGGCCCAGCGTCAGCTCGTCGGCGAACTCCAAGTCGCCGCCCATCGGCAGCCCGGACGCGATCCGCGTCACGGTCAGGCCGGGGATGTCGCGCAGGATCCGCACCAGGTAGGTCGCGGTCGCCTCGCCCTCGGTATTGGGATCGGTGGCGATGATCACCTCGGTGATGTCGACATCGTCGACCCGTTCACCGATCCGGCTCAGCAGCTCGCGGATCCGCAGCTGATCGGGGCCGACGCCGGACAGCGGATCGAGCGCACCGCCCAAAACGTGGTAGCGGCCGCGGAATTCGCGGGTGCGCTCCACGGCCTGAATGTCCTTCGGCTCCTCGACCACGCACACCACGGACGCATCGCGACGGGTATCGGAACAGATCCGGCACCGTTCGTCGTCGGACACGTTGCCGCACACCGCACAGAACCGCACGCCGTCGCGAACCTTCGCCAGCACGGCGCTCAACCGGTCGATGTCCGCGGGTTCGACGGACAGCAAGTGGAAGGCGATGCGCTGCGCGCTCTTGGGTCCGATGCCCGGCAGCTTGCCGAGCTCGTCGATCAAATCCTGGACGGGTCCCTCGAACATGGCGGTGGGAGGATCAGAGCCCCGGAATTTGCGTCGGCGGGGCAGGCGGCTGGCCGGGCGGGCCACCCATGCCGCCGGCCAGCGAGCCCAGCTGCTCCTGCGCCATCGCGGTGACCTGCTTGGAAGCGTCGGCCATGGCGCCGACGATCAGGTCCTGCAGCGTTTCGACGTCCGCGGGGTCGACGACCTTCGGATCGATCTTCACGCCGACCACCTCGCCGCTGCCCTTGACGATGACCTCGACCAGGCCGCCGCCGGCGTGCCCGTGCACCTCGGAGTTCGCGAGCCGTTGCTGCGCTTCCATGAGCTTTTGCTGCATCTGCTGCGCCTGGGCGAGCAGCGCCGACATGTCGCCTCCGGGTTGCATGACAATCCCCTCGCATCTTGGTCTCGAGTTGGTTTCGCCTGTGGATGTCGGCGATTCGAAACACTCAGCGTAGACCGCGCGCCGTTACCTTTGCGCCGTGGACCTACGAGTGAGCAGGCGTGTCGGGATCAAAATGACGATCGGCGCGCTGGTTGCCGCGTCGACGGCGGTGACGCCGGCCGCATGGGGAGTCCCCGCCAACATCGCCGGCATGGTCGTGTTCATCGATCCCGGCCACAACGGCGCCAACGACGCGTCCATCACGCATCAGGTGCCCACCGGCCGCGGCGGCACCAAGGACTGCCAAACCAGCGGGACGTCGACAAACTCCGGCTACATGGAACACACCTTCACTTGGGACACCGCGCTTCGGGTCCGCGCCGCGTTGAACGCGCTCGGCGTCCGGACCGCCATGTCCCGCAACAACGACACGGGCGTGGGAGCGTGTGTCGACGCGCGCGCGGCCGCGGCCAACGCGTTGCGCCCCAACGCGATCCTGAGCATCCATGCCGACGGCGGTCCGCCATCCGGGCGGGGCTTCCACGTCAACTATTCGGCCCCGCCGCTCAACCAGGCGCAGGCCGGGCCGTCGGTGCAGTACGCGCGAATCATGCGCGATCAATTGCAGGCGTCGGGCATTCCGCCCTCCAACTACATTGGCCAGGACGGACTCTATGGGCGGTCGGATCTGGCCGGCCTGAACCTGGCGCAGTATCCGTCGGTCCTGGTCGAGTGCGGCAACATGAAGAATCCGGTGGATTCGGCGCTGATGGAGTCGCCCGAAGGGCGGCAGAAATACGCCGACGCACTGGTCCGCGGTGTCGCGGGGTTCCTGGCCACCCAGGGCCAGGTGCGCTAGCTTTCGAGTTCCTTTTTCAGGTTGGCCAACACCTCGGCCTGGATTTTCTTCAGACCCAGTGGCGCAAAGGTCTTTTCGAAGAATCCCTTGACGCCGCCCGCACCGGTCCAGCTGGTCTTCACGGTGACGCTGGATCCCGGGCCCGCGGGAGCCACCGTCCAGTTGGTGACCATGGACGAGTTTGCGTCCTTCTCGATGACGGTGTGGCCGGCGACGTCGACGTTCACCTGCACGTCGCGGACCCGTGATTTGGTGGCCTGCAGCCTCCACTTGGCAACCGTTCCGGCGCCCTGCCCGCCTTGGGTGACCTGGTACTCGCTGTACTGCGGGGACAGGATTTTCGGGCGAACGTTCTGATAGTCCGCAACCGCGGCCAGCGTGGCCTCCGGCTCGGCGTTGATCAAGATCGTGCTGGCCGCGCTCACCTGGCCCATCAGGCGCAACTCCTCTTTCCGATGCCGCCCGCGCGGGTGCACGGGCTGTTTCCGAAGACTAGGGTATATGTGGTGCCAAGCCCCGGATCTGCACTCTCGGCTCACACGTCGGGCGTTGATCGGTTGATGGCGAGTTATCGGTCCATCCCAGCAACGTCCGCAGTCCGGCTCGCCAAACCCAGCTCAAATCTGTTCCGCGCCCGCACCAAACGCGACGCGCCTGGCCTGGACACCTCAGGGCTGACTCAGGTGCTCGGTGTCGATCCGGAGGCCCGCACCGCCGATGTCGCGGGCATGTGCACGTATGAGGACCTGGTGGCCGCGACCCTGCCGTACGGTCTTTCGCCGCTGGTGGTGCCGCAGCTGAAGACCATCACCCTCGGCGGTGCGGTCAGCGGCCTGGGTATCGAGTCGGCGTCGTTCCGCAACGGTCTGCCACACGAATCGGTGCTGGAGATGGATATCCTCACCGGCGCTGGCGAATTGGTCACCGCATCCCGCGGCCAGCACGCCGAACTTTTCCGCGCTTTTCCCAATTCGTATGGGACGCTTGGATATTCGACTAGGCTCCGCATCGAGCTGGAGCCGGTGGCGCCGTTTGTGGCGCTGCGCCACGTCCGGTTCCGCTCGTTGCCCGACCTGGTCGCGGCGATGGAGCGCATCATCGACACCGGCGGGCAGGGCGGCACTCAAGTGGACTACCTCGACGGCGTCGTGTTCAGCGCCGACGAAAGCTATCTGTGCGTCGGCAGGCGGACCACCACCCCCGGCCCGGTCAGCGACTACACCGGCAAAGACATCTACTACCGCTCGATACAGCACGACGCGGCGGGCATCGAAGCCACCAAAGACGATCGGCTGACGATTCACGACTACTTCTGGCGCTGGGACACCGATTGGTTTTGGTGTTCCCGCGCGTTCGGCGTGCAGAATCCCCGATTGCGCCGCTGGTGGCCGCGCCGCTACCGGCGCAGCAGTGTTTACTCCAAGCTCGTCGCGCTGGACCAGCGCTTCGGCATCGCGGACCGCATCGAGGCGCGCCACGGTCGTCCGGCGCGGGAACGGGTGGTGCAGGACGTCGAGGTGCCGATCGAACGGGTCGTGGACTTCCTCGAATGGTTCGGCGAGAACGTGCCGATCACACCGATCTGGTTGTGCCCGTTGCGGCTTCGCGATCACGAAGGCTGGCCGCTGTATCCGATGCGGCCCGACCACACCTACGTCAACATCGGGTTCTGGTCCTCGGTGCCGGCCAGTGACTCCACCGAGGGCGCAGCCAACCGGGCCATCGAGGCGAAGGTCAGTGAGCTCGACGGGCATAAGTCGCTGTACTCCGACTCCTTCTACACCCGCGAGGAGTTTGACGAACTCTACGGTGGGGAGGCCTATAAGACGGTCAAAAAGACCTACGATCCCGATTCGCGTCTCCTCGACCTCTATGCAAAGGCGGTGCAACGGCGATGACAACGACACGAGAGCCCGAACGCCCCACCAAGTCGGGCAAATTGAGCATGGCGGAGATCCTGGAGATCTTCACCGCCACCGGGGGACAGCCGCTGAAGTTCACCGCGTACGACGGCAGCACCGCCGGCAGCGACGACGCCGAGCTGGGCCTGGATCTTCGGTCGTCCCGCGGCGCCACCTACCTGGCGACCGCCCCCG
>NZ_MBET01000048.1:0-698 GCF_001954215.1 Mycobacterium sp. IS-2888
CACCGCCACCGGCGCGGCATCGGTGAGCATGAACTCGATACGCTCCCGCGGATGTTCAGGGTCGATGGGCAGATACGCCGCCCCGGTTTTGAGCACCGCGGTGATCGCGGCGATCGCGTGTGGAGAGCGCGCCAGCAACACCCCCACCACACACCCAGCACCCACGCCCCGGCCAACCAACAAATGCGCCAACCGATTAGCCGCCTCATCGAGTTGGCGGTAAGTCCAGGACTGCTCACCACAACTGAGCGCCACCGCCTCCGGAGTGGCGGCCACCTGCGCGGCGAACAACTCCGGAACCGACACCGGCGCTGTGGCATCCGCGCTGAGCACCGCCCGGTGACCGATCTCATCGAAGCGGGCATGTTCGGACTGGTCGAGCACATCCACCGACGACACGCGCCGCCCCGCATCGGCGGTCATCGCCATCAACACCCGCTCCAACCGCTCGATGAGCACCTGGATGCTTTCCGGGTCGAATACGTCGGTGCGAAATTCCACCGCCCCACCGATTCCGGCGGGCTCACCAGCCTCGGTGAAACGCTCCCCCAACGAAAACGCCAGATCCATACGCGCGCTATGGGTATCCAACGGAATCGGGCTGACCTCAACACCGTCTAGCACCAAACCCGCCGCCGGATCCTCATGACCGGCGAAGTTCTGCCAGGCCAACGACACCTGAATCAGCGGATGATGGC
>NZ_MBET01000049.1:0-14279 GCF_001954215.1 Mycobacterium sp. IS-2888
GCGCGGAGCCCACCAGCAGTCGTCGCCGAGCAGCTTCATCACCGACGGCACCAGGAACATCCGGACCCCCGTCGCCGTCGGCCGGTCAGACGCAGGCGATGCGGGTCCCGCCGAACAACGAACCGGCCGGCGGGTCTCCGGTCAGGCGGCCGGAGGCCGACGACTCGGATCCGGCCACCGAGAAGCTGAACGCCCGCGGAGAGGGCGACCCCGGCGACAACGGCGGCAACTCGCGGCCGCGCCGCCGCGGCGGCGGTGGTCTGTCCGCGCAGGATCTGCTGCGCCGCGAAGGCCGTTTGTAGAACCTCGACCCTCAGGCCGACTGCTCGTCTGCGCTGTCCGGTTCGGCCTGGACGATGCCCCCGTCGTCGCCCTCCTCGGTCTGCTTCTCGGCCTCGGCGGATGGATCCGGCGCGAGCAGTACCTGTATCGCGTTGTTGAGGAACGCGACCGTCGGAACCGCGAGCAGAGCGCCGACGATCCCCGCGAGCACACCGCCGGTCGAAATGGCCAGCACCACCGCCAGCGGATGAATCGACACCGCGCGGCCCATCACCAGCGGCTGCAGCAAATGGGCTTCGAGTTGGTTGACCGCGATCAGCAAACCCAGGGTGATCAGCGCGTAGACGATGCCCTTGGCCAGCAGCGCGACCACCACGGCCAGCAGACCCGAGACCAACGCACCGATCAGCGGGATGAACGCGCCCAGGAAGACGATCGACGCCAGCGGCAGTGCCAGCGGGATGCCCATGATCGCCAACCCGGTGCCAACACCGGCCGCGTCCGTCAGCGCCACCAGGAAGGTGGCCCGCACGTAGCCGATCAACGACCCATATCCGGCGCGGCCGGCGGCCATTACCCGCTCGCGGACGTCGGTCGGGAAGATCTTGACCACGTACTGCCAGATGTTGCGGCCGCCGTAGAGGAAGAAAATCAGCGTGAACAGCACCAACACCGCCGCGGTGACCAGCTCGGTGACCGTGGCGGCGGTGGACAGGGCGCCGCTGGTCAGCTTGGACTGGTTGTTGTGCAGCGCCTGGATCGCGGCGTTTCCCGCGTTGTCGATCTGCTCGCCGCGCAGATGCGCGGGCCCTTCGATCAGCCACCTGCGGGTGGAGTCGATGCTGTGCTCCACCTGCTTGGTCAGGTCGGGCAACCCGTAGATGAACTGGATGATGACGAACGACAGGATGCCGCCCAGGATCGCGAAGCCGCCCAGCAGGACCAGCGCCACCGCGCCACCGCGCGGCAGGCCCCGCCGGTCCAGCCAGTCGACCGCCGGCACCAGCAATGCGCTGATCATCAACGCCAGCAACACCGGGACGACGATGATTTCGAGCCTTTTCACGACCCACAGCAGGGCGACCACCGCGGCCAGGATGACGAGCAAGCGCCAAGACCAGGCCGCGGCCCTGCGGACAAGCGGTTCGACCGCGGCGTCGTCGGGGTTTGCCGGCATTTGGCCAGCCTATCCGCCGGGGGCCGCCGCCAAACGCCTCCGCACGCGTCCGCGGGTCGGGCCACCGACCACCCGGGCGGCACGATCCGGTTACGACGACGACACGGTCGGAGCTTCGCCCCAATTCCGGCGCCACCTGCACGGTTACCCTGATG
The DNA here is from genome assembly GCF_001954215.1 of Mycobacterium sp. IS-2888. Lineage (NCBI taxonomy): Bacteria > Bacillati > Actinomycetota > Actinomycetes > Mycobacteriales > Mycobacteriaceae > Mycobacterium > Mycobacterium sp. IS-2888. Next base: position 1,615 of record NZ_MBET01000049.1, read on the forward strand.
CACGTGTCGCCGGACGCACCCGCCCACAAACTCAACCCACGGCTGGGGGTACCACCCGCCCGCGGGGGAGACACGCCGCGCGGGAAGTACTGGTGGCTGCGCTGGGTGGTGCTGTCGGTCGTCGCGGTCGTGCTGGCCGTCGAGATCGCCCTGGGATGGGACCAGCTGGCCAAAGCCTGGGCGAGCGTCTACGAGGCCAACTGGTGGTGGCTGCTGGCCGCGGTGGCAGCGGCCGCCGCGTCGATGCACAGCTTCGCCCAGATCCAGCGGACGCTGCTGAAATCCGCTGGCGTGCACGTCAAACAATTGCGGTCGGAGGCCGCGTTCTACGCCGCCAACTCGCTGAGCACCACGCTGCCCGGCGGGCCGGTGCTGTCGGCCACCTTCCTGTTCCGTCAGCAGCGGCTCTGGGGCGCCTCGACGGTGGTGGCGTCCTGGCAGCTGGTGATGTCGGGCGTGCTGCAGGCCGTGGGGCTGGCGCTGCTCGGCCTTGGCGGCGCGTTCCTGCTGGGCGCGAAGAACAACCCGTTCTCGCTGCTGTTCACGCTCGGCGGCTTCGTCGCGTTGCTGCTGCTCGCCCAGGCGGTGGCGTCGCGGCCGGAACTGATCGACGGCATCGGCAGCCGGGTCTTGTCGTGGGTCAACTCGATTCGGGGGCGGCCGGCCGACTCCGGTCTGGAGAAGTGGCGCGCGACGCTCATGCAGCTCGAATCGGTGAGCCTGGGCCGGCGCGACTTGGGGGTGGCGTTCGGCTGGTCATTGTTCAACTGGATCGCCGACGTCGCCTGCCTCGGCTTCGCCGCGTACGCGGCCGGCGACCACGCATCGGTGGCGGGCCTGACCGTCGCCTACGCGGCGGCCCGCGCGGTCGGCACCATCCCGCTGATGCCGGGCGGGCTGCTGGTCGTCGAGGCGGTGCTGGTCCCCGGCCTGGTCTCCAGCGGCATGTCGCTGCCCAGTGCCATCTCGGCGATGCTGATCTACCGGTTGATCAGCTGGTTGCTCATCGCCGCGGTCGGCTGGGTGGTGTTCTTCTTCATGTTCCGCACCGAGAACGTCGCCGATTCGGACGACGACGAACCGATCACCGGTCCGCTGCCCGTCGTGCGGCACCAGGGCGATCTCGCCGCCGACCCGACGGAGACGGCCCTGCAGGGGCCGCTGCCGCCGCCCGATCGAGATCCGGAAAGCGGTCCTTAGCCGACGTTGTTCGCCCGCGGCGGGACGCCCACCGGCCCGCTCGGGGTGCCTACCGTGACGCCCGGCAGCAGGGCGCCGCCCGGCGCCGGCGGGACCGGTCCGGTCGCGGCGGGTGACCCGCCCGTCGCACCCTGGGCCTGCTGCATCAGGCCCAGCGCCTGCGGGAGCGTGATCGGCAGCTTGCACTGCGTCGAGACGTTCGTCAGCGGCTGCGCGATGGACGTCATATCAAGAGCGACCTTGGGGTTGGCCTGGAGGTAGGACTTCATCGAGTCCAGCGACTGCGGGCCGGCCTGCTGCTGCAGCATCGTCGTCATCGCCTGGTTCGTCTCGGGATGCGCGTCCAGGTAGTCGCCCATCGACTTGGAGACCGAACCGATCGTCCGCGCGACTTCACTGGCCGCGCACGGGTCGTTGGCACCGGTGGCCGGCGGCCCCGCCAGAACCGCGGCCGCGGCGCACGGCGCGGCGGTGGCGAGCACCACGGTGACGATCCTGCGGCGTCCGGTCGAGGTCGCTGTCCTCATGGATAACTCCTTTGCGTTTGCGAGATCTCGCGAGTTCTGACGCGTCGCAAACCGCTGCGATTGAGGGGCCGATTTCGCCGCGAAGTTCCCCGACCCCCGCGCGGCATGCGACATCCTGCCATCCCCGGTACCGGGGCTGCCAGTGGATGTGACCGATATCCCGGTTGATCACCGATTCACAACGGCTTCGCAGCGTCTTGGCAACTTCGGTGTCTGCGCAGCTCAGGAACCACATAAGCGGCAATACTCCACAGCCTCCTGCGGTATTCTCGCCCTCACGCATTACGCGAGAAGACCGGGGAGACCGAAATCCAGCAGTTCATGATGCGCCTAAGCCGCAGCCTGCGCAGGCACCGCTGGTTGGTCTTCACAGGCTGGTTGCTGGCGTTGGTGCCGGCGGTCTATCTGGCGCTGACGCAGTCGGGAAATCTCACCGGCGGCGGTTTCGAGGTGGCCGGCTCCCAGTCGCTGGCGGTCCACGATCAGCTCGAGGAGCAGTATCACGAGCAGGGCGCGTCGTCCCTGGCCCTGGTCGCCGCCCCCCGCCCGGACGCCAGCTACCAAGACATCAACGACGCGGTGGCGCAACTGCGGCAGATCGCCGGTGAGTTCCCCGGCGTGACGGAGGTGCCCAACCCCACCCAGCGGCCACCGCAACCCGACCGGCCTTATGTGCTGTCGCTGCGGCTGGATTCCCGCAATTCCGGCACCAGCGACATCGCCAAGCAGCTACGCCAAAAGGTGGGCATCAACGGCGACCAGTCCGGCCAGACCGCGAACGGCCGGGTCCGGCTTTACGTCATCGGGCAGGGCGCGCTGTCCGCCGCGGCGGCGGCAAACACCAAACACGACATCGCCAAGGCCGAACAGTGGAACCTGCCGATCATTCTGATCGTCTTGCTCGCGGTGTTCGGTTCGCTTGCGGCAGCGGCGATTCCGCTGGCCCTGGGCGTCTGCACGGTCGTCGTCACAATGGGCCTGGTCTACCTGTTGTCGGCCTACACCACGATGTCGGTGTTCGTGACGTCGACTGTGTCCATGTTCGGCATCGCGCTTGCCGTCGACTACTCGCTGTTCATTTTGATGCGCTTCCGCGAGGAGCTGCGTACCGGCCGACAGCCGCGCGAAGCCGTCGACGCCGCGATGGCCACCTCCGGGCTGGCGGTCGTGCTGTCCGGGATGACGGTGATCGCCTCACTCACCGGCATCTACCTGATCAACACCCCGGCGCTGAAGTCGATGGCCAGCGGGGCGATCATGGCCGTCGCGGTGGCGATGCTGACGTCGGCGACCCTGACGCCGGCGGTGCTGGCGACCTTCGGCCGGGCGGCCGCCAAGCGCTCGGCCCTGCTGCACTGGTCGCGGCGGCCGGAGAGCACGCAATCGCGGTTCTGGAACCGCTGGGTCGGCTGGGTCATGCGCCGGCCTTGGATCTCGGCGCTGGCGGCCTCGACCGTCCTGCTGGTCATGGCGGCGCCGGCGACATCGATGGTGCTGGGCAACAGCCTGCTGCGCCAATTCGACTACTCGCACGAGATTCGCGCCGGGGTCGGCGCGGCGTCCGAAGCGCTCGGACCCGGCGCGCTCGGCCCGGTTCAGGTGCTGGTCACATTTCCCGACGGCAGCGCCTCCGCGCCCGAGCACGGCCAGGCGATCGCGGCGATCCGGCAACGAATGGCCCAGGCGCCCAAGGTCATATCGGTGGCGCCACCGCAATTCGCCGACGACAACAACAGCGCGTTGCTGTCCGCGGTGTTGTCGGTCGATCCCGAGGACATGAGCGCGCGGCACACCGTCGACTGGATGCGCGCGCAGCTGCCCAAGGAGCAGGGGGCGGCGCGGGTGGACGTCGGTGGTCCGACCGCGCTGATCAAAGATTTCGATGACCGCGTCTCAGCCACCGAGCCCCTGGTGCTGCTCTTTGTCGCGCTCATCGCGTTCGTGATGCTGCTCGTCTCGATCCACTCGGTGTTCTTGGCGCTCAAGGGCGTGCTGATGACGCTGCTGTCCGTCGCCGCCGCCTACGGCAGCCTGGTGATGGTGTTCCAGTGGGGCTGGCTGTCCGATCTCGGGTTCAGCCACATCAGCTCGATCGACAGCACCGTCCCCCCGCTGGTGCTGGCGATGACCTTCGGGTTGTCGATGGACTACGAGATCTTCCTGCTCACCCGCATCCGGGAACGCTTCCTGCGCACCGGCAATACCCGCGACGCGGTGGCATACGGCGTGAGCACCAGCGCGCGCACGATCACCAGCGCCGCCCTGATCATGATCGCGGTGTTCATCGGCTTCGCGTTCGCCGGCATGCCGCTGGTGGCCGAGATCGGTGTGGCGTGCGCCGTCGCGATCGCGGTGGACGCCACCATCGTCCGGCTGGTCCTGGTGCCCGCGCTGATGGCGATGTTCGCCCAGTGGAACTGGTGGCTGCCCCGCTGGCTGTCCCGCGTCCTGCCGTCGGTGGACTTCGACAGGCCGCTGCCCGAGGTCGACCTGAGTGACATCGTGGTCATCCCCGACGACATCTCGGCGCTGACCGCGCCCAGTGCGGACCTGCGGATGGTCCTCAAGTCGTCGGCAAAACTGAAGCACTTGGCGCCCGACGCGATCTGCGTGGCCGATCCGCTGGCCTTCACCGGGTGCGGGCGCAACGGCAAGGCGACGGAACCCGGTCCCCAACAGGACAGCCGCGGCCGGGGCCCCGGACAGATCCCCCACCAGGTCGACATCTGCGACGAGGCCGAGGGGATGGCCCCGGCCAATTCGAAGAACGGCACCAACGGCAATACCAACGGTCCCCTGGGGACCAAGAAGCTGGTCGGCGGCCTGGCGTCACGCAACGGCATCGCCCGGGCGATCGCCGGGGGCGACCGGCCGGTCCATCCGGTCACCCTGTGGCGGGGACGGCTTTCGGTCGCCATCGACGCGCTGGAGACCGACCTCGACGCCGACGCGGGCGAGGCACCGAGGTACGCACGACGCAGCCCGGTGGAGACCACCAACGTGCAACTGCCCACCGGGGACCGGTTGCTGGTCCCCACCGGCGCGGAGGCGCTGCGCCTCAAGGGCTACCTGATCATGTGCCGTAACAGCAGCCGCGACTACGCCGAATTTGCTGACATGGTGGACACATTGGAACCCGAAACCGCCGCGCTGGTCCTGGCCGGAATCGACAGGTATTACTGTTGTCAACCACCGAGGCAGCAATGGATTGCCACCCAGTTGGTCCGTCGGCTCGCAGATCCGCATCCGTCCGATTTCGATGAGCAGTGGTCTGAACCAGACGCCAAGGCGGACTGGGAAGAGGTCAGGCAGCGCTGTCTGTCGGTGGCCGTCGCGATGCTGGAGGAGGCGAGGTGACGTTGGCAGCCGACCGACGCCCCACGCCGCCATCTGAGCGGCCGGCCCCTGAACAGCGCAAGCCCGGGGGTGATTCCGAGCAGCCGGTGGAGTTCTGGCCGACCTCGGCCATCCGCTCGGCGCTGCAGGGTGGGGACATCGACACCTGGAAGCGCATCGCCGGCGCGCTCAAGCGCGACCCGTATGGGCGCACGGCCCGTCAGGTCGAGGAAGTCCTCGAGGGCACCCGCCCGTATGGCATCTCCAAGGCGCTGTGGGAGGTCCTCGAGCGCGCCCGCGCCCACCTCGAGGCCAATGAACGCACCGAGGTGGCCCGCCATGTGCGTCTGCTGATCGACCGGTCGGGACTGGCGGAACAGGAATTCGCTTCCCGCATCGGGGTGGAGCCCGAGGATCTGGCCGCCTATCTCGACGGCAGCGTGTCCCCGTCGGCCTCGCTGATGATCCGGATCCGTCGTTTGTCGGACCGTTTCGTCAAGGTGAAATCGCCCCGATCCGCCGAAGCCAACTGATCAGCGGGCGTTGACCGGCACCACGTCGGACACCAGCCAATTGCCGTCGCGCTTGATCAGCGCCACCCGCAGTGCGGGCGCCGCTCGGCTGGGCGGCTGGCCGGGCGTGTTCTGGGTGACCCGGAGGATCACCGCCACACTGGCCGCCGTCGGGCCGATGGCCTCGACTCCGGCCGCCAGCGTCGAGGCCTGTGCGGTGACGTTGTGCTGGGCCAGATCGGCGCTGGTCTTTTTGTATTGCTCCTTGAATGCCCCGGCCTGCTCGGGCACCATCATCGCCGCGGCCCGGTCGATGGAACTCGTCGGGGCGCTCGGGGTGAACGACGCCATCGCCTCCGCCATCCCCGTGGCGACCTGCACCACCTGCCGCGAGTCCTTCTTGAACTCGCGATCCGATGTGGTCCAGTGCGTGTATCCGGTCAGCACGGCCGCCGTCAGCGCGGCCGCGCACAACAACACGACGGCCAGCCGCAGCCCGGGGGCGTCGTCGTCGGTGCCGACGCTCACCGAATCGCGGCGCAGCAGCCAGAAGTTGACGCCGACGCCCTCGGCGATCAGCACCAACAGCACCGAGCAGGCCGACACCCACCACAGCGGCCAGCCCAGGATGACCCCGATCATCAGCAGCGCGCCAATCGCGACCAGCGGGGCCACGATGTCGAAAGCCAAGAGCCGCCAAAGATTTCTCACCGGATCGACTCCAGCCCGGAGATCAGCAGCTTGCCGTCCACGTCGGAGACCTCGAGCCGCAAATTCCAGTGCACCGTCTGGGGTTTGGCGCCGACGTTCTCGCTGACCGATGTGGCGGCCAGCATCACCGAGTCGGCGCGGCTGGCGAACGGCGGCAACTTGGTGGGGACCACCGGCTTGGGGGCACCGGGCTGGGGATCCAGGTCGTGGCGCACCGTTTCGATCGCAACGGCTTCGATCCGGCCGCTGCTTTGCGACTGCAGCTTTTCCACCACCTGCCGGTAGGGCTGCATCGCCGCGTCGAAGTCAGTGTTGAGTTCACCGACCGTGCCGTCGTGCAGCTTCTGCAGGCTGGTGTCGATGTTCTTCGTGTTCATGTTGATCAGCACGCCGGTCCAGTCCGCGGCCGTCTGCATGACGCGGCTCAGGTAGCTGCGTTCGCCCACCTCGTCACGGTGTGCGTTCCAGATGAGCGCGCCGAGCACCACCGCGGCCACCGACAGCAGGCCGATCACGGTCGACGCGATGCCGTACGGAGAAAACATCCCGTCCGCCGCGGCTTCCTCGACGGGATCGTCGTCGTCGGGTGCTTCGGTCTCCTCGGCGTCGGACATGGGCCGATCGTTGCACCCGAAAAGAGATGGAAGGATGGCGGGGTGACAGTAGAGGCCATCCGCTCGGGCATCGACCTGAGCTACGTCGACGAGAATGCCCGCCCCCAGGACGATCTGTTCGGCCACGTCAACGGCCGCTGGCTGGCCGAACACGACATACCCGCCGACCGCGCGACCGACGGCGCTTTCCGTCTGCTCTTCGACCAGGCCGAGGAGCAGGTGCGCGATCTGATCGTCGAAGCCAGCCGAAGCGGCGCGCCGGTGGGCACTGATGCACAACGCATCGGCGACCTCTACGCCAGCTTCCTCGACGAGGCAGCCGTCGAACGGCGGGGAACCGAGCCACTACTCGACGAGCTGGCCACCATCGACGACGCCGCCGACGCAGCGGCGTTGGCGGCCACCCTCGGCGCCCTGCAACGCACCGGGGTCGGTGGCGGCGTCGGGCTGTATGTGGATACCGATGCGAAGGACTCGACGCGATACCTGGTGCACGTCAACCAATCCGGCCTCGGATTGCCCGACGAGTCCTACTACCGCGACCAGCAGCACGCCGCGGTGCTGGCCGCCTACCCGGGGCACATCGCGCGGATGTTCGGGCTGGTTTACGGCGGTGACGCGGCCGACCACGCCGAGACCGCGGCCCGGATCGTGGCGCTGGAGACCAAACTTGCCGCCGCGCACTGGGATGTCGTCAAGCGTCGCGACGCCGACCTCACCTACAACCTGCGCACCTTCGCCGAGCTGCGGACCGAAGGCCCCGGCTTCGACTGGGCCGGCTGGGTGACCGCGCTGGGCGGCGCGCCGGAGGCGTTCGCGGAACTTGTTGTGCGCCAACCCGATTACCTCACCGCATTCGCCGCGCTCTGGCACGGCGAAGATCTCGACGACTGGAAGCGCTGGGCGCGGTGGCGGTTGATCCGCGCCCGCGCGGCCTGGCTGACCGACGCCATCGTCGCCGCGGACTTCGACTTCTACGGCCGCCTGCTGACCGGTGCCGAACAGATCCGGGACCGCTGGAAGCGGGCGGTGTCGCTGGTCGAGGGCCTGATGGGCGATGCGGTCGGAAAGCTTTACGTGCAACGGCATTTCCCACCGGACGCGAAGGCGCGCATCGACGAGCTGGTGAAAAACCTGCAAGAGGCCTACCGCATCAGCATCAGCGAGCTGGACTGGATGACGCCGCAGACCCGGCAACGCGCGCTGGCCAAGCTGGACAAGTTCACCGCCAAGGTCGGCAACCCCACGAAGTGGCGCGACTACTCCAAGCTGGTGATCGACCGCGACGACCTCTACGGCAACTACCAGCGGGGCTACGCCGTCAACCATGACCGCGAGCTGGCGAAGCTGGGCGGGCCGGTGGACCGCGACGAATGGTTCATGACGCCGCAGACCGTCAACGCCTACTACAACCCGGGTATGAACGAAATCGTCTTTCCCGCAGCGATTTTGCAGCCGCCATTCTTCGACGCCCGGGCCGACGATGCCGCCAACTACGGCGGGATCGGCGCGGTGATCGGGCACGAGATCGGCCACGGTTTCGACGACCAGGGCGCCAAGTACGACGGCGACGGCAATCTCCTCGACTGGTGGACCGACGACGACCGCGCCGAGTTCGGCGCCCGCACCAAGGCGCTCATCGAGCAATACGAGGCGTACACGCCGAGGGGTCTCGACGGCGCCCACCACGTGAATGGCGCGTTCACCGTCGGCGAGAACATCGGCGACCTTGGTGGGCTGTCGATCGCACTGCTGGCTTACCAGTTGTCGCTGAATGGCCGGCCCGCGCCGGTCATCGACGGCCTGACCGGCGTGCAGCGGGTGTTCTACGGCTGGGCGCAGGTGTGGCGGACCAAATCCCGTGAGGCCGAAGCGATTCGGCGCCTAGCGGTGGACCCGCACTCCCCGCCGGAGTTCCGGTGCAACGGCGTCATCCGCAACGTGGACGCGTTCTACGACGCCTTCGACGTGGCCGAGGACGACGCGTTGTTCCTGGAACCGCAGCGCCGGGTCAGGATCTGGAACTGACCCCCGCCAGCGCCTCGATCCTGGCGGGCACGTGCTTGTGCCACGGCGTGCCGGCGTAGCTGTCGCGCCACCGTGTGGAGGTCAGCATGTTGGGCGCGACGCCGGGAACGACCGTGTGCCCGTCGTCGTCGATGTAGTCGAGTCCGAAACCATTGGGCAGAGCCGCATGCCCGGGCAGCATGGTCTCGGCGATTTCGATGGTCGCCTCCGCGTTTCCGGCGGCCGTACTGACCCGGGCCCGGCCGCCGTCGACCAGCCCCAGGGCCTGGGCGTCCTCCACGCTGACCCGCAGCGCCCCGTCGGCGTCGCGTTTGCGCCAGGACGGGTCGCGGAAGATGTCGTTGGCGGTGTAGGCGCGCCGCTCGCCCACCGAGAGCACGATGGGAAACTCCGGCGTGGTCAGCCGCGGCGGTGCCGCGGTCAATGCCGCCAAATCGGCCAGCAATTCGGGGATTTCCAAAGCGATCTTGTGATCGGCGTGGCCGATCAGCTCGAAGTCGTCCTCGTAGTTATGGGCGGTGAACGTGACGCCCGACGGGCTGTCCATGATGGCGTCGAACAGCGCGTTGCCGTCGGCATGGCCGGCGCGCCGCACCGCGTCGGGATAGGTCATCGCGGTCTTCTGGGCCAGCCCCCACAAGGCGGCCGCACCGGCCAGGCCCTCCGGCAGTGTCGGTCCGAGCGTTTCGTAGAGCACATACGGGAGTAACTTCGCGACGGTCGGGTTGGTGGCCATCGCGCCGAGGAACGCCTCGGTGTAGGCGTCGCGGCCGCGCTGCGCGGCCTCGCGCAGGGGGCGCAGGTCCGCCTCGTCGACGACGCCGAGCGCCCGCACCAGCCGCGCCCAGATCTCGGGTTCGGGCAGGGTGCCCGGCAACGGCTCGAGCAACGGCCGGCGCAACTGAAAGCCGTTGTGCGGGAACTCGAAATTGAAGAATGTGGCCTCGGGCTTTTCGAACTGAGAGGCCGCGGGGAGCACGTAGTGGGCCAGCCTGGCGGTCTCGGTCATCGCGACGTCGACGACCACCATCAGCTCCAGGCTCTGGAACGCCTCGCGGCACGCGGCCGAGTCGGCCAGCGAGTGGGCGGGGTTTCCGCTTTCGACGATCATCGCCCGGAACCGGTCCGGGTGGTCGGTCAAAATCTCTTCGGGCACCGCATTCGCCGGGATCAGTCCGGCGATGATGGGTGCGCCGGTGACGGGAGTGCGGCCGGAGACCGTGCTGAACAGGGGTGCGAACGACGAATGCAGGTGCTGGCCACCCTTTTTCGCGAAATTGCCGGTGAGAATCCATAGCATCTTGTTCAGATACGAGCACAGCGTGCTGTTGGGCCCCTGCTGGATGCCGAGGTCCTCGAACACCGCGACGCTGTCCGCGGCCGCGATGCGGCGCGCGGCCGCCCGGAGCAGCTCTTCGTCCACCCCGCAGCGCTGCGCGTAGTCGGCGACCGGTACTTCGCGCAGCGCGTCCCGCACGGCGTCTACCCCATGAACGTGCTCAGCGAGAAACGCTTCGTCGCAAAGGTTTTCCTGGACCAGGATGCCGGCCAGGGCCGCCAGACACCACGCGTCGGTGCCGGGCCGCACCCGCAGGTGGAAGTCGGACATCTTCGCGGTGTCGGTGAGCACGGGATCGATCACGATCATCGACCGGTTCGGGTCCTTGGCGATCTCGTTGAGCACGACCCGGGCCCGGGGAAAGCTCTGCGACATCCAGGGGTTCTTGCCGACGAACACCGACACCTCGGCGTGCTCGAACTCGCCTCGCGTGTGACCGCCGTACAGCTGCGCGTCTACCCATGCTTCACCGGTCTTCTCCTGCGCCAACGCATTTGACCGATAGCGTGACCCCAGCGCCTTCAGGAACGCCCCGCTGTAGGCCCCGCCCAGGTGGTTGCCCTGCCCGCCGCCGCCGTAATAGAAGATCTTGTCGCCGCCATAAGTGTCGCGGATGTGCTTGAAACGCTCGGCGATCTCGACAATCGCGGTGTCCCAGTCGATCTCCTCGAAGGTTCCGTCGGCGCGGCGGCGCATCGGAGAGGTCAGGCGAGCGCGGTTGTTCTGGTAATGATCCAGCCGCAGCGCCTTGTTGCAGGTGTAGCCCTGCGACCCGGGATGCTCCTTGTCGCCGCGGATGCGCGCCAGTTTGCGGTCCTCGACCTGCACGACGATGCCGCAGTTGCATTCGCACAGAATGCATGCGGTGGGCTGCCAATCGGTGGTCGTCATTGCGAATTCCTTTCGGAGAGCTCGACTTCGAGCAGCCGGTGTAACTGGCGGTGCACGGCATCAAGGGGTGTCAGGTCGCGCCGCACCCGGGCCAGCACGATCGCGCCCTCGAGCGCGGCCGTCGCGGTCATCGCCAGGTCGCGGGCGCGGTCCGGCGCGATGCCGTCGCTGATGAAGCGCGCCGCGATCAGGTCGTTCCAGCGGTCGAACACCGCGGCCGCGCGCTCGACCACCGGCGCCATGCGGTCGCGGTCCTGCTCGTCACCGGCTTCGACCGAGACGGCGACGATCGGGCAACCGGCGCGGAAATCGGTGTCGAGCAGCTGGCGTCGATACGTGTCGATCAGCGTGTCCAACAATTCGCTGCTGCTGTCCGGCTGGCTGATGAGGGCTTCGACATGCTCGCCGGCGAGATCGACCGCCTCGCAGAGCAGTTGCGTCCGCCCGCCCGGGAAGTAGTGATAGGCCGAGCCGCGGGGCGCCCCGCTGTGTTCGAGGACGTCGGAGATCGCGGTGGCGTGCGCGCCGCGTTCCCTGATCAACAGCGCGGCGGAGACAACCATCCGCTCGCGGGGGCTTCGCATATGTATGATGCTATACATAACCGCCGGGCAAACGGAAGCCCCGCGCGCTGGGGGCACTTCCCCAGAGGGGGACCGCTCGGTCCAGCCCCGCTAAGCCGTCAGTTCATCCAGTCGGCGGAGCCGTCGTTCTTTTTGTAGTCGCCGCCGCTCGAGTTCTTCACGATGATCGGGTCACCGGCGCCGAAGTTGTCGAAGAACCACCTCGCGTTGGCGGGGCTGATGTTGATGCAGCCGTGGCTGACGTCGCGCTTGCCCTGGTCGTCCACCGACCACGGGGCGCTGTGCACGAAGTCGCCGACGTTGTCGAACCGGACGGCGAGTTCGACGGTCACCTTGTAGCCGTACGTCGAGTTAACGGGGACCCCGTAGGTCGAGGAATCCATCACCACCGAGGGCATCTTCTCCTGCACGTAGTACGTGCCGTTGGGAGTTTGGTGGTTGCCGGACGTCATGCCCATCGACATCGGGATGGTCTTCTCCACGGTGCCGTTGCGGGTCACGGTCAGCTGGTGCGTGGCGTCGTCGGCCGTGGCGATCAGCGTGTCGCCGGTGTGGAAGCTCGACACCGTGCCGCCCGCGTCGACGGTCACCGCGGTGTGTGCGGGCCAGAAGCTCAGCGGGCGCCACCGTAGCTGCGTGGGCGTCATCCAGTAGAACTTGCCGGGGACCGGTGGGACGGACGACACGTGGACGGCGTTGATGGCCGCGCCGGCGTCGTCGACCCGGCCCGGGAAGTTGATGATGATCGGCTGACCGACCCCCACCGTCGAGCCACCGGCGGGCAGGATCTTCGGGGGCCCGAACGGCGCGGTGCCGGTGAAGGGCGTCGGGTCCTGCCCGGCGGCCGCGGCCGCCGGTTGTGCGACAGGCGGCGGAGCCAGGGGGTTGGGCGGCGGCGGGGGCGCGAGCGGATCGCCGGGCGG